>NZ_JACHVQ010000005.1 GCF_014190805.1 Flexivirga oryzae | reverse complement strand
TGGGTTCGATGGCTTCTCGGTAGCGGTCCATGGCGTCCAGGTCGCCGGTCGACGGCGCGTAGATCGGCCGCTGCCGGAACGCGATCCACATGCTGAACCAGATCAGCCCGCCGACGATGAGCGCGCCACCGAGGAACATCAGCGCCTTGGTGAGGTACTCGGTCCGGAACACCGAGGAGAAGCCCAGGCTGTCGAACCACAGCTTGTTGGTCCACACGTTGGCCCAGACCTGCACCAGCACGGCCAGCACGATGATCGCGCCCGCAACCATCAGCGTCCGACGCGCACCCGTCGGCCCGAAGCGCCGCACAGCGCCCGCGTGCTCCGGGTTGCGCCCGTCGCCGCCGGTCGGCTCGTCCGAAGAAGTCACGTCGGCCTCGAAGTTGGGTGTGAGCAATGGGTCAGGTGGGGACACGGTAACCCGCGGGGCTATGTGGCGACCCGAGCAGTCTGGGTTTCACCGGCGTGCGGCAGCATGGGTGTATGCCGTCCGAGGACCCGATTCCCGTCGCCAAGCCCGTGCTCAGCCCGCTCGCGGAGTGCGCGATCGACACCGAGCGGCACGTCGCCGCTGCCGGCTGGGACCAGGCTCCGCGGCTGTTCGCGATCGCCCGGAACGAGGATCTGCTGCAGCGGGAGCCGGGCCTCGCGGGTCAGTTGCGCGGCGCGGACCCGTCGGCATACAGCACCATCGAGCAGGAGGGGCTGCCGCAGACCTCCAACATCGAGAGCCTGCTGCGGCAACTCGCGTGGCCGCCGGAGGTCGACGGTGTCGCGCTGGCCATCGAGCGGATCGTCGTGCCGCCGGAGGCGGAGCAGGGCCTGCCCGACAACCCCACCGAGGCGACCGACGTGCTGGCCGCACACCCCGACCGGGCCGACGTCCGTCTGCTGGTCGCCGTGCTGCGCGACGGCGACTCGATCTGCCTGTTACGCCAGCGCGCCCACGACGCCGACGACAAGGTCGCCGTCGGCAAGGACATCGCGCCGGGCCTGGTGCACGCGCTGCGGGTCACCCTCGAGTAACCCCGCTCTGCTCCTTCGATACATCATGGGGACCCGTGCGGATCCGGAGCTCAGCCACACCCCACGAAGCCGGTGGTCTTGCCGCCGCGGATCTGCTTCAGCGCCTTCAGGGCGTCCTGCAGGGTGTTGATCCTGATGACCGTCAGCCCGCTCGGCACGTGACCCTTGGCCTCCTGGCAGTCGCTGCCCGGGGCGAAGAAGAACTGCGCGTCGGCGCGTTTCGCCGCGATCAGCTTCTGCCGGATGCCGCCGATCGGGCCGACCGAGCCGTCCTCGCTGATGGTGCCGGTGCCGGCCACCTTCTTGCCCCCGGTCAGCGCCCCCGGCGTGAGCATGTCGTACATCGCGAGGGTGAACATCGTGCCCGCCGACGGGCCACCCACCGCACCGACGTTGACCTTCACGTCGTACGGGAACTTGTATGACGGGGAGATCGCGATCCCGAAGACGGCGCCGCCGTCCTCGCCCTTGCCCGTCGGGACCCGCAGCCGGACCTGCTTGCCGGCGCGCTTGACCACGACCGGCACGGTCGCGCCCGGCGTGACCTTCGACATCGTCGTCGAGACCGACTTCAGGTCGGTGACCTTGCTGCCGTTGAGCGACACCAGCACATCCTTGGGCTTGAGTTCGCCCGCGGCGGCCGCGCCCTGCTGCAACTGCACGACCGTGATCGACTCGGGGACGGTGATGCCCGCCGCGCGCATCGCGACCACCTCGGCGGTCTCCTGCGAGTTGGTCATCTCGGAGGTGCTCTGCTGCTCCACCTGCTTGGAGGTGATGCCCTTGGGGAACCACATGCTCTCGGGGTCGATCTCGGCGTCGTTGTCGATGTACTTCGCCTTCAGCCACTCCATCACGCTGACCGGGTACTGCGGCCCACCCGCCATCGAGATGGTGACGAAGTCCAGGTTCCCCGAGGTCGGGTAGGTCTTGACGCCCTTGATCTCGACGACCGGTTTCCCGTCGGTCTCGCCCAGGGTGTTGGTCACCGGCCCGGGCCGCAGGATCACCTTCGGCACGTGGATCAGGTTGAGCGCGGCGACCGCGACCACCAGGACGAGCGCCGTGATCAGCAGGGCGATGTTGGAGCGGCTGAGGCTGCGTGGGGCCTCCCGTTTCTTCGCGCCAACGCTCCCCGAGGACTCGGAACCCCCGCCGGTCGCCCCGTCCAACCTGCCCCGCTCGTTCGTACCTGCCGCCATATCTCCTACAGCCCGACCCATTCGTCGCTTCCGTCACTGAACGCCTGGTGCTTCCAGATCGGCACCCGGTGCTTGAGAGTGTCGATCATCTCCCTGCAAACTGTGAGTGCGGCTCCCCGGTGCGGAGCACTCACCGCAACCACCACGGCCAGGTCCCCCACGTGCAGTCGGCCCACGCGGTGCACCGCCGCCAGCGCGGTGATCTCGTCGGTGACCACCGACTCCGCAACCTCACGCATCACGTCCACTGCCGACGGGTGTGCCGAGTAGTCAAGCAGATCAACAGCTTTCGCGTGATCCTGCTGCCGGACGGTCCCGACGAAGAGCGCCATGCCGCCGGCTGCCGGATCGGTGACGGCGGCCAGCGCCTCGTCGACCGACAGCGGTGTGTCGCGCAGGTCGACCAGGCGTACGCGAGGGTCCGGCTGCGTCATACATTCTCCCGATTGCGCTAAGGGCGAACACGGGCGCCGTCGCGGAACGACGGGGCCGAGTTCGTGGTTGTCTAGTGGACAGCCTATTCACGGTAGGCAGGCGCGCGCCGACCGCGTGTCCCATCCGGGCCAGGAGAAGAGATGTCGAACAACCCACCCGAGCGCCCTGACGACGACGACGCACAGCAGCCGGACCTGTCCGAGTTGCTGCGATCCATCCTCGGCGGCGACTCCGGCAACGATCAGCTGGCGAGCGCGCTGGAACAGATGGGCGTGCAGGACATGAACCCGCAGATGATGCAGATGCTGCAGAGTCAGCTGCAGGCGATGATGTCCGGGCCGGTGGACGGCGCCGTCAACCTGGAGCTCGCGACCGACGTCGCCCGCAAGACCGTCTCCGCCGCCGGTGACGCCAGCGTGGGCGCCGCGGCGACCCGCGACGTCGAACAGGTCGTGCAGGTGGCCAACCTGTGGCTGGACGAAGTCACCGACTTCCCGGCGATCGGCCCGGCGAAGGCGCTCAGCCGCGCCGAGTGGGTCGACCAGACGATGCCCATGTGGCGGCAGCTGGTCGAGCCGGTCGCGGCCGGGGTCAACGGCGCCATCGAGAAGGCCATGGGAGAACAGTTGCGCCGCCTCGACCCGGGCGATGCGGAGCAGCTCGGGCTGCCCGCCGGCATCAACCCGGCCGCGCTGATGGGTCAGATGCAGCCGATGATGGCGCGGATGAGTGCCGGCATGTTCGGCGCGCAGGTCGGCCAGGCGGTCGGCGCCCTGGCCGGCGACCTGGTCAGCGGCAGTGAGGTCGGCCTCCCCCTCACCGACGGCGTGGCGATGCTGCCGGCCAACGTGTCGGAGTTCGCCGACGGACTCGAGGTCGACGCGGGCGAGGTCAACCTCTACCTGGCGGTGCGCGAGGCCGCCCGGGCCCGGCTGTTCGCTGCGGTGCCCTGGCTCGGCCCGGCGCTGATCGCAGCCGTGCAGTCGTATGCCGGGGACATCTCAATCGACACCGACGGCATCGAACGTGCCGTCGCCGACGCCGACCCGAGCGACCCCGCCGCGATGCAGGAGGCGTTGCAGGGCTCGCTGTTCAGCGCCGAGCCGTCCGAGGCGCAGCAGCGGGCGCTCGCCCACCTGGAGACGCTGCTCGCACTCGTCGAGGGCTGGGTGGACGTCGTCACGAACGAGGCGGCGGGCAAGCATCTGCCGCACACCACGCAGCTGTCCGAGGCGGTCCGGCGCCGCCGCGCGACCGGTGGTCCTGCCGAGCGGGTCTTCGCCTCCCTCGTCGGGCTGGAGCTGCGCCCCCGCCGGTTGCGTGACGCCGCGCAGGTGTTCACCCAGCTGGAGGACGCTCTCGGCCAGCAGTCGCGGGACGACGCGTGGAAGCACCCGGACTTCGCGCCGACAGCGGACGACCTGGACGACCCGCAGGGTTACGTGCGCCGCCGCCAGTCCCCCGACACCGAGTCCGCCGCGCCGGACGAGGTCGACGCAGCCCTGGAGGCGTTGCTCGCCCAGGGCACCGCGGAGCTGGACGCCGAGCGGGAGGGCAAGGACACGAAGGACGACGGCTCCGGCGGCGCCCAGGGCGACGAGTGACGCCCGACGGCCTGCCGATCGTGACGGACGAGAGCCGAAAAGCACTGCGGGACAACGCCTTCGAGGTGCTTCGCGCGGCTGCTCCCAGCCCCACCCGGGATGCTTTCGTGGATCACCTCGCGGCATACGACGACGCGCTCTGGCGCGACGGCCCGCCCGAGCACTTCACCGCCGGCGCGGTCGTCTTCTCCCACGACCTGACGCGGGTGCTGCTGGTGCTGCACAAGAAGGCCCGGCTGTGGCTGCAGCCCGGCGGGCACTTCGAGCCGGGCGACCGGACCGTCGCGGGCGCCGCCGTGCGTGAGGCGACCGAGGAGTCCGGCATCGACGGGCTGCGCGCGGTGCCCGGTGCGCTCTTCCTGCACCGGCACGACCTGACCGCGGCCTTCGGCCGGTGCACCGCGCACTGGGACCTGCGGATCGCCGCCGTGGCCCCCGAGGGCGCACGCATCGCGGTCTCGGACGAGTCCGACGACGTGCGCTGGTGGCCCGCACACGCGCTGCCGGAGCCGACCGACCCGGACCTGGCCGACTGCATCGGTTTCCTTCGGGGCCAACTGGTTTCGGCCTGACCGGCCGGCGCATCGGTCACCGCTCGCGTCCCAGACCCGCCTCTCGCGCCCGCACGATCGCGGCCGAGCGATCCGACACCTGCAGTTTGGTGAGAATGGCCGACAGGTGGTTGCGGACGGTCTTGTCGCTGAGCCCGAGCGTGGCCGCGATCGCCGAGTTGCGGCGACCTGCCGCGAGCAGGTCCAGAACCTCGCGTTCGCGCGTGGTCAGCTCGGGGAAGGCCCCTTGCGCGAAGCGGCTCGTGGACTCCAGGTAGAAGCCCACGATGCGGCGCGCGACCGACGGGCCGAAGGCCGTGCCACCCGCAGCAACGGTCCGGATCGTGGCGATCAGTTCGTCCGCGTCGGCGCCCTTGAGCAGATACCCCCTGGCGCCGGCACGCATCGCGCCGAAGACGCTTTCGTCGTCGTCGTGCATCGTCAGCACCAGCACCGGCAGGTCCGGGTTCGTCATACCCAGTTCGCGGGTGACGGCGATGCCGTCCAGGTCCGGCATCCGCAGGTCGGTGACGACGACGTCCGGCCCGGTCCGTTCGACCAGAGCGAGCAACTCCCGCCCGCTCTGCGCCTCGCCGACCAGCTCGACCCGCGGCTCGGAGGCCAGCACCGCCGCCACTCCGTAGCGGTACATCGGGTGGTCGTCCGCCAGGACCACCCGGACGGGCGCGTCGGCGCTCACCGCGGCTCCTGCAGCGGCAGCTCCGCCCGCACGCAGGTGCCGTGCGGCGACCGGTCGCCCAGGGTGAGGGTGCCGCCGACCGACTCGGCCCGCTCACGCATCGATCCCCTGCCGACACCCGGCGTCGACCCGTCCAGCCCGACGCCGTCGTCGGACACCTCCAGCACCAGCGACCGCTCGTCGCAACGCAACGACACGTGCGCCGTGGTGGCGCCGGAGTGCCGCACCACGTTGGTGATCGCCTCCGTGGCGATCCGGTGCGCCGCCACCTCGACCGGGAGGGTGACGGGCGGCAGCGCGTCCACGGCGACGGTCACGTGCACCACGCCCAGCGCGTTGACGGCCGACGCATGTGCCGCCAATGCCTCCGGCAGACGACCGTGCTCCAGCCCGGCAGGGCCGAGATCGTCTATCAGGCAACGAATCTCACGGACGAGCTGCTTGATCTCACCGTGCACCACTGCCAGGATCTCGCGGGTGTCTTCGAGCCGGTCGGTGCGCAACGCGGCCTCGATGCCGAGCGCGGCCCCCGACAGGGACGGGCCGACGCCGTCGTGCAGGTCCGCCCTCAACCTGCTGCGCTCGGCCGCCCGCACCTCGATCACCCGCGCCCGTGACTCCTCCACGTCCCGGGCGAGCCGGGTGGCGTGGACCGCCACGGCGACCGACACCGCGAGCACCTCGACCAGGGCACGTTCCGCGCGCGACGGCGGGTCGGTGGGTGTCCGCCAGCAGACCCGCAGCGTGCCGACCCGGTCGGTGTCCCGGCTCAGGGCGATCTCCTGCGCCGCATGCTGCTGCGGTCGACCGGCGGTCGCCAGCACCTGACCGTCCGCACCCACCACCTCGACGTAGGGCGAGCGCAGCGAGTGGGCCACCGCGGCGACCACCGCGTCCAGGTCGGGTCCGAGCGCGCCCTCCATGCCCGGGCCGAGCCGGCCGAGGGCGCGTGCCGGGTCGGTGCGGTCGCCATACACGAACCGGCCGATCCAGCGGGAGAGGCCGATGTATGCCGGGCGCGCGAGCAGCGCCACCACGGCGGCCGCGAAGAACGTCGGCACCGCGGTGGAGGACGACACGATGCCGGCGGCAGCGACCGCCGCGAAATAGGCACCGGCGGCGAGACCGATGAGCGCGCCGTACAGCAGCCCGCTGCGCAGGATCAGCTTCACGTCGAACAACTCGTACCGCACGATCCCGACCAGCAGCGTCACCGTCGTCAGCAGGGTGACGACGAAGAGGACGACCGGCGGCCCGACCAGGATCGCGACGATGATCGGCAGCACGGAAACCAGCAGCCAGGCCAGCTGTTCGCGCTCGGGGGACGCCGCCCTGGCGAGCCGGCGGATGGTCCAGCCGATGGTGACCGCGCTCAGCAGGACCGAACAACCGGCCGCCAGCACGGCGACGCCCAGGAACCAGGGTTGCGCCTGCCCGCCGGTCATCGGGTTCCGGCCCAGGTGGTGACCGGGGGCGACCCCGTCGTACACGTCGTCCAGGCCGGACAGCGCGAGCCCGAAGAGCACGCTCGCGGTCCAGCCGACCCGGACGATCCAGCGACCGAACCGGGTGCCGGCGTGCCCGCTCGGGTAGATCGCCGGAAGGACCGTCGCACCCAGGAACAGGGCCGTCGCCCACACCCACGAGCCCAGCCAGGCCATGACCGTCCGGCCGGGCAACGGCACGTGGTACGACGCGAGCACCCAACCCTCGCCGAGGATGGCGACCGCGTTCACGGCTCCGACATACATCAGCAGCCAGCCGACCCGATTGGCCGGGCGCAGCCACATCAGCACCGTCGCGATGACACCGAACACCAGCCCGTTGACCAGGTTGTTCAGGACGTTGTCGTGCATCATGCCGACCAGGCTCCGGTGGCCAGGCCCGTGCGCCAGCCAGCCGCCGCCCAGGGACGCGACGACGACCGGCACACCGCACGCGATGCTCAGCCAGCGCGCGCCGATGCCGGGCCCGCGCAGCACCGTCGGCGCGGTCGGGGTGATGGCTGTTGTCATGGTTCCTCCAGGAACCAATCTTCGTCCCGGGGCGGGGCTCGCGTCTGCACCTTCGACCGGGAAACCGTCCCGGGTCGGCGGGACAGCAGACCCTGTGCCGACCGGACCCGCGGCGGGGACCCTCGATGCCGGGGCCGTCCACGAAGGACGGCCACGAACATCGGAGGACGAGATGACTCAACTACGTGAGCACCCGGGCAGGACCCTCGGTGCGCTGCTGGCAGTGGCGTTCGTGCTGTTCATGGGCAGTGGTGTTCCGGCGTGGAAGGACGCCACGCACGGGGTCGACCTGGTGCTCGGCGACATCTGCTGGTTCGGATTCATGCTGACCGCACTGGTCTTCCTGATCGCCGGCGCCTACACCCTGGCCCGCGCCGCGTCCCGCACCCGGCGGGTCTCCTGACTCAGTCGTCGAGCGCGGCGGTGCCGGACACGTCCGGCACCGGGTCGGCGCCCTCGGCCGGCAGGCCCGCGCCGAACGCGACACCGTCGAGGTAGCCGCGGGCCCGCTCCAAGTGCGGATAGGCCTCGAGCAGCGCCCAGAAGCTCTTGCCGTGGTCGGGCTGCAGCAGGTGCGCCAGCTCGTGCAGCAGCACGTAGTCACTGACGTAGTCGGGCATCCCCTGCAACCGGTCGGACAGCCGGATCGTGCCGTTGACCGGGGTGCACGACCCCCATCGGGCGCGCTGGTTGCCGACCCAGCGCACCGACGTCGGATGCGCCAGCCCGCCCAGGTAACGCCCGGACAGCTGCATCGCCCGCTCCATCAGCTGCGCATCGGTGGACCGACCGCGGGTGGCCGCGGCCTGCACCTTGCGCACCATGTCGGCGACCAGGCGCTTCTCGTCCTTCTTGGACAACCGGGCAGGCACCAGCACCACGATGCGCTCCCCGTCGCGATAGGCCGACACCGTGCGTCGGCGGCGGGTCGAGCGCCGCACTTCCACCTCGGGCGTGGGCGACGTCATACCTCGAACCTAAGTGATCCTGGTGACAATCGCGACCACCCGGATTGGCCGCGCCGGGGGTGACGGAGTATTTTTCACAAGGTAATCTTGTATTAATTACCTTCCCCAGACACCGAGGAACCTGATGACCACCGAACTGCCGATCACCGAGACCACCCACAGCTGCGGTTGCGGCGAGTCCCACGCGGCCCACCTGCCCGAGCTCGACACCCGGGTGATCCCGCACGAGCTGCGGCACGGCGCCGTCTTCGGCGCGCTGGCCACCCGCCAGCCGGGCACCGGCCTCGTCCTGATCGCCTCGCACGACCCGAAGCCACTGCTCGCCCAGATCGCGCAGCTCGAGGGCGACAGCATCGAGATCGAATATCTCGTCGAGGGCCCCGAAGCGTGGCACCTGCGCATGACCCGTCGCTGAAAACCACCCCGCGAACGCGCGCGGTGCGCGCGGTGCGCGCGGTGCGCGCACCCTCGCGTGCCTGGCTGATGCTCCCCGCGGCACTCAGCCTGCTGGCCGGCCTGGACGCCGCGCTCATGCTGTCCGGGGTCGCCGCACCGGTGCACGGCGCGGCGCTTCCGGGGCGGCACGGGGTGCTGATGACGCTCGGCTTCCTGGGCACCCTGATCGCTCTGGAGCGCGCGGTCGCGCTGCGCGCACCGTGGGGGTACGCCGCGCCCGGCCTGCTCGGCGCCGGAGGGGTGGCCCTGACCATCGGGCTGCCGGCCCACGTCGGCGCCGTGCTGCTGGCCGACGGCAGCGCGGCACTGCTCGCGGTCTACACGCTGCTCTACCAGCGCCAGCACGACGAGTCCACGGCGGTGGAGGCGCTGTCCGCGGTTGCCGCGACCGGCGCGGCAGTGCTCTGGTTGCGCCTGTCGATCGCCGAACTCCTGCTCTGGCTGGTCGCATTCGTCGTGCTGACGATCGCCGCCGAGCGTGTCGAACTGGCCCGCCTGCACCTGCCGGCCCGGGCCGGGCGGCTGCTGCTCGCCGCCGCGGTCCTGGTGCTGGCCACCGCGGTCGCGTCGCTCGCCTGGCCGGACCTCGGCGACCGCGCCGCCGGTGCCGTCCTGCTCGTCCTGACGGCCACCCTGGTCGTGTATGACGTGGCGCGCCGCACCATCCGGCTGCCCGGACTGCCGCGGCTGTCCGCGGCCGCGCTGCTGTGCGGCTACGTGTGGCTGGCGGTCGCAGCCGTCGTCTGGCTGTATGCCGGCACCCCGACCAGCCAGGCGCAGTACGACACCGCGGTGCACGGCGTGTTCCTCGGCTTCGGTATGTCGATGGTCATCGCACACGCACCGGTGATCCTGCCCGCCGTCATACGCCGCCCGATGCCCTACCGGCGGATCCAGTGGGCCCCGCTCGTCGTACTCCAGGCAAGCCTCGTGATCCGCATCTTCGGCGGGAATGCCCTTGGAAACGAACATCTTTGGACGACAGGAGCCGTACTCGGCGTGATCGCACTGCTGCTACTGCCCGTGACCGTGCTGGCCAGCATGCTCACCGCGCGAAAGGCTGCTCGATGATCGGCTCACCGTCGACCCGGCCCACCGGCACGACACAACCGGGCGGTCCGCGCGGCAAGTGGGCCCTGCGTGACCAACCCGCCATCGGCTGGCTGGTCGCCGCCGTGGTCGTCGCGCTGCTGCACCCTTTCGTCGACGACTCGCACTGGTTGATGGTGCACATGATCCTGCTGGGCGCCATGACGCACGCGGCGATCGTCTGGAGCACCTACTTCACCCAGGCCCTGCTCAAGACCTCCGAGGACGTCGACCCGCGACGCCTGCAGTCCACCCGGATCGTGCTGGTGATCATCGGCGTGCTGTGCGTGCTGGTCGGTGTCCCGACGGTGCACTGGCCGCTGGTCGTCGCCGGTGCCACCCTGGTGTCCGGCGCCGTCCTCTGGCACGCCGTCGCGCTCGCGCTGCGACTGCGCAGGAGCGTGGCGCGGCGCTTCCGCACCACCGTCTTCTACTACCTCGCCGCCGCCGTGTGCGTGCCGGTCGGTGCAGGATTCGGCACCGCCCTGGCCAAGGGGCCCGGAGGCGACTGGCACGGCCGGCTGATGGTGGCCCACTCGATGACCATGCTGCTCGGCTGGCTGGGGCTGACCGTGCTGGGGACGCTGCTCACGCTGTGGCCCACGATGCTGCGCACCCGGATGGACGATCGCGCCGAAACCCTTGCCCGACAATCACTTCCGATCGTCATCGTCGGACTCATCGGCATCGACTCCGCGGCCGTGATGGGTCTGCGCGCCGCCACGGTGGCCGGTCTGCTGATCTACCTGGCCGGGGTCTGCTGGTGGGGCCGAGCGCTCATCCGGCCGGTGCGCACCAGCCCGCCGCGACACGCCTCGGCATACTTCGTCAGCGCCGCCGTGGTGTGGGGTGCGGTGACCCTGGTCCTCGTGCCGGTCAAGGTCGCGACCGCCGGCTCGTGGGCCGGCGTCCACGAGGGGTATGACGCCATCGCGACCATCGCGGCCGTCGGCTTCGCGCTACAGCTGCTGACCGGAGCCATGTCGCACCTCGTGCCCGTTGTGATCGGCGGTGGCGCGCAGGTGATCCGCGCCGCGCAAACCCACTTCGACCGCTTCGCGGTCGCCCGGATCACGGTCGTCAACCTCGGGCTGCTGCTGTGGGTGACGCCCACCCCGCCGGCGATCCGCGACACCGCCCAGGTGCTGGTGCTGCTCGCCCTCGTCGCGATCGTTCCCCTCATGCTGCTCGGCATCACCGCCGCGGTCCGGATGCGCCGGCAGCTCGCCGACGACCACAGCCTGCGCGGCCGGAAGCTCGGCGTCGACCCCGGCATCTGGTCACCGGGGCAGCTGGTGGCCGGCGTCGCGGTGCTCGCGCTCGCCGTCAGCGTCGCCGTCGCCTGGAACCCCGCAGGTGTCACATCGGTGAATTCCGCTGCGGGAGCGGCGGGTTCGGTCCAGGTCACGGGCAAGACCACGACCGTGCGGGTGACCGCGAACGACATGCGTTTCCACCCGTCGTCGGTCACCGTACCCAAGGGCAACAAGCTCGTGGTCGTGCTCACCAACACCGACAGCACCACGTCGCACGACATCTACTTCCCGAACGGCGCCAAGGCACCGCTGCTCTCGAAGGGCCAGACCGCGCGGGTCGACGTCGGCGTGATCAGCAAGAGCATGCAGGGCTGGTGCACCGTCATCGGTCACCGCGCGATGGGCATGGTGTTCGACGTCAAGGTCAAGGCTTCGTCGGCGACCATGGCCGATGGCTCGATGGACATGTCGTCCGGTGGAACGACCTCCGCCATACATCCGAACACCAGTGTGCCGGCGTCGTTCCGCGCCGCCGATGCGTCCCTGCCGCCGCTCACCGCCGCCACGGTCCATCACGTCACGCTGGTCGTCCGCAACAAGAAGCTGCAGGTGGCACCCGGCATCTGGCAGACCCGGTGGACCTACAACGGCCAGGTCCCGGGGCCGACACTGCACGGTCGCGTCGGCGACACGTTCGTCGTCAAGCTGATCAACGACGGCACGATGGGTCACTCCATCGACTTCCACGCCGGCGACGTGTCGCCGGACAAGCCGATGCGCACCATCCAACCCGGGCAGTCGCTGACCTACACCTTCGTCGCGCACCGGGCCGGCATCTGGCTCTACCACTGCTCCACGATGCCCATGTCGGCGCACATCGCGGCCGGTATGGCGGGCGCGGTGATCATCGACCCGCCGAACCTGCCGGCGGTCGACAAGAGCTACGTCCTGGTGCAGTCCGAGGCGTATGTCGACGGCAACGGCCGCTCCTCCGTCAAGGAGGTGAACGCCGACGCGGTCGCGGCACGGACGCCGAGTTTCATCACCTTCAACGGTATGGCGAACCAGTACGACTACCGCCCGCTGACCGCGAAGGCCGGTGAACGGGTCCGCATCTGGGTGCTGGACGCGGGGCCGAACGAGGCATCCAGCTTCCACGTCGTCGGCACGCAGTTCGACACCGTGTACAAGGAGGGCGGCTACCTGCTCAAGCACGGGAAGGACGCGTTCGGCGACACCGACGGCGGCTCGCAGGCCCTGGACCTGGAGCCCGCCCAGGGCGGGTTCGTGGAGTTCACCCCGCCGGCCGCCGGCACCTACTCCATCGTCAGCCACATCATGAGCGACGCCGAAGCCGGCGCCCACGGTTACCTCCGGGTGACCGGCAAGTAGCGGCGCGCGCCGCACCTGTGGACAACTTCTGCGCGGTGCTCCCCTCCGGTGGCACGGTGGCTGCCTCGCCAGTTCGTCGGACGGAGGGAGACACGGCCATGGGAGCGCTGCCGGAGGCTTTCGAGCAACCAGGGCTGCCCGACCGGATCGGCCTGCGCCGGCGCGGTGCCGGTTCGGTGCTCGTGACCGGGCCGCATCCGGGCGGTCTGTTGCTCTCCGGGCTCACCGTCGCCGAGACCACGGCCGTCCTCGGTCTCGGGGCCGCGTCACGGACACCACCCGGCCTGCGCGCCTGGACGTCCCCGTCGCAGCGCTGGAACGCGCTGCTCACCCTGCTGCACCAGGCCGCGCGCCAACTGTCCCCGGTCGCGGAACGTGCTCGGGTCGTCGTGCTCGGAGAAGGGCCGCTCCCCGGCGAGATCCGCCGGGCACTCGAGCCCGTCGTGCACCGCATCGTCCCGGAGCCGGAGGCACGCGCCGCGCTCCACGCGGATGCCGCCATACACCCGCCCGATCTGGTCGTGTTGCCTGCGGTCGACGCGATCACCGCATTCGCCGGGCGACCCTGGCACGCCCGGGGGATCCGCCAGCTGCCGGTCGTCGTATCCGGCGGCCAGCTGCACATCGGGCCGCTCGTGCGACCCCACACCGGCCCCTGCCTGCACTGTCTCGACCTGCACCGTGGGGCACGCGATCCCGACTGGGCGACCTGGCAGGCGGTGCGGGCCGGTGTGCCCGACCACGAACAAGACCTCGACGCCGCACCCGAGTTGCGCGGCGCGGCAGCCGCACTCACCGCGTGGATCGCGTCCGGCGATCACCTGGACCGGGCACTGCCCCCGGGCGTGAGCCTCAGCATGGAGCGTCCGCACCCACGACTGCGCCACCATCTGTGGACGCGGCACCCGTCCTGCAGCGGCTGCGCCGGTGCAGGGGTGACAATGGACGCGTGAGCGATCTCCCCCGCAAAACCGTCGTGCGTGCGGCACGACTCGCGACGCTGCCCATCGGCTTCGGCGCACGCGCTGCGGTGGGCCTCGGCAAGCGCGTCGGTGGTCGGCCCGCGGAGGCGGTGACCGCGGAGCTGCAGGCACAGACCGCGGAGCAGTTGTTCAAGGTGCTCGGCAACCTCAAGGGCGGCGCGATGAAGTTCGGCCAGTCCTTGTCGATGTTCGAGGCGGCGCTTCCGGAAGAACTGGCAGCGCCATACCGCTCCATGCTGACCAAGTTGCAGGACACCGCGCCCGCGATGCCGACCACCTCCCTGCACCGTGTGCTGCGCGAGGAGCTCGGCACGCGGTGGCGGTCGAAGTTCGCCGAGTTCGACGACGAACCGCGCGCCGCGGCGTCGATCGGTCAGGTGCACCACGCGGTGTGGAAGGACGGCCGCGAGGTCGCGGTCAAGGTGCAATACCCCGGCGCGGCCGAGGCCCTGATGTCCGACCTCAACCAGCTCTCCCGCGTCGCCCGGGTCAGCACCAGCTGGGTGCCGGGCCTCGACGTGGTGCCGATCCTCACCGAGCTCAAGGGTCGGATGGCGGAGGAGACCGACTACAGCCTCGAGGCGGCGATGCAGGAGCAGTTCGCCGAGGCGTTCGCCGACGACCCCGACTACCTGCTGCCGGAGGTCGTGTTCGCCACCCCGCGCGTCATCGTCAGCGAGTGGATCGACGGCGTGCCACTGTCCCGGATCATCGAGTCCGGCAGCGACGAAGAGCGCAACCAGGCGGCCGCGCACTACTTCGAATTCCTGGTCAGCGGGCCCGAGCGGGCCGGCCTGCTGCACGCGGACCCGCACCCGGGCAACTTCCGGTTGCTGCCCGATGGCCGGCTCGGCGTGCTCGACTTCGGTGCCGTCAACCGCCTGCCGGACGGCCTGCCGCAGCCGATGGGTGAGCTGATCACCGCGGCGTTGCAGGGCGACGAGCTGACTCTGCTCGACGGGCTGCGCGACGAGGGTTTCGTGAAGCGGTCGATCGACGTCGACGCCCAGGACGTGCTCGACTACCTCGGGGTGTTCCTGAAGCCGCTGCGCACCGACGAGTTCCGCTTCGACCGGGACTGGCTGCGGGGCATCTTCAACTTCCTGAACGACCCACGCAACGCGACGTTCACCGTCGGGCTGCGGCTCAACCTGCCGCCGAGCTACGTGATGATCCACCGGGCCTGGCTGGGCGGCATCGCGGTGCTGTGCCAGATCGGCGGCAACGTCCCCGCGCGGGAGATCTTCGACCGCTGGGTCCCCGGGGCGGACCTGCCGCCGCTCGGCTGAGGCGCTTCCGCCATACCCGGTGTCGCGCCGTCTCCCGGCTCATGGCTGGCCGGCCGGGTGCCGGACTCCCCACTGGGGCGCCCTATGACCGCGTATAGGCCGCCCCCACCCGCGCGTAGGTCCCCCCGGTGGCGACCTATGACCGCGTAACCCGTCCGCGCCCGTACCGCAGTCCCCACTGGGGCGACCTATGACCGCGCAACCCGTCCGCACCCGTACCGCAGTCCCCACTGGGGCGACCTATGACCGCGTAACCCGTCCCGCGCGTGCCGGAGTCCCCCCGGTGCAGACCTATGACCGCGCAACCCGTCCCCACCCGTACCGCACTCCACTGGGGCGACCTATGACCGCGTACGCCGCCGCGCGCGTGCCGGAGTCCCCCCAGTGGCGACCTATGACCGCGTAACCGTCCCCTCCCGCGCCGCACTCCCCACTGGGGCGACCTATGACCGCGTAACCCGTCCCCACCGTACCGCACTCCCCACTGGGGCGACCTACGACCGCGTACGCCGCCCCACCCGACGGCTCGCGACGCCCCGCCCCCGGCACGCGTGCCGCGAACAGCCCCCGGACATGGCAAAGCCGGCCGCGGTAAGCCGCGACCGGCTTTGCGATCGGACCGCCGACGAGTGGCGGTTGGACGGGGTTCATCGACCTGGAGTGATCGGCGGGGGAAGCACACGCGTCACGTGTTTGCTTCGCCTGGTCGCCGGCTGCCCCGTCGGTGGTCGAGGTCGGGTCGGTTCGACCCGCAGCAACTGGAACATGGTGAAAGCTCTTTCGGGATGGGCATCCCGACATGACCGGTGTTGTCCGGACGGGACACACCGGTCATGCGGCATACCGGTGTCATGAAGTCGAGAGTTGGTGAGCATCGTCATCACGCGGCCACGGTCTCCTTGCGCGGACGGCCCCTGGGCCGCTTCCGCGGGATGACCACGCCCTGGGCGAACAGTTCGCCGCCCCAGACGCCCCACGGCTCGGAGCGCTCCTTGGCGCCGGCGAGGCAGGCCTCCCGGAGCGGGCAGCTGGTGCACAGCGCCTTGGCGAACTCGACGTCCTCCGGCCGCTCGGCGAACCACAGCTCGGGGTCGTTCTGGTGGCAAGGCAACTGCTCGCCGGCCTCAATGGCCAGGCCAGTCGCGTCTATCAGGTCGGTCAACATCATCGGTGGCACCTCCTTGTCGTGGCGGCCCCGGGTACGGGGCCCTTCCTGCTCGGTCTGCGCCGGGTCGGCGTGGACCGCTCGTTCGGTGGTCGTGTGCTCGTGCATGGAGCTCTTCCTGGTGGTGGATGGAGGCCAACGACACAAAAAGGCCGCGGACCCTGGTGTCGGGTTCCGCGGCCTCGAAAAGGACCTTCGTCTGAGTCAGACAGGTGGACTCTTGAAGACGGAACACCGGACACCGCCGGCAAACTTGGAGTTGTAGGTCTGGACATCGCACTCGGCGCCGAGATCGGCGACGGAGATCCCGTCGACGGCGCGCTCGCGCATGATGACGTCGATGGCGCTGCCGGCAGCGAAGACACCGGTCCCCTGGACCGAACCGCGAGCGGCAGCGACATGGACACTCGTCAGCATCGGAAGGGCAGACGTCATCGCGACGTGCTCATCGCACGGCTGCGTCATCTGGATGTTTCCCACGTCGAACCCCTCCTCTCGCTTTCGCGGACCCCGCCACGTCGCCTGGACGCGCGAGCTGGACTTGCAACAGGCTACGGTGTGCGCGCGCACGTGAGCAACCGATTTAACGGAAATTTTTTCCTGGATTTCGCGACTTCATGAAAAGCATTGGAGTGCAACGGGATTCATCGCGAGAAAATTTGCAGCACGCCGGAGGTATGGCGCGCCTCCCCCGACACCCGGTCATGCACCGTCGCGCCCGGCCGCGACGCACTCCTCGGCGGCCTCGTGCGGGTCGGTGCCGCCGAGCACGGCGAGCACCGCAGCACCGTAGGTGTCGCGCTTGTGCTTGCCGACCCCTGACACCGACGCGAGACCGGCGATGTCGTCGGGCCGACGCTCGGCGATGGCGATCAGCGTCGCATCGGTGAAGACCACGAACGCGGGCACCTTGGTCAGCGTGGCCACCTGGAGCCGCCACGCTCGCAACGCCTCGAACTGCGCCTCGTCATACGTCGCAGGACAGTCGGCGCAACGGCCGATCTTGCGCTCCGCCGCGGTGTCCAGCGTGGCGCCGCACGACCGGCACGTCCTGGGCTTGGTGGGCTTCTTGGCCGTCCCGGCCGGGCGCGTCTTCGGGGCGCTGCGGGCGCCTGCCCCGAGCAACGACGCGGCCGGGTCGAGGAAGCGCGAGGGGCGACGGCTGGCGCGGCCGCCCGGATTGCGTGCGGCCGCCCAGCTGAGCAGCAGGTGTTTGCGAGCGCGGGTCAGCCCGACATACAGCAGCCGGCGTTCCTCCTCGATGGCCTGCTGGCCCTCGGCCAGGGAGATCGGCAGCAGCCCGTCGGAGCAACCGATGAGGAAGACCGCGTCCCACTCCAGCCCCTTGGCCGCGTGCAGCGACGCCAACGTCACCCCCTCGACGGTCGGCGCGTGCTGCTCGGACGCGCGCCGATCGAGCTCGGCGACCAGGTCGCGCAGCCGGAAGTCGTCGTCCGCGCCGCCGAGGTCGTCCGCCAACTCCACGAGGGCGTTGAGTGACTGCCAACGCTCCAGCACGGATCCGCCCGACGGGCGCTGCGGCGACCAACCGGCACCCGTGACGATGTCGCGGACGAGTTTGCCGAGTTGCTCGGTGCCGTCGTCGCCGCGCACCCCACCACGCAGCAGGACCAGCGCCTGGCGCACCTCGGACCGTTGGAAGAAGCGCTCCCCACCCCGCACGAGGTAGGGGATGTCGACGGCCGACAACGCCTGCTCGACAGCTTCGCTCTGGGCGTTGACGCGGTAGAGAACGGCGATTTCGCTCGCCGGAATCCCTTGTGCGAGAAGCTTCTTCACCTCCTGGGCGATGTATGACGCCTCAGCGTCGTCATCGGCCAGCTGTGTCAGGCGGGGCGCCGGACCAGGCTCGCGCTGGGCTTGCAGACGCACCGTCTCCGCGTGCCGGGTGCCGGACTGCAACACCAGGTTGGCCAGGTCCACGACCTGCGGGGTGGAGCGGTAGTTGCGCACCAGCTGCACCGTCCGGGTGCCCGGCCTCCGGCCGGCGAAGTCGAGCAGATGCCGCGGTGTCGCACCGGTGAACGAGTAGATGGTCTGCGCCGGATCGCCGACCACACACAGGTCGGGGCGGTCGCCCACCCACAGGTCGAGCAACGCCTGCTGGGCGGTGTTGACGTCCTGGTACTCGTCGACCACGAAGTGGCGGTACTGGCCGCGCACCGTCGCGGCGATGTCGTCCCGCTCGGCCAGGATGCCGGACATCAGCAACAGCACGTCCTCGAAGTCGATGACCTCCCGCGCGGTCTTGACCTCCTCGTAGGTCTCCCACAGCCGTGCCATGGCCGTCAGGTCGAGATCGGCGGGTGACCGGCCGGCCTTCGCCGCCGCCGCCCGGTAGGTGTCCGGCGTCAGCATCGACACCTTCGCCCACTCGATCTCGGCGGCCAGGTCGCGGATCACCACCCGGTCCAGCTCCAGCCGCAGCCGCGCACCGGCCTCGCCGACCGCGGGCGCCTTCTGCTTCAGGATCTGCGGGATCGGCCCACCGATCGCCTGCGGCCAGAAGTACTGCAACTGGCGCAGCGCCGCCGCGTGGAAGGTGCGCGCCTGCACGGTCGGCAGACCCAGCCCGCGCAGCCGGGTGCGCATCTCACCGGCCGCACGC
Source organism: Flexivirga oryzae (assembly GCF_014190805.1). Classification (NCBI taxonomy): domain Bacteria; kingdom Bacillati; phylum Actinomycetota; class Actinomycetes; order Micrococcales; family Dermacoccaceae; genus Flexivirga; species Flexivirga oryzae. Next base: position 290,511 of record NZ_JACHVQ010000005.1, on the reverse strand, counting down.
GCGGTGAAGGTCACCGCCAGCACCCGGTCGGGGCGGTAGGCGCCGGAGTGCACGCCGTAGGCGATGCGGTGCGTGATGGCGCGCGTCTTGCCGGTGCCGGCGCCGGCCAGCACACACATCGGGCCGAGCGGGTTGCTCGCCACCTCACGCTGCTCCGGGTCGAGCCCGGCAAGGACCTGGTCCGCCTGCGTCACCTCCACGCTCAGGACCCCCGCCGCAGCGAGGCGCCGTCGTCCGGCTGCTCGATGGGAACGCCGTACCAGTGTTCGATGAGGTGCCGGGCGATCGACAGCCGGGGCGACAGGTGCACCTCGCCGCTCGCGACGGCGGCCGCCAGCTCCGGGCGGGTGAACCACCGGGCCGCGGCGATCTCCTCCGGGTCGAGAGTGAGCTCGGTGGAGGTCGCCCGGCAGGTGAACCCGACCATCAGCGATGCCGGGAACGGCCACGGCTGATCCCCGAGGAACTGCACATCGGTGACGGCCACCCCGACCTCCTCCATGACCTCGCGGGCGACGGCGGTCTCGAGCGACTCGCCGGGCTCCACGAAACCAGCCAGCACCGACATCCCGTTGCCGGTGAAGTTCCGGCCGCGGCCGAGCAGCAGCCGGTCATCGGTGTCGACGACCGACATGATGACCGCCGGGTCGGTGCGCGGGAAGTGGTCGCGGCCGCAGTTCTCGCAGTGCCGCACCCAGCCGGCGTCCGTCACCCGGGTCGCCGAGCCGCACTTGGAGCAGAAGCCGGTGACCGCGTGCCACCGCCCGATACCGGTGGCCGCGACGGCGATCGGCACATCCTCGGGGTGCAGCCGCATCCCGAGATAGCGCAGTCCGTCGGCCGGCACCTCGTCGTCCCGGTCCCGCAGGACCGCCAGCACCTCGCGCCCGGTCACCTCCCCGAGGTAGACCAGCAGTTCGTCGCGGTCACCCGCCTCCGGGCGGCGGAAGCGCAGCCGGTTGCCGTCACCGACGTTGGGAAGCCTGTCGCCATACACGTCCAGCACGGCGGTCGACCGCTGCGCCAGGAGGGTAGGGATCAGCTCGGGGTCACGCCGCCGCAACGATTGGCGGTCGAGGGTGCTGCTGTCGAGGACGAGATCGAAACGAGTTTGCGAAGCTGCGGGCACGCCATCAAGGTTATGCCGTCGCTTCGGCTTACCGTGGGGCCGTGCTCCGCAGCCCGTTGACCCTCGCCGCCCTCGCGACCGCCGCAGTCCCCCATTTCGACCCGACCAGCGTCCAGGGCACGTCGGCGTCCGACGACGCCCGCTTCCAGGTCGCCTATGTGACGACCTCCGACGGCAGGCAGTGGGTGGTCCGCGCCGGCCTGAGCACCGCCGCCGGGGCGCAGATGGAGCAATCGGACGGGTTGCTCCGCCTGCTCACCAAGCGGGTGCCGTTCGCGGTGCCGCGCATCGAGGGCACGGCCGTCGCCGAGGACGGCACCGTGGCGGCCGTTCTGCCGCGACTGCCGGGGACGTCGATGGTATGGCGGGAGCTTCGACCGGGCTCGGTGATCGCCCGCAGCATCGGTCGCGCGCTGGCCGCGGTGCACGACGTCGATCCGCGCGCGGTCGAAGAGGCCGGATTGCCCACCTACGACGCGGACGCCTACCGGGCCCGCCGGCTGGCCACCCTCGACCGTGCCGCGGCGACCGGACACGTTCCGCCGGCTCTGCTGTCGCGCTGGGAGCGGGCGCTGGAAGAGGTCGCGCTCTGGAAGTTCGCGACCTGCACGGTGCACGGTCCGCTGGAGGGATCGCACGTCCTCGTCGACGGCAACGAGGTCGTGGCGATGACCGGCTGGGAGCAGGCCGGGGTGTCCGACCCGGCGGCCGACTTCGCCGTGTTGTCGGTGCTCGCGGAGCCCGCCGCCTTCGACACCGTGCTGGAGGCGTATGCCGGGGCGCGTCACGACGGGGTCGACACGCATCTGGAGCGCCGGGTCCGGCTGGCCGCGGAGCTCCAGCGGGTCAACGCGCTGATGGACGCGGTGACCGCGGGCGAGGAGGGCCTGGTGCGCCGGAGGGCGGCTGCCCTGGCCAGGCTCGCCGAGTCGGTGGACGGCGACGAGTCGCTGCTGCCACCGGCACCCGGCAGGCGCACGATGCCCGAGCCGGCCCCGCAGGATCCGAAACCGGCCGTCGATCCGGACGACATCGAGGTCGTCGACTTCGAGGACGCCGGCTCCGACGACGAGACCGTGGAGATCCCGGTCGCGCAGCGTCCGGGTGCGGAGTCGGACGACGAACCGGAGCCGTCGACCTATCCGATCGATGAGGCCGACGGCTCCGCGGACGCGTCCGTGGACGACGGGGAGGGTCAGGGCGAGTCCGGCCCGGACGGTGATCCGCAGGACAAGGACTCCTGACCCCCGCCGGTCACATGTCCATGCCGCCGTTGACGCCCCATACGGCGCCGGTGATGTAGGACGACTGGTCGGCGGCGAGGAAGTGCACGACGCGCGCGATCTCGTCGGGACGACCGAGCCGGCCGACCGGGATCTTCGCCTTGATCCCGTCCAGGACCTTGTCCGGGATGTGCTCGAGCATCTCGGTCGCGATGAACCCCGGTGCGACGGTGTTGACGGTGATTCCGTCGGAGTCCTCGTCGAGCTTGCCGGCCCGCTTGAGCTGGAACGCGGCCTCCAGCGCCAGGGTCTTGGTGAGCCCGAAGAGACCGGACTTGGAGGCGGCGTAGTTGGCCTGACCGATGTTGCCGGTCTCTCCGATGATCGACGAGATGTTGATGATCCGCCCGGTGCCACGCTCGATCATGTGCGGCAGCACCGACTGGGACATGAAGAACGCACCGTTGAGGTTGACGGCGATGACCTTCATCCAGTCCTCGGCGGTGAGCTTGAGGACGGTCTTGTCGATCGTGATGCCGGCGTTGTTGACCAGGATGTCCAGCCGGCCGTGCCGCTCGATGACCTCGTTGATCGCGTTGCGGCAGTCGTCCACCTCACCGACGTTGCCCTGGACCACCGAACCCTCGAGTCCGGCCTCCTTCAGGCCGGCCGCGAACTCCTCCGCCTTGGTGCTGTTGGAGCTGTATCCGGCCGCCACGACGGCTCCCTGCTCGGCGAGGCTGCGACTGATCGCGGCCCCGATGCCGCGGGTGCCCCCGGTGACGAAGGCGACCTTGCCGTGCAGGCGTGGACGGCGCGGGGTGTTCGGGTCGGCAGCTGCTGTCTCGGTCATGACTTCCTCCTCGAGCGGTCGGAGGGTCCGGATCAGGCGGGCCCGGTCCTCACGCCGCTGTCGTGTGCTCGGGTCTGGCGGCTCCTTCTCGAGGGGCTCACGGTGAGCCGACTCGTTGCCGAGGCTAGCGCCGAAGTGGTGCGGGCGGAACGGAATCCGTCAGTCCCTCGACTGTCGTCCAGCCGCCGATCACCCGCCGTCCATGCACCGAGATTCCAACGATCCACATCTCGGCCAGGGGCTTGCCGTGACGCGTCCGTGCCGTTCACGCGGTATGGCGCCCGGCGCCTTGGCGAAGGCCTCCTCCGGGTCTCGTTGCCCCGTCGTTCCTCCCGGGCTCACCGCGGTCAGCCCGGGATCGCCCGCAGCAGCTCGCCGATCGCGTCATCGGCCGGAAGGTCGGGCCGGACGGTGTCACCGGTTCCGGCGTAGTAGAACGCCGCGTCCACCTGCTCGGTCGGTATGCCGCGCAGCCGTGCGAAGGCCAGCCGGTATGCCGCCAGCTGCAGGACACGCGCCCGCATGGCGGCGCCGGACGGACGCGCGCCGGTCTTCCAGTCGACGATGACGAATCCGCCGTCAGCGCGCGGGAACACCGCGTCGATCCGGCCACGCACCGCGATGCCGTCGATCCAGGTCTCGACGGACACCTCGATCTCCTCCGGGGTGCGGTTCGCCCACTCGGAGGCGAGGAAGCGGTCCTTCAACGCCTCCAGGTCGGCCCCGTCGTCCGCGTCCTCGTCGGCGGCCCCGGGCAACTCCAGGACGTCGACCAGCGCGGCACGTGCGTAGTGCTGTTCGATCCAGGCGTGGAACGCGGTACCGCGGCGCGCTGCCTGCGCCGGCGGGGACGGCATCGGCCGGCGCAGTTCCCGGGTGAACTCGGCGGGGTCGGCGGCGAGCGAGACCACGGCGGAGGCGGACAGGTGTCGGGGCAACATCACAGCGCTCGGTCCGCGCCTGCGGTGCCGGTCGCGCTCGCGCAACAGCAGCTCGATCTCCTGCTCGCGGTCGTCGAGCGGCAGCACGTCTTGGACCCCGTCCATCAATGCGTCCGAGACGCGGCGCACCCCGTCGGCCAGCTGCGCGCGCCGCGGCGCCAACGGGTCGGTCGGCCAGGACAGCACCGAGTCCGCACCGTCGTGCGGGTTCGCCACCTTGGTCTCCCCCGGCTCCGGTTCGGGCATCGGCTCCCATGTGTCCCGCCGGGCCAGGCCTGCGTCGACCAGCTCGGTCAGGTAGCGCGAGGTGACCCGTGGCGTGCTCGCCGTCGACCACACCGAGGCGGTCAGCAGCAACTCGGACCGTGCCCTGGTGTATGCGACGTAAGCCAGGCGGCGCTCCTCATCCAGCCCGTGTTGTCCTGCTGCGGCACGGAATTCGGTGATCGCGTCGCGTAGTTCGGCCGCATCGGTGGCTTCCGCCCAGCGCAGTTGCGGCAGCCCGTCGGCATCGCCACGCAGGTCGAACGGCAGGCCCTCGACACCACCGATCCACTCGGCTGCGTTCACCGCCCAGCTCGACGGATCGCCGGGCTTGCCGTCCTTGCTGATCTTCCAACCGTGGTGATCGGCGCTCCAGCCCACGACGCCGGAGTGGTCGGGGAAGGTGCCCTCGACCAGGCCGGGCACCGCGACGATGTCCCACTCCAGACCCTTGGCGGCGTGCACCGTGAGCACCTGCACCGCACGGGGTTCGGCTTCCAGGTAGGGGCGGTCGAGCCCGCGCTCCTCCCGCTCGGCCGCGGCCAGCCAGTCGAGGAACCCACCGAGCGTCGGACGATCCGACGATGAGGCGAATCCCGCTGCGACTTCCGCAAATCCGTCGAGGTGCACGCGCGCTGTCTCGGGTGTCTGCCCGGGCCTGGAGAGCACCTCGATGTCGAGGGCGAGCGCACGCTCCGCCTCCACCACCAGCTCACCGAGCGGCAGCCCGGTCAGCGACCGCAACCGTCGCACGTCGTGCGCCAGCCCGGCCAACCGCTGCAGGGCGGTGTCGCTGATGCGCTGGCCTGCCGTCCCTCGCCAGTCGGGGTCGGGCAGCTCGTCGAGCGCCTCGACGACGGATGCGCGCTCCCGTGTCTCCGACTCGATGTCCGCAGCCGCGCCGCGGCCCTCGGCGGGCTGCGGTCGGTCCCGCTTCTCCAGCTCACGGGCCCACTCCCCGAGCCCGTCCAGATCGGCCGGGCCGAGGCGCATCAGCGGTCCGGTCAGCAGCCGCATCAACTGGTCCCCACGGGTCGGATCCTGCACCGCCCACAGCAAACTCACGATGTCGGCCACCTCGGAGGTCGTCAGCAAACCGCCGACACCGACGACCTCCACCGGCAGGTTGCGTTGCTGCAGTGCCTCGGTGACGGCGGCGAACTGCGACCGTTTGCGGCACAGCACGGCAGCCGTCCGGCGCGTCCACTCACCGTCGGCGTCGAGGTGGCGGGCCGCGATCCAGTCGGCGATGTGGGCCGCCTCCGCGGACTGATCGATCAACCGCGCGGCGACGACGGAGCCCTCCCCGGCACCCGGCCGTGGTCGCAGCGTCTCGACCGGCACGGTGCTGGCCGACCGCAGCGGGCTCGACACCCGGTTGGCCGCCGACAGGATTCCGCTGTCATTGCGCCAGCTCCGCGACAGCTGAAGGACCTTCGCCCGGCCGGTTCCGTCCGCGAAGAGCTCGGGGAAACTCGCGAGCGTGGTCGCACTGGCGCCGCGCCAACCGTAGATCGACTGGTTGGGATCGCCCACCGCAGTGACCCGGACCCCGTCGACCGCCGCCTCGTCGTTGCCGGCATACAGGGAGCGCAACAGCACCATCTGTGCCTCGCTGGTGTCCTGGAACTCGTCCAGCAGCACCGCCCGGAAACGTTGCCGCTCAAGGACGCTCAACTCCGGGAAACTGCGCGCCAGGTGCGCCGCGAGCGCCATCTGGTCGGCGAAGTCGAGCGCGGACCGCGCCCGTTTCAACCTGAGGTAGCGCTCGACGACGGGCACGATCTGCTTGCGAGCGGCCAGCGCATCGGTGACCTTCTTGATCTCGCCGGCGGTCACCTTGGTCCGTCCTTTGGGCGGCAATTGCGCTGTGTCCGTGAGGAACTGGTCGAGGTATTCCTCCAGTTGCGCAACACTGACCAGGTGCTCTGCGAGCTCGCCGGCGATCGACACCACCGCGGTCGTCACGTTGTTCGCGGCGGACGTGACCAGGTCCATCGGCCCGTCGTACGACAGCACCGCCTCGGAGGCGAGCTGCCAGGCGGCCGCCTCCGACAGCAGCCGTGACTCCGGCTCGACACCCAGCCGCAGCCCGTGCTCGCCCACGATGCGGCCGGCGTAGGAGTGGTAGGTCTGCACCGTCGGAAGTTCGGCCAGGGCCGATGTGCCGTCGTCGGTCGTCGGCAGCCAGATGCCCTCGCGCCGCAGCCGCCGCAGCCGCAGCCCGATGCGCTCGGCGAGTTGACCGGCTGCCTTACGGGTGAAGGTGAGGCCGAGGATCTGGTCGGGCTCGACGTGCCTGTTCGCCACCAGCCACACGACGCGGGCGGCCATCGTCTCGGTTTTGCCGGAGCCGGCACCGGCCACCACCAGCAGTGGTGAGTCCGGGCTGGCCTCGGTGACCGCGATCTGCTCCTCGGTCGGCCGCGGCAGCCCGAGTGCTGCCGCGAGATCGACTGCCCCATAGTTTTTTTCGACGTTCACGACCGGGATCCCTCCGGCTGCAGCGGGCAGCTCTTGATCACCGCGCACGTGCGACAGCGCTTGTTCAGCTGCGCCGTGAAGGTGCCTGCGGCCATGCCGTCGGCGGTCTCCGCGATGAGGTTGTAGGCCCACCGCGGGTCGTCCTGCTCGGCGAGCGGTGCCTGCACCTGGGTCGCCGCGCTCTTGCCGGCCGCCTTGCCGACCTGCACGAGGGCGGCGCCACCCGACGTCGTGCCCTCCGGGAACGCGCCCTCGGCGACCGCCACCTGGTAGGCGGCCAGTTGTGGGTTGGTGACCAGCTCCGCCGCGGTCGGCTTCGACGACCCTGTCTTGAGGTCGATCACCCGCAACTCGCCCTCGCGCTCCTCCAGCCGGTCGACGCGACCGGCCAGTTGGGCGCGGCCGATCAGCACCGAGAACGGCACCTCCACCCCGACCGGTTTCCAGCCCTGTGCCTTCGCCTCGTCGAGGTACCCGATCAGCCGGGTCAGCATCTGCTGGGCGGTGTTGCGCTGCTGCTCCGACACCCACGTGTCGCCGAGTCCCAGCCGCGCCCAACGCTCGTCGAGGGCCGCAGCCATCGCCTCCGGGTCGGTGTCGGCGAACTCCTGCGCCACCTCGTGCACCAGGGTGCCGAGCGCCGCCGCACCCACGTCGGGTCCTTCCCCACCGGCGGCGGTCAGCAACCAGCGCAGCCCGCACTCGCCGAACGACTCGACCCGTGACGGTGACACCTGCACCCGTTGTTCCGCGGCACGCAGCGGTCGGTCGTCGGACAGCTCCCGCAGCGCCCACCACTGCGAGGGGTCGGCCCCTCGTACCCCGGTCGCGGCCAGCCGCGCAAGCTGACGAGCCGCCTGCCCGCGTTGCTGGTCATCGCCGGTCGCCAGCTCGCGTCGCAGCTCACCGACGACGGCGGGAAGCGTTGTCGCCCTTGCCACTTCAGTGAACTCGCGTAGTGCATCCGGGTCGTCGGGAACGTCCAGCGGATCCACCACGTCGAGGTATGGCGAAGGTTGTTCGTCCTCGCTGCGGACCGCTGTCACCAGCAGCCGGCGGCTCGCCCGGGTCACCGCGACGAGGAACTGCCGCGTCTCGTCATACCGCACCGCGGTCTGCGCGGCCCGCCACGAGTCGCCGCGGTCGGCGAGCACATCGACCAGCCGCTCCGAGCCGAGCAGCGAGCCGCGCAACCGGAGGTCGGGCCAGACCCCCTCCTGGACGCCGGCCACCACGACGAACTGCCACTCCCGCCCGGCGGCCGCCTGCGGGGTGAGCAGTGCCACGGTCTCGTCGTCCGGAGCGGCGGCAACCAACCGGTCACCCGGGACGTCCTGCCCGCGAACGTGCTCCAGGAAGTCCAGTGGCGCCGCGCCGGGCAACCGGTCGGTGTAGGCGGCGGCGTCGGAGAAGAGTGCGACGATCGCGTCCAGCCGCTCGTCGGCACGTTTCCCCCCGCGCCCACCGGCGAGCGCCTGCTCCTGCCACACCGGCGCGAGCCCACTGGCGTCCCACATGGCCCAGAGCACGCTCTCGGCGGTGGCACCGGTTGCGAGCGCCGCCTCCCGCCCGGCCCGTATGACGCCCGCGACGCGCAGCGCCGGCGTCGCCACCGGGCCGATCAGCTCCAGCCACGGCAGCCCGGTGATCGCAGCGGCGAGCAACTCGTCGGACGAGCGGGAGCCGTCGGCCCCCAACTCCTCCGCTCGCAACGCACGGCGCAGCCTGCGCAGTCCGACCGCGTCGGCGCCGCCCAGCGGCGAGCCCAGGATGTCGGCGGCGAGGTCCGGCGTGACCGGGTCCGGGTCGTCGTCGATCAGCCGGCCGATGACCTCCAGCAGTGCCAGGAAGGGCCGCACCGCCGGCTCGTCGCGCAGCGGCACGACCGTCGGCGGCGAACTCACCGGGACACCCGAGTTGGCGAGGGCGCGGCGCAGTGTTCCCGCCCGTGCCTGCCCACGCACGATCACCGCCATCTGCGACCACGGCACGCCGTCGAGCAGCTGAGCGCGCCGCAGCTGGGCCGCGATGTGGGCGGCTTCCTGAGGTGCCGCGCGCAGCAACGCGACGTCGACCGTGCCGCCGGGTCGCGTTGTGACGGAACGGTGTTCGGCTCCGGCGACGGCACCGATGCGCTCGCTCACCCGCACGGCCGCAGCCCGCAGCAGCTCAGGTTGCCGGTAGCCGATCGGCAGGGTGCGGTGGTCGACCGCACCGAAGTGATCACCCAGTGCGCCGAACATCATCGGGTCGGCGCCGCGGAAGCCCTGCACCGCGGCGTCGGGGTCGCCGATGAGGACGATCCTGGTGCGCGGCGCCACGACCAACCGGAGCAGTCGGGCCGCGGCGCGGGTCAGCTCCTGTGCGTCGTCGATCACCACCAGCCGCAAGGTGTTCTGCACCCGCTCGCGCGCGTCCGGGTCGGCCTCCAGCAGGTCAGCGGCAGCAGACAGGATCCATGCCGGGTCGAACGCGCCCGGCCTGGACAACGCGGTGACCTGGTCGTATTCGTCGAGCACCTGCGCTGCGGCGACCCACTCGGGATGGTCGTGCCGTCGCCCCAGCTCTGCAAGCTCCTGCGCGGTGAGCCCCCACTCGACCGCGCGCATCAGCAGGTCACGCAGCTCGCTTCGGAAACCCCTGGTGGGCAATGCATTTCGTACGAAGTCCGGCCAGTCGGGAGGGAGGCCGTCACCCGCCGCATGGCCGTCGAGCAGCTCGCGCAGCACGACGTCCTGCTCCGGACCGCTGAGCAGTCGAGGTGCCGGTTCGCCATCCAGCGCAGCGGCCTGGCGGAGGATGCCGAATCCCAGCGCCTGGTGGGTGCGGGCGAGCGGTTGCGTCGAGGTGCCCTGCAGCCGCGCCGTGACCTGATCACGCAGCTCGGCGGCCGCCAGCCGGGTCGGTGCGAGCAGCAGGCAGTGGTCGGGACGTGTGCCGCGTCCGACCGCGGCGACGACACACTCGACCGCGAGCGTCGACTTGCCGGTGCCCGGCGCTCCCAGCACGACGGTCGCCCGCTCCTCGCTGTCGCGCGCCGTCTGCTGGACCTCGTCCAGCTCGGGCGGGCGCACCGACAGGTCGGGGCCACGTCGCAGTTCCAGCACGTGTCTCATCCCATCACGCGCGACCGACATACCCAATCACCGAGAGGACAACATAAGACTGACAGGCCCAGTACTTCCCGGCCCCAGAGCCCGCATTTTCTGGGCCTCTCGGTCGGTTCTGGGCCTCTCGGTCGGTTCTGGGCCTCTCGGTCAGGGGCGACCGGCCCCGTCCCCGTCCCCGGCACCGTCGGAGCCGGGCAGGACGACACCGCTGAGATCGAAACGGGCACGCGCCAGATCGACGCGGTCCAGGAAGGTGCCCTTGAGCGGGGTGCCCTCCTCGCGGTAGTGGGCCAGGGCCTCGCCCTCGTGGCACTGCGGGGGCCGGCCGTCGGCGCGCAGCACCCGCCACCAGGTCACCATCCCGCCGTACTGCGACATCACCGAGCCGACCTGCCGCGGGCCGGCACCGACCACCTTGCCGATGTCGCCGTAGGTCACCACCTTGCCCTCCGGCACCTGGTCGACGACCTCCAACACGGCATCGGCCAGCTCCGGGAGCTCGTGGACGGTCATCTCAGTAACGCGGCAGCGACGGGTCGACGGCGTCGATCCAGCCGAGCACGCCCCCGTCGAGCGAGCGCGCCCGCACACCGGTCGCCGCCTCGACGAGTCGCACCGCCTCGGCGGACCGGGTCCCGCCCTTGCAGTAGAAGACCGTGTCGGCGTCGACCTCGTCCAGGCGGGACAGCGCACTGCCGTCCCGCAACCCCGCCACGTCGATGTGTATGGCGCCGGGCAGCTTCACGATCTCGCGCTCCTGCGTGGAGCGCACGTCGACCAGCAACGGCGCCCGCCCCGCGTCGATCAGTGATGCCAGCTCGACCGGCTCGATCAGCGGCACCGGCTGCTGCACCGGGACTGCACAGGACACGTCCTCGTCCTCCAGCACCGTGATCTCGGCGTCCTCACCGCAGACCGGGCAGTCGGGATCACGCGCGACCGTCACGGTCGACCAGGTCCCGAGCAGCGCGTCGTGCACCACGATCCGCCCGGCGAGCGGCTTGCCGATGCCGAGCACGATCTTGAAGACCTCGGTCGCCTGCATCGAACCCATGACGCCCGGCAACGAACCGATGACTCCGCCCTCGGCACACGACGGCACCGCCCCGGGAGGCGGTGCGCTCGGGAAAACACAGCGGTAACAAGGGGATTCGCCATACCCCCACACCGTGACCTGACCGTCGAAGCGACTGATCGAGGACCACACGAGTGGCAGCCCCAGCATCACGCACGCGTCGTTGACCAGGTAGCGGGTCGCGAAGTTGTCGGAGGCGTCGACCACGACGTCGTGGTCGGCGAACAGCTCGAGGGCATTGTCGGCGGTCAGCCGCGCATGGACGCCTACGGCCTCGATGTCGGGGTTGAGGTCCTGCATCACGCGCACGGCGGAGTCGACCTTCGGCACCCCGATGTCCTGGGTGCGGTGGATGACCTGCCGGTGCAGGTTGCTCACGTCGACGGTGTCGTCGTCGATGACCGTGATGCGCCCGATGCCCGCGCCGGCGAGCAGCGGAAGCACCGGCGCCGCGAGGCCCCCGGCACCCACGACCATCACGCGCGCGTCGGCGAGCTTGCGCTGACCCACCGCGCCGACCTCGGGGAGGAGGGTCTGCCGTGAATAGCGCTCAGCCTGGGTGTACCCGACAGTTGTACTGCCGCGTAACGTAGTAGGTCGAGTCACACCGTCGAATTCTAGTCCGGCAATAGGATGCCGCTGGAGTCGCCATTGTGACGCCGGCGAGAAAGGAACCCTGGAGTGAGTGTTGCGGACGCGGGAACCCGCGGAGGACGGCTGCCGAGATCGGCGCGCCGGGCCCAGCTGCTGGAAGCGGCACAATCGGTCTTCGCCGAGTCCGGCTACCACGCCGCGGCGATGGACGAGATCGCCGATCGTGCCCACGTCAGCAAACCGGTGCTCTACCAGCACTTCCCCGGCAAACTCGACCTCTATCTCGCGTTGATCGAGCAGCACACGGCGGAGCTGCCCGAGCTGGTGCGCCAGGCGATGGCCTCCACCTCGGACAACCAGGAGCGCGTCGCGGCCGCGGTCGCCACGTTCTTCTCCTTCGTCGAACGCGAGGACGCCGCCTTCCGGCTGGTCTTCGAGTCCGATCTGCTCGGCGAGCCGGAGGTCGCCCGGCGCGTCGACAAGATGAGCGCCGAGTGCGCCGACGCGGTGGCCAAGGTGATCCAGGAGGACACCGATCTGCCGCCGGAGAAGGCACTGCTGCTCGGCATCGCCACCGTCGGTATGTCGCACACGGTCGCCCGCTCCTGGATGCAGTCCCGGACGGTGCCGCGCAAGGAGGCCGAGACCCTGGTGTCCAGCCTCGTCTGGCGCGGTCTGGCCGGCTTCCCCCTGCACCCGGACCAGGCCGACGGCTGAGGACCCACCCCCACGTAGAGTGAGCGCAGAACGTGAGATCGCCCTACGCGAAGGAGCTTTGAAGGTGGAGATCCGGATCGGTGTGCAGCACGTGGCACGCGAAGTCGTCCTCGAGTCCGAGCAGGCACCCGAGGAGGTGCGCGCTCTGGTGGCGGAGTCGCTGGAGAAGGGCACCCCGCTGACGCTCAAGGACGAGCGTGGCCACACCGTCGTCGTGCCGGCGAACGTCCTGGGTTACATCGACATCGGCAGCGAACAACGCGGTCGCGTCGGCTTCGGCGGCTGAAGCCCCGTGGTCGCGGTGCGCAGCACCTCCTGATCGACCGGCACACCAATGCATTGAGCGGCATACCGATTCGGCTGGAATCGGTATGCCGCTCAATGCTGTCGTATGCCGCTCGATCCGAGCGCCACACCGGTGATCACATGTCGGCGATGGCCTCCAGCGGTTTCGTCCGCGCGGCTCGTATGCCGGGCCACAGCGCCGCGAGCACACCGCAGACGGCGGCTGCGACGAGCGTGAACAACACCGTGCCCCACGGGACGACGGGAGTGATCCCGGTGATCCATTCGCGGAAGGTCCGCACCAGGCACCAGCCGATGATCACACCCAGCACCATCCCGAGCAGCGCCCCGAAGATCGAGATCAGCACCGACTCCAGGTAGATCGTGCGGCGGACCTGCTTACGCAGCATGCCGACCGCGCGCAGCATCCCGATCTCCCGCTTGCGTTCGACCACCGACAGCGCCAGCGTGTTGATGATGCCGAGGACGGCGATCACCAGCGCCAGGCCGAGCATGCCGTAGAGCACCACGAGCATCTGGTTGATCTGCTGGGCGTTGGAGTTGGCGAACTCCTGCTTGGTCTGGACCTTGACGGTCAGGTAGCGGCCGGTCACGTCCTCGATGCGCTGCTGCACGGCGGCCTGGTCGGCACCGTCCTTGAGCAGCACGAGGTCGACGAAGTCGGCGCGCAGACTCGGCGGCGTCAGCTTCTGGAAAGCCGCCGTGCCCATCTGCCAGGGGTCCAGCAATGCTGAACTCTTATAGATGCCAACAACTTTCACGGTCGCATCCTGGCCGAACCGACCGTTGAAGGTCACGTTGTCGCCGACCTTCCAGCCGTGGTTCTTCGCGTACTTGTCGGAGGCGAGCAACCCGTTCGGCGGCAGCTTCGAGGTGCCTTCGACCAGGTTGATGTTCGCGGCCTTGGTGATGTCGCCGCTCGGCGAGTCGCCGGTGACACCCTTGCCGTTGAGGGTCGCGGTCACACCGTGGATGGACACCACACTGTCGACACCGTCGACGTTCGCGACGGCCTTGCTGACCGTCGGCGGCAGCGCGCCGGTCGCCCCGGTGCCGACCACCAGGATCGGTGCACGGACCTGCTCGTTGACCGCGCTGTCGATCGTCGACTTGAACGACGCACCGAGCGTGCCGATGATCGCCACCAGCATCAGGCCGAGGGTGAGCGCGAAGGCCGTGGCCGCCGTACGGCGCGGGTTGCGGACCGCGTTGGTGCGGGCCAGCTGCCCGAGCTTGCCGAACGGCTTGGCGATGACGGCGCCGAGCACACCCACCACCGGGCGGGCCAGGGCGGGAGCACCGCAGACGACCGCGAGGATCGTGCCCACGGCACCGAGACCGACCATGCCGGCCGCGCCACCACCCTTGCCGCTCGCCCCGATCGCGAGCGCCGCCACACTGAGCACGGCCAGCACCGACGCGATCATGGTGCGCACCCGCAGGGACCCGGACCCGTCGGTCTGGCTCTCCCGCATCGCTTCCACCGGCGCGACCCGGGACGCCCGACGGGCGGGGGCCAGCGCGCTGACGGTGGTGACGACGACGCCGACCACGATGCACGCGATGATCGGCCCGGCGCCGACGACCAGCGAGCCGCTCGGCAACCCGGTGCCGGTGCTGGACAGCAACGCCTGCAACCCGGCGGCCAGCCCGGTGCCGACCGCGAGGCCGATGACCGACCCGATGAAGCCGACGACGACCGCCTCGAGCATCACCGAGCGCAGCACCTGGCCGCGTGCGGCGCCGATGGCCCGCAGCAACGCCAGCTCACGGACCCGCTGCGCGACGATCATCGAGAACGTGTTGTAGATGATGAACGTACCGACGATCAGGCCGATCGCCGCGAAGGCCAGCAGGATGTAGTTGAAGATCTGCAGGAACGAGTTGATCGCGTCCTTGTTCTCCTGGCGGACCTCGGCGCCGGTCTGGACCTTGTAGCCCGGGAACTCCTTGGTGATCCGCTGTTTCAGCGTGTCGGCGGAGACACCCTTGACCGCACCCAGTTGCACCATCGACACGTGCGAGCCGTCGGTGAACAGCTTCTTCGCGGTAGCGGTGTCGAAGTCCATCTCGGTGTAACCGGAGGTGTCGCCCGCCATGTCCACCAGGCCGACGATCTTGACCCGGAAGGGTTTGGCGTCACCGGCGGAGACCAGCACGCGCGTCGTCGACCCGACCTTCAGGTGCCCGCGTTCGGCCGCGCTCTTGTTGAGCAGCGCCTCGTGCGGGCCGTGCGGGGCACGACCGCCGGGCAGGATGGTGGCGCCGGTCGGGTCGAGCGCCTGGCTCTTCGAGACCCAGTTGGCGCCCATGGTCGGCGCGCCACCGGTCGGCAACGCCTTCCCGTCGGAGCCGGCGATCGTCATCATCGACTGGTAGCCGGGCACGATCTTCGCCACACCGAGCCGGCCCTTGTCCTGCTCGATCTGCTGGACCACGGAGTCGGGCACGCCGAGGCTCTCGATCCCGCCGTACGCGTTGGTGGACGTGGTCTTCGGGCTGATCTGGGCGTCAACACCGACGGCGACCTGGTCGAAGATGCTGTTGAACGAGTTGCTCATCGTGGCGGTGAAGACCAGCGCTCCGGCGATGAACGACGTGCCGAGCACGACCGACAGCACGGTCAGCAGCAGGCGCACCTTGTGCGCCGCGAGATTTCGCAAGGAGACCTTGCGCATCGTGGAAGCCATGGCGCCTCAGTCCTGCGCCAGCTGGCTGGGTGCGTGCTCGTCCAGGTGCTTCATGTACTCGTAGATGTCGTCGGTCGCGAGGCCGCGCTGGTCGTTCACGATCTGGCCGTCGGCCAGGAAGATCACCCGGTCGGCGTATGACGCCGCGCGCGGGTCGTGGGTCACGATGACGACGGTCTGCCCGAAGTCGTCGACCGAGGTGCGCAGGATCGACAGGACTTCCGCCGACGACCGGGAGTCCAGGTTGCCGGTCGGCTCGTCGCCGAAGATGATCTGCGGCCGGCCGACGAGGGCGCGGGCGCAGGCGACGCGCTGCACCTGGCCGCCGGACAACTCACTGGGCCGGTGCCCGAGCCGGTCGGCGAGGCCGAGGCGCTCGACGACCGTGGCCATCCAGTCCTTGTCGACCTTCTTCCCCGCGATGTCGAGCGGCAGGGTGATGTTCTCCCGCGCGGTCAGGGTCGGCACGAGGTTGAACGATTGGAAGACGAAGCCGACCAGGTCGCGACGCAGCTTGGTCATCTGCTTGTCGCTGAGGCCGGTGAGTGCGATGTCGCCGATCTGCACGTTGCCCGACGTCGCCGTGTCGAGGCCGGCGAGGCAGTGCATCAGGGTCGACTTTCCGGAGCCGGACGGCCCCATGATGGCGGTGAATTCGCCGGCGGCGAACTCCACCGAGACCTCGCGCAGGGCATGGACGGTGGTCTCACCCTTGCCGTAGGTCTTGACCAGCTTGTATGCCGCGGCGGCGGGCGGTGCCTTCGCCTCGGCGGCCACCTGTTCGGCGATGGCTGGGTTGGACATGTGGTTTCCTCCCGAGATTTCATGGATCTGGCGCAGTGTCGTAGACGACTATCGCCCCGGTCACGACCCTGGCGCTATGCGGTTCAACCCTGATCGTGCCCGGGTCGACCCTTACTCATCACACCCGGGAGAGCAACCGTGTTTCGGGGTTGTCCCGGGCCGTGCCGACCGCGTCCCCGAATGAGCCGGGACGACATACCCGACGGTGTTCACCGTCACGGAAAGAGTTTACAAAACCGATACCCGGCACACCCGGACCAGTCGTTGCACGTTCTTCCCGGGTGTAGCACAGTCGGCGTTCAGGGCACGTCCACCGACGGGCCTCTAGTGAAGGAGAATGCACATGATCGGCGCAATCATCGGGGCCATCATCGGTGGTCTCATCATTGGCGCACTCGCACGGCTCGTGCTGCCCGGGAAGCAGGACATATCCATCGTCATGACGATCATCATCGGCATCGTCGCCTCGTTGGTCGCCAGCCTCGTCGTGGGACTCATCGGCTACCACAACAAGAGCGGCTTCGCCTGGGTCCCGTTCATCGTCGGCATCGTCTTCGCGGCGATCATCATCGTCATCTACGGGAACATGACCGGCAAGAAGCAGCTCAACCGCTGACTCCACACCGCACATCGACAGTGCCCGCGACCGACAGGTTGCGGGCACTTGTCGTTTCGGATCGGTCCGGGCACTACGCCGACAGGCCGAGCGCCTCCATCCGCGCGGTGTGCGCGTCGGTCAGCCGGGTGAACATGTGCATCCAGCCGCCGAGGTCCAGGCCGTAGCCGGACCCGGTGTCGACCAGCAGGCCCATCAGGTCGTCGTTGTCGGCGGCGACCCGCTGCGCCTGGGACAGCGCCTCACCGATCAGCCGCCTACCCCACAGCGCGAGCCGGCCGGCGACCTTCTTGTCCGATGCGATGGCGCGGCGCAGCTCCCCCGCCGCGAACTCGACCTGGCTGCTGTCCTCCAGCGCCTCCCGCATGAGTTCGCGGGTCTGCGGGTCGACCAGGTCGGACACCTCGCGGTAGAAGTCGTTGGCGATGGAGTTGCCGGCGTAGACCTTCATCAGCGCTTCCAGCCAGTCCGTCGGCGTCGCCCGGCGGTGCCAGTCGTCGACGGCCCTGGTGAACGGCGCCATCGCCTGGTGCACGTCGGCCCCGAGGTCCCCGATCCGGGCCGCCAGCCGCTCGTAGTGTCCGAACTCCTGGGTCGCGACGTGCGCCAACGTCGCCTTGTCGCGCGACGACGGCGCGAATCCGGCCTCCTGCGCGATGGTGAGGAAGCCGACCAGTTCGCCATACGCCAGCACACCCAGCAGGGCCACCAGACCCTGCCGGTATGCCGGATCGGCCAGGTCGGCCTCGGTGCGGACTCCGGGGGATGTGGGGCTCTCCGTCATGCCCCGCATGGTAGCTGTCCGGAGTCTGAGCTACGGCACGGTACAATTGCGGCGGACGGGCTGCAGGAGGCTGCCCGTCTCGCACGAGAAACACCCGGACCACGGTGCCCGGTCGGCTCATGAAGACTGTGCGCGGGGGACGTCCCCGCTTTCGAAAAACTCCGATCGGCTCCGCCATACCGCGACGCAATGCTCGCGCCGGCGCGACACGTCCGTCGGCGCTGGAAGCGGCGCACGCCGATACAGAAAGACACTTCAACTCAATCTCATGACCGACGAAAAGGCTCCCGCCACCCAGTCCTTCGCCGATTTCGGGGTACACCCGGAGATCGTCGCCGCCCTCGCCGAGGCCGGCATCACCACGCCGTTCCCGATCCAGGCGATGACCCTGCCGGTCGCGATGTCCGGCCACGACATCATCGGCCAGGCCAAGACCGGCACCGGCAAGACCCTCGGTTTCGCCGTCCCCATGCTGCAGCAGTCGGTCGCACCGTCCGACCCCGGTTTCGACGAGCTGCCGGCACCGGGCAAACCCCAGGCGCTCGCGGTGGCCCCGACCCGCGAGCTGGCCGTCCAGGTCGCCGGCGACCTGCAGACCGCGGCCAAGCGCCGTGGCATCCGCGTCACCACGATCTACGGCGGTCGCGCCTTCGAGCCGCAGGTGGAGGCGCTGCGCAAGGGCGTCGAGGTCGTCGTCGGCACCCCGGGCCGGCTGATCGACCTCGCGGGCCAGGGCCACCTCGACCTCAGCTACGTCCGCAGCGTCGTGCTCGACGAGGCCGACGAGATGCTCGACCTGGGCTTCCTACCCGACGTCGAGAAGCTGCTGGCCATGACCCCGGCGTCCCGCCAGACGATGCTCTTCTCGGCGACCATGCCGGGCGCCGTTGTCTCGCTGGCGCGCCGCTACATGACCCAGCCCACGCACATCCGGGCGATGAGCGAGGACGGCGACGACCGCCAGACGGTGGCCGCCACCGAACAGTTCGTCTACCGCGCGCACGCCCTCGACAAGGTCGAGATGCTCGCCCGCATCCTGCAGGCCGAGGGCCGTGGGCTCACCGTGGTCTTCACCCGCACCAAGCGCACCGCGGCCAAGGTGAGCGACGAGCTCACCGCACGCGGTTTCGCCGCCGCCGCCCTGCACGGCGACCTGGGCCAGGGCGCCCGGGAGCAGGCCCTGCGCGCGTTCCGCACCGGGAAGGTCGACACGCTCGTCGCCACCGACGTCGCGGCACGCGGCATCGACGTCGAGAACGTCACCCACGTGGTCAACTACCAGTGTCCCGAGGACGAGAAGACCTACGTGCACCGGATCGGACGCACCGGGCGCGCCGGGAACACCGGGACCGCGATCACGTTCGTGGACTGGGACGACCTGAGCCGGTGGGGCCTGATCAACAAGGCCCTCGACCTGGGCATCCCGGAGCCGCCGGAGACCTACTCCTCCTCCGACCACCTGTTCACCGACCTGGACATCCCGACCTCGGCGACCGGTGAGTTGCCCCGTGCCCAACGCACCCGCGCCGGCCTGCGTGCCGAACGGGTCGAAGACCTGGGCGAGACCGGCAAGCGGCACGGTGGCCGCGACGGCGCGCGGTCCGCGGGCGGGCGCAAGCACGCGGCCAAGCCCTCCGGGCACGGCAAGTCCGAGAGCGAGGGTTCGACGCGGACGACCCCGCGCCGCCGCCGTCGCACCCGTCGCGGCGAGGGCGCAGGGCGGACGTCCGCCGAGCAAGGCTGACCGGGCCGGTGACCGGCCCGAGGTTCAGCCCGCGATACGTCGACCGGCTGCGCGCCGCCGACCGCTGGCTGCGCTCCTCAGAGCGGGACGCGCACGCCGCGCGGTACGCCGTGTGCCGCACGACGTTCTCCACGCTGACCCGGGTCGACAGCTTCTACATCGGGTTCTTCCGGGGCGAGGACACCGTCTTCATCCCGTACATCTTCGACCACGACCAGTTCCTGCGGCCCAGCATCGGCCGCTACGGCAAGCGTGGCGTGTCGTACTGGATCCGCAGCAGCAAACGGCCCTACGTCTACAGCGAGGACGGTGGCCGGCTGCTCACCAACGCCATCCCGTTCGGGAACACCGACGAGGTGTCCCTGGACGCCGTGGTCGTGCCGCTGCTCGACGCGGTCACCGGCGAGGTGAGCGGTCTGATGAGCGCGCAGAGCCTGCAGCCACGGGTCTACGACGACGAGGCGTTGCGCGCCCTGGACTGGCTGGGCCGGGCCCTGATGCACTCGTTCGCCCGCGACGCGGCGGCGCAGGACGAGCTCGACCTTTACACGATCTACCCCGAGCTCGACACCTCGGAGGTCCGTGACGAGACCGACCTGATCGATGAACTCAGTTCGCGGGTCAACAAGCTGCACCGCGCGGTGCGCGAACTGGCGCAGCTCGCGGCCGGTGCCGGCGGTGAGCTGGCCGAGGCCGCGCAGAACGTGCAGCAGCTCTCCGAGACGCTGCAGATCGAGATCGGCGACCTGTTCGGCGAGTTCGCCGACCCGTCCCGGGCCGACATACCCGATCCGACCGCCGGGTTGACCGGCCGCGAGCGCGAGATCGCGCAGCTGATCGCCCGCGACGGCGCCAGCAACGCCGAGCTGGCCCGGCAGTTGCACATCTCGGAGAAGACGGTGAAGACCCACGTCGGGCACGTCCTGCGCAAGCTGGGGGTGTCCCAGCGCGCCGGCATCGAGCTCGTGCTCAACGGCCGCGCGCGGCAGAGTTGACGCCCGGGCCGGTGACCCGGCCCGCCCCGGACGACTAGGTCTTGGACCTAGGACCGCCCGGGCGAAAGTTCATCCCGAGTCCCATAGCTGATTGACAGCTGATCGACCACTATGGATCCCAGATCGTTCGCGCACTGGGGGGAGCGGACGACGGTCCAGGGGAGAGACCGCCGGCACATGCGGGGATGTGCCGGCGGTCTTTACTGTCCCGGCACGGACCCCACGCCCGGCGAACAACTCGCTACTGTCGGCACTTCCTCGCCCCGGCCGCCGCCGCCCGCCGCGACGCCGCACGCCCGGCCCGCGTCAGGGCCGGATGGGGCCCGTGCCGGAGGTCGCCTGCGCGACGAGCTGCTCGAACACCTCCGGGCTGGTGGTGTTCTCGCCGAGGCCGTTGACCTTCCCCGTGCCGTGGTAGTCGCTGGACCCGGTCACCAGCAGGCCGAGCCGCTCGGCCAGCTGCAGGCCGCGCCCGATCGCCTCGGCGGTGTGGTCGCGATGGTGCACCTCCAGACCGGCCAGGCCGGCGTCCACCATCCGCTCGATCACGTCGACCTCGACGGTGCGACCGCGTGCGGCCGCGAAGGGGTGCGCCATCACCGGCACCCCGCCGGCCGCGCGCACCAGCCGGGCGGCGTGTGCCGGGTCGGGTGCGTAGTGCGACACGTGGTACTTCGACCTCGAGCTGAGGTATGACGCGAACGCCTCCTCCCGCGACGCCACGACCCCCGAGGCGATCAGCGCGTCGGCGATGTGCGGCCGGCCCACGGTGACGTCCTCCCCCGACTGCTCCTGCACCTGCGCCCAGGTCAGTCCGGTGTCGGGACCCAGCCGCTCCACCATCCGCTGCGCGCGGGTACGCCGCGAGGCGCGGGTCCGCTCGAGTTCGGCGAGAAGGGCGGCGTTCAGCGGGTCGATGAAGTATCCGAGCAGGTGCACGCTGATGCCGTCGGACGCACACGAGATCTCGATGCCGGGCACGAAGCTCACGCCGGTGTCGCGGACCGCGCGCGCCGCCTGCCCCCACCCCCGCGTCGTGTCGTGGTCGGTGAGCGCCACGACGTCCAGCCCGGCGTCGGCGGCGGCACGCATGAGCTCGACCGGCGTCTGGGTGCCGTCGCTCTGGTTGGAATGGGTATGCAGGTCGATGCGCACGGGCCGACTGTACCCGTGCCGCGCCCGGCGAACCGATTACCGTGCGACCGACGACCCGTGCCTGACAAGCTGGGACCCATGAGCACCGCGCCCAGACCGCCCCGGTTGGCCCAGCTGCGACCCCGGCAGGTCGTCATGGCCACCCGGCTGATGTATGTCGGGGTGCTGCTCGCCCTCATCGGGGTGCTGATCAACGCCCTCTCCCGGGACGCGATCACCAGCACGCTCGAGCACACGAACGCCTCTCGTGCGCCCGCGGACCGACTCACGACGCACGAACTGCACCACGCCGCGGGACTGACGTACACGGCGTTCATCGTCATGTCCTCGATCGCCGTCGTCACCTGGCTGGTGATGGCGGTGACCAACAGCCGCGGACAGGGGTGGGCGCGCATCGTCGCGACCGTGCTCGCCGTCATGAATCTCCTGCTCACCATCGGTATGGCGACACGCGGCACCGCGGCGGGCGCGATCGCGGAGGCGCCCACGGTGGTCGTCGGTGCCGCCGTCGTGTGGCTGCTGTGGCAGCCGCCGAGCACGACGTTCTTCGACCGTTGCGCAACCCTGCGGGCGGTCGGGCGCGCTCCTCGGGTCTCCGACCCCGACCTCTAGACTCGGCGGCGTGACCGTCAACGATGCCGCCGCCCCGCCCACCGATGCCCAGCTCGCGAGCGACCTGGCGGTCGCCGCCGGAAGGGTGCTGCTGGAGTTGCGCGACGGGGGTCTCACCGGCAAGGACCTGAAGGATGCGGGCGACCGCACCTCCCACGAGTTCCTGATGGCCGCGCTCGCCCAGCACCGGCCCGAGGACGCGGTCCTGTCCGAGGAGGGCGCCGACGACGCGGCGCGCCTGTCGGCGGACCGGGTCTGGATCGTCGACCCGCTGGACGGCACCCGGGAGTACTCCGAGCCGGGCCGCTCGGACTGGGCGGTGCACGTGGCCCTGTGGCAGGCCGGTGATCTCGTCGCCGGGGCGGTGGCCCGGCCCGCCGCCGGTGTCGTGCACTCGACCGACGACCCCAAGGTCGTCTCCCCCACCGAGCACGAGCGCGTCCGGCTGGCGGTGTCCCGGTCCCGCCCGCCGGAGTTCGTCACCGAGCTTGCCGACGTGCTGGACGCCGAACTGGTGCCGATGGGCTCGGCGGGGGTGAAGGCGATGTCCGTGGTCACGGGTGAGTCGGACGCCTACGTGCACGCCGGCGGGCAGTACGAGTGGGACTCGGCGGCGCCGGTCTCGGTCGCCCGGGCGGCGGGTCTGCACACCAGCCGGCTCGACGGCTCCCCGCTGCTCTACAACCAGCAGAACCCGTGGCTGCCGGACCTGATCATCGCCCGCCCGGGCGTGCTGGCGCAGATCCGGCGTGGTCTGGACGCTGTCGCCGCGAACCGGTGATCGTCACGTCCGGGCCCGGCGGTCGCGGCTGATCCGGCCGACGCGGCGCGCGACTCCTGCACCCACGCGCGCCGCGGTCGTGCGCGCCCTGCCCGCCACCGAGGTGTGCTGGCCCTTGCGCCGCTCCCGGGCGGCCCGGGCCACGGCCGCGTCATGGGTGATCGCCCGGTCCAGGCCGTAGGCGAAGGCATACCTGTCCCGCACCTCGTCCAACTGCGCCGTCGCATCCGCCGCCGCGCCGGTATGCCGAGCCAGCGCGTCGCAGGCGTCGAAGGTCCGCTCCGCCAGGGCACGCAGCTCGTCGAGGATCGCCGAACCCTCCGGCCACCGTCCCCGGTGCCGGTTGAGCCCGGGGTCGATGAAGTCGTCCACGGCGTGGTGCGCACCGGGTTCCGGGACCGGCAGCTGCACCGAGACGTCGTCCAGTGCCCGGCCGACCGCGGTGCGCCAGTCGGTGAGCACCTCGTCGTAGCTGAGGAACGCGCGCGGCATACCCCGGGTCTGCACTTCGCACGTGGTCAGCTGGTTGATCCAGCCGGCGAGGTCGCGCGCCTGGTAGCCGAGCTCGGCCAGTTCGGCGCCGGGCTTGTGGTAGTAGTCCAGCCTGCTGGCGATGACCTCGACCGGGCGACGCAGCATCACCGCGGCCGCCAGGTTCATCCTCAGGTCCGCCGCCACCGACCTGAACGTCGAGAGCAGCCAGACGATGCGGGGATCCTTGAGGACGACCAGTCCCCGGCCCGCGGCCTGCTCGGTGAGGTAGGTCCGCAGGGCGGCCCGGTCGGCGGCGGTGACCAGCCGCTCCGCGAGCCGCGCGGCCTCCGGACGGGCGTCGGCCAGTGCCACCGGTCCCCGGCCGAGGACGTCGTTGTGGAAGTTCACCGACCAGGACGACTCGAAGAAACCCATCGGGTTCGTCTCGTTGGCGTTCAGGTGGGGGCCCGCCACATGCGCGCCCAGCTTGGACAGGGTGCCGGCGAGGGTACTGGTGCCGCTGCGCCCGGGGCCGACCACGAGGAGCAGAGTTTTCGTGTCAAACATCGAGAATCAACTGTATCGAGCCTGAACGCACCCGGCGCACCTGCTGCGCACACCCACAGGCTCAGCTCAGCGCCCGACGCGGATCCACAGCCCGCACTCAGCCGGCACGGGTCCCCGGCGGCGCAGAACCAGCCGTCAACCGGCGGCTTTGGCGGCCTTCGGCTTCGCCGCGGCCCGCTTCTTCGCGCCCGGCTTCTTCGCGGCACCGCGCTGCTGCCGGTGGAACTCAGCCTTCTTCGGGTCGTGCCGCTCCTCGTAGGCGTCCAGCACCTCCTCCGTGGCGCCGTCCATGAGAATGAGGCCGTCCTCCAGCCAGATCGCACGATCGCAGGTCTCGCGCACGACCCCGAGCGAGTGGCTGACCAGGAACACCGTTCCGGCCTCCTTGCGCAACTCCTTGATCCGGTCCTCGCTGCGCCGGCGGAACTCCGCGTCTCCGGTCGCGAGCGCCTCGTCGATCAGCAGGATGTCGTGTGCCTTGCTCGATGCGATCGCGAAGCGCAGCCGCGCCCCCATGCCGCTGGAGTAGGCGTTCATCGGCAGCGAGATGAAATCGCCGATGCCGGAGAACTCGCAGATGTCGTCGAAGCGTTCCTCGACCTCCTCGGGCGTCATACCCATCGCGAGGCAGCCGAGGGTGATGTTCCGTTCGCCGCTCATCGTGGAGATGAGCGCGGCGTTGACGCCGAGCAGTGCGGGCTCGCCGAGCGTGTAGATGGCACCGGCGGACGGGGTCAGCAGGCCGGCGATGCCGCGCAACAGGGTGGACTTGCCCGAACCGTTGGGACCGATCAGGCCGATCGCCTCACCCTCCCAGGCGGTGAAGGTGACACCGCGCACCGCGTGCACCTCGCGCAGCCCGGGCGTCGACGTCCGGGTCACCGTGCGGGCCAGCGCCATCGCCCCGCCGCGTTTGGCGTACTTGCCGGACACCTTGTAGGTCAGGTGGACGTCATCGGCGATCACGGTCGGTTTGCGCTCGTCGACAGGATCAGTCACGGCCGTATTCCTCCTCTGCCTTCCAGAAGAACACGTAGCCGACGACGAGGGTGACCACGGCCCACACCAGGCCCAGCACCCAGTCCCGTGGCGTCGCACCGGGCCCGGACGCGATGAACGCGCTGCGGTAGAGGTCGACGTAACACGTCGCGGGGTTCGCCTCCATGATGTCTCTGATGATGGCGGGCTTGTGCGCGGTCATCACCGGGATGCTGAACATGATGCCGGACGCGTAGAGCCACACCCGCATGGCGAACGGCAGCATCTGCAGGATGTCGGGGATCTTGGAGCCGATGCGCGCGAAGATGAACGCCAGGCCGATGCAGAACAGGGTCTGCATGACGAGCACCGGCAGCAGGAAGATCCATTGCCACCGCAACGGCTCACCGGTGAGCAGCACGATCGGGATCAGCACCAGGACGGACGTGAGCAACTGCTCCAGCGCGATCGCGGTCGCCGAGAGCGGGAACACCGCCCGCGGGAACCGCAGCGTCCGCGCCAGCGACCGGTTGGTCTGCAGCGAACGGGCGCCGCCGATCGCCGAGTTCTGGATGAACTGGAAGACGAACACGCCGGTCACCAGGAAGCCGAGAAAGTTCGGGACGCCCCGGCGGGTGCCGATCAGCAGCCCGAAGATCAGGTAGTAGACGGCGGCGTTCAGCAGGGGCGTCAGCACCTGCCAGACCTGGCCGAGCATCGCGCGCGAGTACGTGGAGGCGTTGGTCGCCCGGGAGAACTCGGCGATGAAGTAGCGCCGCTTCCACAACTCACGGGTGTAGTCCGCCAACGACGCCCGTGCCCCCGCACGTTTCAGGCCGTAGCGAGCCACGAGGGCCTGGACCTCCGCCGGGGTCGTCTTGGCGCTCCCCGGCGGCGTCTGGTAGGCCTGATCGGACTGTGTCACGTCGTGCAGGATACGGCATTCCACCGCCCGTTCCGTGTCGCGCGCGAGCGCGCCGGATGTGCACGAATCGCCCGTCCCTTCAGGCCCCGGGCCGATCGGTGGACGTGCCCGGCGCAGGGCGCATGAGCAAGATCACACCCGCTCAGGGCATTCCTGAATGGCGCATTCGGATTCTTTCCCTAGCATGCGTGCGACCTGACGGGGTCGCGCTCGCCTCCCCGCCATATCTCGTTCGGGCACCTGCACTCATCCAGGAGGCCCCCGCGCAGGAGGCTGCCATGCGACACCCCGGGAACGTCGACGGCTCGGTACACCGAGGCGATCGGCGGTGAGTCTGGTGCGTCTGCCAGCACGGCAACTGAGCGAACCGGAGCAGCGGGCGAAGGTCGTCGCGCTCGCGCGGCGGTGGCTGATCCGACTCGGGATCGCCGCCCTCGTCGTCATCGCGGCCGTCGTGCTCTTCCAGGTCGCGGTGCGCATCGCCACGTCCTACATGTGGTTCGACTCGGTGGACGCCGGCTCGGTGTACTCCAAGGAGATCTGGGCGAAGGTGCTGCTCTTCGTCGTGTTCGGCGGCATCGCGGCAGCCGTCGGAGCGGCCACCATGCTCGCCGTCGCCCGCGCCGGCAACCGACTGTGGATCCACCCGGAGAACGACGTGTTCCGCGGTGCGTTCCGCCGGTACGAGCCGTATTTCCGCTGGTTCCTCGTGCTGCTCGCGACGGTCGTGCCGGGAGTGCGGGTCGGTGAGCGCGCGGCAGCCCGCTGGCAGACCTACCTGCTGTGGAGCCACGCGCAGCCGTGGCATGCCACCGACCCGGTGTTCCACAAGGACATCTCGTTCTACATCGAGGTCTACCCCTTCCACGTCGCCGTCGACTCGCTGCTGACCGTCGTCGTCACGTACGCCCTGGGCATCACGCTCGTCGCCGGGTATTGGTACGGCGGCTGGCGGGTGCGTGGCGGGCGTCAGAAGGTGACCCGGCCGTTCATCGTCCTGCTGTCGGTGCTGTTCGCCGGGTACGTGATCCTCAAGGCGGTCGGTTACTGGCTGGCGCGGTATGCCGCAACCACCTCCGGCCAGGGGCCGGTCACCGGTGCCGGGTACACCGCGGTGCACGCGCTCGTCCCCAGCAAGGACGTGATGGTGGTCATCGCCATCCTGTGCGCCGCAGTGCTGGTGGCCAATGCGCTCGTGCTCGGACGGACCCGCATGCTGGTGGGCGCGCTGGCGGCGCTCCTGGTGGCCGCGGTCGTCGTCGGCATCGGCTGGCCGAAGATGGTCTACCGGTTCCGCGAGGCCCCCAGCCAGGCGCAGGTCGACCTGCCCGAGATCGCGCGGAACCAGCAGGCCACGCTCACCGCGTTCGACCTGCACAACAACGTCACCACCGTGCCGTACAAGTCGTCGAGCACGACGAAAGCGGCCGACCTGACGAAGCTGGCGGGCAGCACCGCCCAGATCCCGGTGCTCGACCCCAACAAGTTGTCCCCGACGTTCACCGTCAAGCAGCAACTGCAGCCGTACTACCAGTTCAAGTCGACCCTCGACGTCGGCAACTACGACCTGCCCGGGACCAAGGCCCAGGACGTCGTCATCGCGGCACGCGAACTGAACCTGTCCAGCATCCCGAGCGGCAGCTGGGTCAACAGCCACCTCGTGTACACCCACGGCTACGGCGTGGTGGCGGCGCCGTCGTCCCGGACCGATACGAACACCGAGAGCCCCGTGTTCCTGGACGGTGGCATGCCGCCGTCCCAGGAGATCCGGGTGACCCGCCCGCAGATCTACTTCGGTCAGAGCTTCTCGCCCTCGGCCTACTCCATCGTGGGCGAACCGGCCGGCAGCAAGCAGCAGCTCGAGTTCGACCACCCGGCGGCGAAGGGCTCGTCGAGATCGGCGACCACGACCTACCGCGGCGACGGCGGGATCCCGATCGGCTCGACGCTGCGCCGTTTCCTGTTCGCAGTGCAGCTGAAGAGCCCGAGCATCCTGTTCAGCTCGGAGCTGAACAGCGCCTCCCAGCTCCTGGAGGTGCGCAACCCACGCGCGCGCGTCGCGAAGATCGCGCCCTGGCTGACCCTGGACGGCGACGTGTATCCGGCCGTGGTCGACGGGCAGATCAAGTGGGTGGTCGACGGCTACACCACGACCAACAAGTATCCCGACTCGCAGCTGTTCAACCTGCGCAGCGCCACCGGCACCACGCTGACCCAGGATGGGTCGTCGGTCTCGCAGTCGAGCAGCGGCGTCAACTACATGCACAACTCGGTGAAGGCCGTCGTCGACGCATACACCGGCAAGGTGACGCTGTATGCGTGGAACCAGAAGGCTCAAGCCGATCCGCTGCTGAGCGCGTGGGAGTCGGTCTTCCCCGGACTGGTCAAGCCGCAGTCGAGCATCCCGTCCGCGCTGTTGTCGCAGCTGCGCTACCCGACCGACCTGTTCAACATGCAGCGCACCGTGCTGGCCAAGTACCACGTCACCGGCGCGGCGAACTTCTACAGCGGCAACGACTTCTGGACCGTCCCGACCGACCCGACGGTGGCCGCCACCAAGACGATGAACGCCACCGGCAGCGCGTCCAGCGCGAGCAGCCCGAACCAGGCCTCGGCATACATCTCGTTGTCCGCGACCGGCTACGGCAAGGCGCGCTACGCGTTGTCCAGCCCGCTGGTCACCTACAACGGCAGGGACCTGGCGGCCTTCATGTCGGTCAACGCCAAACCCGGCCCCGATTACGGCAAGATCACCGTGCTCGACTTCCCGTCCGACGGCGGCGGCGAGTCCCCGTCGCAGGTGCAGAACGACATCGAGTCGGACACGACGATCACCGAGGCCCTCACCCTGCAACGCGGGGGCCAGTCGAAGGTGGTGCTCGGCTCGCTGGAGGCCATCCCCGTCGCCGGACAGCTGCTGTATGTCGAACCCGTATACACCCAGTCCACCGGCAGCCAGTCGTTCCCGATCCTGCGGCACGTCATCGCGCTGTACGGCAACGGCGCCCCGTCGTTCGAGAACAACCTCGGGTCGGCGGTGCGGGCGGCGATGGACTCGGCGGCGACCCGGGCACAGGGCTGACGGCCCGTCGCCCGGCGCTCAGCCGGGCGAACCGAAACCCAGCGCGTCCAGCTTCTTCTCCAGGTAGGGCGCCAGGGTGCGGGAGTAGGTCGCGGTCATGTGTGACGCGTCGAAGTAGACGGTGACGCCGCCGATCACCGCGGGACAGGTCGTCCTGGTGCAGAAGTACTTCGTCAGGTCGATGGTGTGCACACCCGGCACCCCCGCCGCGGCGGCGGTGTACGGGTAGTACCACTTCCACGACGCCGGCGTGCCGGAGCACGCGTCGTTCGCACCGGCGTGCTCGGCCAGACAGTCGGGGATGTTCTGCACGGTCCGGCCGGGATAGGGCAGGTCGTGCAGCACGACGATCGGGGTGCCCCCGGCGGACCACTTCTTCAGGTAGCTGTGGAAGCCGGCCTGCGCGAGTTTCTCGCTCGTGGACCAGTCGTGCTGGCCCGCCGCCTGCACCGACTCGCGGTTGGAGGTGAGGATCAGGTCGTACTGCCCGTGCGCGGTCTGGTCCAGCACCCACTGGCCGTAGTCGTGGCAGTTGTCCGCCATCTCCTCGGTGGCGAACTGCTGGCGGGTGTCGCTCGGAGCGCACTGGGAGATGAGGTAGGTCGTGACCGTCCAGTTGTTCTTCCTGGCGAGCTCCTGCAACGCCGGCTGCCAGTGCCCGGCGTGCGAGTTGCCCACCAGTGCGACCTTGACGGAGCCGTCGCCGAAGTGGCAGACCGGGCGGCTGGTGAACGGCGAATAGGACCAGCAGTTGTCCGCGTACGCGTCCTCCTTGTCGTCCTTGGCGGCATCGGGCGACGGCACCGGGGTCTTCGCCGGGTCCTGCGGGCAGGCCCGGAACCCCTTGGCCATCGACGCCGCACCGAAGCAGGGTCCGGCATCGGCGATGGCTGCTTCGGCGGCGCGCTGCTCGGCCTGGATGTGCGCGTTGCCCGCCCACCACCAGCCGGCCGCCGCCAGCGCCAACGCCACCATCGCCGCGACCCCGTAGCGGTAGGTGTTGCGCAGCACCCGGGGCGTGCGGCGCTGCCGGAAGACGTCCTCGACGAACCGCTTGGACAGTCCCGCGAGCGCGATCGATGCGACGAGGACCGCGCACTTGTCGAGTATGCCGAGGTCGCCGCTGACGTAGGGCAACAGGACGATGAGCGGCCAGTGCACCAGGTAGAGCGAATAGGAGATGTCGCCGACGTACTGCACCGGCCGGAGACCGAGCAGCCGGCCGAGGATCGACGAACCGTCCGGGCGGGCCCACAGCACCAGTGCCGTTCCGAGCGTCGGCAGCAGCGCGACGTAGCCGGGGAACGCCATACTGCCGACATACCGGACGCCCGAGACGAGGATCGCGGCGATGCCCAGCCAGGCCAGGACCGCACGCGCCGGGCGCGTCATACCCTCAACACTCGCTGCCGGCAGGGCGGCGACGATCCCGCCGAGTGCCAGCTCCCACATCCGGGTCGGGGTGACGAAGTAGGCGCCCGCGGGGTTCTTCCCGGTGTACCAGACGGACACCACCAGGGATGCGGCGAACACCGCGCCGATCACCGTCTGCAGCCGCCACGTGGCCCGGGCGGTGTCCGCCGGCTCCGCGGTCGTGCGACGGTAGGCCCACCACACGGCCAGCGCCATGAGGAACGGCCACACCACGTAGAACTGCTCCTCCACCGACAGCGACCAGTAGTGCTGCAACGGGCTCGGGGCGTCGTCCTCGGCGAGGTAGTTGACGCTGTGGGCCGCGAGGACCCAGTTCTGGACGTAGAAGGTGCTGGCGAGGATCTGGCGTGCGGTGCTGACCCAGATCGTCGACGGTGCGATCAACCAGGTGGCCGCCCCGGTGGCCAGCAGCACCGCCAGTGCCGCGGGCACCAGGCGGCGGATGCGGCGCGCCCAGAACTCCGCGAACGCACGGCCCGACCGTGGCGGGGTCTTCAGCAGCACCGCGGTCATCAGGAAACCGGAGATCACGAAGAAGACGTCGACCCCGACGAATCCGCCGGTCAGGCGGCTCGGCCAGATGTGGTAGAGGACCACCAGGAGCACCGCGATGGTCCGCAGACCCTGTATGTCGGGCCGGAACCCGGTGGAACTGCCGATGCTCCTCCGCGGCAGCGCGACAGGTCGGGTTGCGGTCGGCACGGCAGCACAGCCTACGTGCCGCTGCTGTGCGCAGGCTGCTCCCGCACCGGGACCACCCCCGCGCGCGCCGGGCCGACATTGGGATCGCGCAGCTTCATCTGACATCCTTCAGCGTGCGGCCATGGGCCGGTCGGTCGAACGCACAGGAAGCGAGATCACTTGAACCGGGCACGCTCAAAGTTCAGTGTCGTGGTGCCGTTGTTCCGCACCGAGAAGTACGTGAGCGAGTTGCTGGACTGCTTCGACGCGCAACGACCCGGCGACTACGACCTCGAGTTCATCTTCGTCGACGACGGGTCCGACGATGCGTCGGGCGATCTCGCGCAGGCGTGGTTGGACCGCACTGCTGCCGACGGCCGAGTGGTCCGCCAGGAGAACGGCGGTGTCTCACGGGCCCGCAACACCGGCATCGGCGCGGCATCCGGGGACTGGGTCACCTTCCCGGACTCCGACGACCTGCTGAGCGACGACTACTTCGCCGAGGCCGCGGGAGCACTGCGGGGCGCGGGGTCGGAGGCGGCCCTGCTCAGCGCCAACGTCTGGTACTACGACGAGGCGACCGGCGCACGGCGCAACACCCACCACCTGCGGCACAAGTTCTACGGCGCGGACGGCACGGTGGATCTGCAGCACTCGCCGACCTTCCTGCAGACCCAGGCCGCGTCGGCGTTCTTCCGGCTCGACATCATCCGCGAACACGACATCGCGTTCGTCGACGGCCTGCGGGTGGCCGAGGACGCGGTGTTCGCCGCCACCTACCTGTTGCACGCCCCCAACAGGTTGATGGCGCCGCTGCGCAGGTCGCTCTACTACTACCGCCGGCGCGGTGACGGCTCGTCGGCGGCCAACTCCTACACGACCAATCCCGACTTCTACTTCGGCCGGTTCGAGCGCGGCTACCTGCCGCTGCTGGAACTCGCCCGGTCCCTGGGAGACGTCCCGCGGTGGCTGGAATACCTCATCCTGTACGACCTGAGCTGGTACTTCCCCCGCGAGATGGAACGCGACCGCAAGGCGATCCACCTGTCGGACGCCGAGAAGGCCCGGGCCGTCGAGCTGTTGCAGGCGGTGCTGCAGCAGATCAGCGAGGCGGCGATCGTCAACTACCGGCTGACCCGGGTGAACTCCGAGGTCCGCGCACTGATGCTCACCCTCAGCGGCCGCCCGCTGCCCGACGCCGGCACGGTCCGCGTCTCCCGGAACATTCCCGGTGCGTTCGAGATCTGCTACCTCTACCAGGGCGAGCTGCCCGAGGAGCTCGTCGAGAGCGACGGCCGGCCGGTCACACCCGTTGCGGCGAAGACCCGCAGACTGGACTACCTGGGCCAGCAGTTGCTGCGCGAACGGATCCTGCGACTGCCCGAACTCACCGACGTCGGGCTCGTCCTGGACGGCAGACCGCGTCCGCTGCGGGACGGCGGTTACGACCTGGGTGCGTCGGAGGTGTCAGCCTCGGGAGCCGGACCGGACAAGGGCGGCAGGCCCGCCGCGCCGCTGTGGCGACGGGTCGCCTTCCGTGGCGCTGTGGAGTTGATCTGCTTCACCAAGGCCCCGATCAACGCACCCACCGCCACCCGCAAGGCGGTCGCGTTGCGGCGCAAGCGGTACCGCACGGCGCTGCGCACGCTGTCCCGCACGCCGTACTTCGCGAAGAGGTTCGCCGGCGCGTGGCTGATCATGGATCGGCTGGGCTCGGCCCGTGACAACGGCGAGTACCTCTACGAGTACCTGCGCTCCGAGCGACCCGACATCAACGCGTGGTTCGTGTTGCAGAAGAACAGCCCGGAGTGGGACCGGCTGAGTAAACAGGGTTTCCGGCTGATCGCGTACCGCAGCGTCGAGCACCAGGCCGCGCTGCAGCATGCGGCGATCGTCGCGTCGTCCCAGTTGGACGTGGAGGTCATCCAGCCGATCCCGGCGGACTTCTACCCCGGCAGCAACCGGCCCTGGAGGTTCGTCTACCTGCAACACGGTGTGCTGCAGCACGACCTGTCGCACTGGTTCAACGGCAAGAGCATCGACCTGCTGACCACGGCCAGCGTCGACGAGGACGAGTCGATCGTCGCCGACGGGAGCTCCTACCGGCTGACGTCCGACAGTGTGGTGCTGACCGGGTTCCCCCGGCACGACGACATCCTGCGGGCGGCGCGACGGCACCCGTACGACGACCGGTCGGTGGTGCTCATCGCCCCGACCTGGCGCAACAGCCTCTTCCTGCCCAAGCCGTCGTTCGCGGCGCGGCGCAGGCTGCGGGACCCGTTCCTGCAGACCGAGTACGGCCGCAACTGGATGGGGCTGTTGCGGCACCCGGCCCTTCAGCGGCTCGTCGACGAGGAGAACGCCCGGATCGTCTACCTCCCCCACCCGAACTTCCGCGGCAACACTCCGGACGTCACCTACCCGGACCATGTGACGGTGATCGACTCGACCCCGGACCTACACGACCTGATGGCGAGCGCACGGGTCACCGTGACCGACTACTCGTCCATCTTCTTCGATGCGGCGCTCGCGGGATCGAGGATCGTCTACTTCCAGTTCGACCGTGCCGAGTTCCTCAGCGGATCCCACACCTACCTGCCGGGCTACTGGGACTACGACGAGCACGGTTTCGGCCCGGTCGCGACCGACCTGGACGGCGCGGCACGGCTGACCGCCGACGCGTACTCGGCGCAGGGGACGCAGTGGCCGCAGCTGTACCGCGAGCGGATCGAGCGGACGCTGCCCCTCGCGGACGGCGACTCCGCCCGCCGCATCACCGAGCTGATCCAGACCAAGTTCGGCTGCTGACCCGCCGCCCGCGGCCGGCGGACCCGGTGGGTCAGGGGCCGGCCGGCGTGTCCACGCTCGCGGCGTCCGCAGGCTGCGCCGCGGGCAGCTTCCGGCGTACGTCGATGACCGCACCGGTCAGCTCCGAGGCCAGCACCGCCAGGGACGACTCGGCGACCTGCTCCGCGGACAGCAGGGTGCCCGGCGGTTCCTCACCGAACGCGGCCAGCCGCATCGGCGTGGCGGCCCGCTCGGGGTTGACGACGTTGACCTTGATGTTGTCGGCGGCCCATTCCTCCGACAGCGCCTGGGTCAGGTTGACCACCGCCGCCTTGGTCGAGGAGTACAGCGCGTAGTTCTCCCGGCCCCGGGTGTAGGACGAGGAGGTGAAGTTGAGCAGGTGGCCACCCGACTTCTTCAGGTAGGGGTAGGCCGCACGCGCCACGTTGACCGGCGCCAGGTAGTTGACGTCGATCACCTTGGCGACATCCTCGGCGCTGGCGTCGGCCAGCCGCCCCATCTGCAGCACACCGGCGGTCAGCACCACCGCGTCGATCTTTCCGTGCTCCTGCGCGGTCTTCTCGAACGCCTCCGCGATCTGGTCGGCGTCCTCCACGTGCAGACCGGTCGTCGAGCGTCCGTGGGCGACCACGGTCGCGCCGAAACTGCGTGCCAACCGGTCGATCTCGGCGCCGATGCCGTAGCTGCCGCCGAGGATCACGATCGTCTTGCCGGTGAAGTACTCGCGCAGGTCCTCCTCCGGCACGGGCGCCTCCTGGGTGCCCAGCTGGAAGAACTTGTCGACGATGTACATGTCGAGCGGGTAGGTGACCTTCATGTTGCGGTCGGACCCGAGGATCGTCTTGGTCCGCACGTCGGGCAGGTACTTCAACACCACGCCGCAGTCATCGGTCGCGGAGAAGTAGGGGTCGTCCACGGCCAGGTCGTAGGCCGCGCGCAGCACCGACAACTTGAACCCCTGCGGCGTCTGCCCGCGCCGCAGGAAACCCCGGTCGGGGATGTGCGTGATGATCTCGTCCTCGTCGACGGTCACGATGGTGTCGGCGGACGGGATGACGACATCGACGGCGTTGTAGCTGTCCAAGGCTGCCGCGCAGTCCTTGAGGATGCGGCCGTCGACCAGCGGCCGCACGGCGTCGTGCAGCAGGATCTTGGCCTCCTCCTCCTCGATCGCGTTGAGGACACGCATCGTGGTCTCGTTGCGGCTCGAACCGCCGTCCAGGATCCGGGAGACCTTGGGGTACTTGTCGCCCAGGATCGTGGCGGTCTTCTCCGCCCATCCGGGGGTCACCATCACGATCATCTCGTCGATCACCGCGGAGTCGTGCAGGGCCGCGACAGTGTGCTCCAGAATGGTCTTGCCGGACACCTTGACCATCTGCTTGGGCACGCTCAGCCCGAGCCGTGCCCCGACACCACCGGCCAGCACAACGCCATACGTCTTCACGCGGTCACTCCCTAGAATTTCGTCGACACCGGTCGCGCCCCGGCCTCCGGCCAGGGCTGGGCCAGCCTAACAAGGGCGCCCCGTCGGTCAGCCGCTCGTGGTGGCCGTTTCGGGGGTGTCCCGCAGCACCGACGCCGCGGCGTCCAGGAAAAGCCGGACGCTGTCCCGCTCGTCGCCCAAGTAGTAGGAGCGCAACTCCTGCCGCACCGGTCCCAGCGGGTCGGGGGCCGCGCCGACCAGGGGTGCCAGACCGGACGCCAGGTCGTCCTCGCCCAGATCGATCAGGTATGTCGCCCGCAGCACCGGGTACTCCTCGGCGTCGGCGAGCCGCCACGTCCCGATGGGCAGCACCACCGCCATGGGCTTGCACGACGCGAGGTAGTCGGACGCGACGCTCGAGACGTCCGTCACCAGGGCGTCCGACCGGTTGTAGTTGCCGATGATGCTCTCCCGCAGAGCCCGTGAACTGGTGAGGTGCGGACACTGCGGGGTACTGGCGGCCGCCAGCAGCGCGTCGATGCGGGCGATCATGCCGGCCTGCTGCCGGTGACCCGCCGACAGCGGGTGCGGGCGGAAGATGACGCGGGCACCGGTGTCGAGCAGGGTCCGGACGATCCGCTCGCCGTGCTCCAGCGAGCTCAGGCTCATCTCCCGCATCCCGGACTGCCAGGTGGGCGCGTACAGCACGGTGGGGCGCTCCGGCACCGGGTCGCTGTTGGTCTCGGCGACCGCCGCGACCTGCGGGCGGCCCACGATGACGAACTTCTCCTTCGGCATGACGACGCCGTGGCGTGCGAACCGGTCGATCGCCGCCGGTCCCGCGACGAAGTCGCGGTCGAACATCGCGAAGATCGGGTGGTAACTGGACGGCTTGTCCGAGTCGCCGTGGTTGAGGTGCACGTGTGTGCGGTCCAGGTAGCGGACCCCGTCCGAGATCGAGCCGTTGATGTTGACGTAGAAGAGGGCTCGCACGCTGGGCACCATGCACACGTCCAGGCCGGTCACCGCCGGGCACGCGATCACCGGAGCGCTGGTGTTCAGCCGTGCGGCCCGCGGCAGCAGCTGCGCGGTGCGGGACAGGATCGCGAACGGAACACCGAGCTGCTCCAGGTAGGGCAGCCACATCTTCAGCTGATAGTCGCCAGCCACCGGGCCGCTGAAGTAGACGTAGAACTGCGGCGCGTACCGCTCGATGGCCAGTGCCACGGCACGGTCGGCGCTGCCGTCCCGGCGGGCGTGCACGATGGCGCGCAGCCGGGCGGCGCACCGGGCCATCCAGGCCAGTGCCAGCACGAGCGCCAGCGCACCGACGTAGGACGGAACGTCCCGGATGGACTCGGCGATCAGCAGCAGCGCGAGCAGGATGCCGGCGACCGGTACGGCGGTCGAGAGCGCCCCGGGCTCCTGCGCCCGTCGATCGGTGGGCACACCGGGCAGGTTGACCGCGCGGATGCGTGGCACGACGCGCTGGTGCAACTGCCCCTGGCCGAGGCCGACCAGCACGCCGGCACCCACCAGGAGCGCCACCCAGACGGTGGCCGCGCCGTGCGCGCCGAGGCTCAGTGCACAGGACAGCACGGCGACCACCGAGGACGTGGTCATCGCCGCGCTCGGCTGCTGCCGGCGGGCCAGCGAGTAGACCCGGGCCTGCTGCCCGAGGGCGAGTATGCCGACAAGGAGTCCCGGAGCCGGAAGGGCCGCCAGCGCCGCCGTGCCTGCGGCGAGGAGGAGCAGAACCTCGTGGGACCGCAGGAGGCGCTTGGCGACCGACACCAGCCGGTTGCGGACCGAGACGCTCATGCCTTCACCCGCGGCGATGCCATGATCGCCGCGAAGTGCCCGATCACGGCCAGCCAGACCAGCACCACCAGGACGGGGACCGCGACCCGGAACACCTGCTGGTCGTCGCCCAGGACGAGCCCGACGATCCCGAGGCCGAGGGACACCAGACCGAGGTCAACCGAGTGGAAGATCCGGTGGAACGGCAGAAAGCGGAAAACCTTGCGCGCCATACCGATCAGGCTCGTCGTCGGAACCGCTTTCGCCTCCGCCGTGTCCGGCAGGCGGTCGAGCCCCGCGAGCGCGCGCGCGACGTGCACCATGTCGTTGAGCGACTTGTTGATCAGGATCCCGCCCATCAGCAGGCCGCCGAGGAACGCATACTTCCACGGATCGACATCGGCCGGGTGGCCGCCGACGACGCCGGCCGCCCGCAGGCCCAACGCCAGCCCGACGAAGCCCTCCGTGGTGTAGTGCGCGACCCGGTCCAGGAAGATGCCGGCCGGGCTGAAACGCTGCCGCCACCTCGCGAGCTCGCCGTCGACCGCGTCCAGGAACATCTGCAGCTGGCCGAACAGCACGGCGAGGATCGGACCCCAGATGCCCGGGATGAGCAGCGACGCACCGACGCACCACCCCGACACGATCATGATGCCGGTGACCCCGTTGGGGGTGATCCGCGTCGGCACCAGCAGCCGGGTCAGGTGTACCGAGCCGTCGCGCATGTAGAAGCCGGACCAGTGCTCGGCGTTCTTGCGCCCCCGCACCGACTCCGGCTGGCACACCGCCCGCAGCTCGGCGATCGCCGGTCGGCGACGCTGATCATTCACGAGAGTCCTCACAGTTGTTCACCGGCACGATTGTCGCAGGTCACGTGCCGGACACCGGGCAGGCAGGAGCCGTTCGCCGACGATTCCGGGGTGTGTTGTTCCACGATTCCGTGATAGCTGCTGAACAATGGTCGAAGCTGAATGCGCGGGCGGACCGTCACCCCACCCGCCCCACCCGTCACCACCGACCCGTCTGGTAATTGAATGAAGACCGTTCCACTCGCACCGTACGAGGACGACGAAGGCAATCGCATCGAATACACCGGGCCTCCGTCGGAGGCGGTGCAGATCACCTTCCGTGGCCGCGACAACGTCGCGCGCATCCACGCCGACGCCCATACGCGCAGCCTGCAGGTCGACTTCAACGCCAGCAACGGGACCTTCGAGCTCGGCGCGAACCCGAAGCGGCGCGGGTTCGCCGCCCAGGTGCGGGTCGGCCAGGACGCCACGGTGCGGGTGAGGGACGGGGTGTCCGCGACGGCCAAGGTCGTCATCTCCGCAGTGGAGGGCGTGACGGTCGACATCGGCGAGGACACCATGTTCGCCAGTCAGAACCAGGTGCGTGCGGACGACGGGCACCCGATCTTCGACGTACGGACCGGGGAACGGATCAACCTCGCCCGATCGATCCACATCGGCGCGCACACCTGGCTCGGTTGGGGGTCCATCGTGCTCGGCGGCGTCGAGATTGGGGAGGGCACGGTCGTCGGCGCCAACAGCATCGTCACCCGCAGCCTGCCCAACAACGTCATCGCGGTCGGGTCCCCCGCGGTGGTGGTCCGCACCGACATCGCCTGGGAACGGCCCCACCTCGGCCTCACCGAACCGTTCTACAAGCCGCACTCCTCGACCGTGAAGAAGTCGAAGTACTGGCGGCGTACCGACCCGGAGTTCAGCGCGGACCACCTGGTCGAGGCACATCCGCCAACCGTC
Organism: Flexivirga oryzae; assembly: GCF_014190805.1. Lineage (NCBI taxonomy): Bacteria > Bacillati > Actinomycetota > Actinomycetes > Micrococcales > Dermacoccaceae > Flexivirga > Flexivirga oryzae. Next base: position 251,696 of record NZ_JACHVQ010000005.1, on the reverse strand, counting down.
CGACCCCAGCGGCCGGTGTCCACTGCGCGGCGATCGGTCACCCGCGCTCGCCGGCTGGCCGGCCGGCTGCGCAACGCGCTGGCCGACCGCACCGGTTGAGAACGTGAAAGGGCCGCCGCGCCGGGTGACGCGGCGGCCCTTCCATGAGTCTGCTCAGCTGTTGATCATCCCGGCACCGACGGTGTTGCCGGTGGCCTCGTCGATGAGGATGAACGAGCCGGTCGTGCGGTTGCGTTCGTACGGGTCGGTCATCAGCGGGGTCGTCACCCGCAGCTGCACCCGGCCGATCTCGTTGAGTGCGAGCTCACCCGCGGCGAGATCCCGGTGCAGCGTGTTGACGTCCAACCGGTACTGCACGTCCTTGACGATCGCGCGCGCCGTCCGCGTGGTGTGCTTGATCGCGAGCTTCTGCTTGGGCTTCAGCGGGGCACTGGTCATCCAGCACACCATCGCGTCCAGGTCCTGCGTCTGGGCCGGCAGGTTCTTGGTCCGGCAGATCATGTCCCCGCGCGAGACGTCGACGTCGTCGGTGAGCCGGACGACCACTGACATCGGCGCGTAGGCCTCGTCCAGCTCGCGGTCGTACAGGTCGATGCCCTCGATCGTGGAGGTCATCCCGCTCGGCAGCACCATGACCTCGTCACCCGGCTTGAGGACACCACCGGCGACCTGACCGGCGTAACCGCGGTAGTCGTGGTGCTCGTCGGACTTGGGGCGGACGACGTACTGCACCGGGAAGCGCACGTCCCGCATCGCGCGGTCCGAAGCGATGTGCACGTTCTCCAGGTGGTGCATGAGGGAGGGGCCCTGGTACCAGGGCATGTTCTCCGAACGGGTGACCACGTTGTCGCCCTGGAGCGCGGAGACCGGGATCACCTGCAGGTCGGGGATGTTCAGCCGCGACGCGAACGAGGTGAACTCCTTGTCGATCTTCTCGAAGGTCGCCTGGTCGTAGTCGACCAGGTCCATCTTGTTGACCGCCAGCAGCAGGTGCGGCACCCGCAGCAGGGAGAGCAGCACCGCGTGCCGCCGCGACTGCTCGGTGAGGCCCTGCCGCGCGTCGACCAGGACCAGGCCGAGGTCGGAGGTGGAGGCGCCGGTGACCATGTTGCGGGTGTATTGCACGTGGCCCGGGGTGTCGGCGATGATGAACTTGCGCCTCGGGGTGGCGAAGTAGCGGTACGCGACGTCGATGGTGATGCCCTGCTCCCGTTCCGAGCGCAGGCCGTCGGTCAGCAGGGCGAGGTCGGTGTAGTCGTAGCCGCGGGACTGGCTGGTCGCCTCGACCGACTCCAGCTGGTCCTCGAAGATCGCCTTCGAGTCCAGCAGCAGCCGGCCGATCAACGTCGATTTGCCGTCGTCCACGGAGCCCGCCGTCGCGAATCGCAGCAGATCCATGTCCTGAATCACCTGGGTCATTTAGAAGTAACCTTCCTTCTTCCGGTCCTCCATCGCTGCCTCGGAGAACCGGTCGTCCCCTCGGGTCGCCCCCCGCTCGGTGACCCGAGCCACTGCGATCTCCTCGATGATCTTCTCCAGCGTGTCCGCCTCCGACTCCACGCAGCCGGTGAGCGTCATGTCGCCAACCGTCCGGAAACGCACGGTCCGCTCCTCCACCGTCTCGCCGTCCCTGGGTTGCACGGCGTCGGACGCGGACAGCAGCATGCCGTCCCGCGCGATCACCTTGCGCCGGTGTGCGTAGTAGATGGAGGGGATCTCGATCTGCTCCTGGGCGATGTAGTTCCAGATGTCCAGCTCGGTCCAGTTGGACAGCGGGAAGATCCGCATGTGCTCGCCCTCGTGCAGGCGGCCGTTGTAGAGCGACCACAGCTCGGGACGCTGGTTCTTGGGGTCCCACTGGCCGAACTCGTCACGGTGGGAGTAGATCCGCTCCTTGGCGCGCGCCTTCTCCTCGTCGCGGCGACCGCCACCGAAGGCCGCCGTGAAGCCGTTCTCCTCGATGACGTTCAACAGGGTGCCGATCTGCAACCGGTTGCGACTCGTCTTGCCGTCGTCGACGACGACGCCGTTCTTGATCGCCTCGTCGACGGAGGCCACGACCAGGCGCGCGCCGAGGCGACGGACCCAGTTGTCGCGTGCCTGCAACACCTCGGGGAAATCGAACCCGGTGTCGACCTGGAGCACGGGGAACGGCAGCTTTGCCGGATGGAAGGCCTTCTCCGCCAGGCGGAGCATGACGATCGAGTCCTTGCCGCCGGAGCACATGAGGACCGGGTGCTCGAACTCCGCCGCCACCTCGCGGAAGATGTGGATCGACTCCGCCTCGAGCTCGTCGAGCTGGCTCAGTCGATAGTCGGGATGAGTCTGCATGCTGGGCATAACTCCTGCTGGATTACTGTGGACACGCCGGAGGATAGCTGCAGACCTGGCTCCGGTGTTGGGCTGCCTTGTTGAAAGACTGACTATATGCCGGAACCGAGAGCGCCCCAGATCTGCCCACCGCTCGAAACACTCGACGATCTGCTGCTGCTGCGCGACGGGATCCCGGTGCTCGGCCCGGAGGCCGCCCAGCGGCTCTACCTGCCGGAGGCGACCGAGCCCGGTCGGGTCGAGCTCGTCGACCCGGAGGGCGTCCCGTTCGCCCGGGTCGATCTGACGCAGAGCAGTGACGGCCACGCCACCCTCACCGCACCGCCGGAGTGGCTGGGGACGGTGTCGACGCGCCCGTTCGAGCAGCTCTACACGCCGCCCGCGTCGGTTCGCGCGGACCTGGACGGGGACGGGACCACCGTCATCGTCGACCGTCCGCTGCAGGCCGGTGACCTTGACCGGTTCGGCGACGCCGAGCTGACCCTGCTGGTGCTGGCCGGCCCGTCGATCGAACCCGGTGCCGCCGCGCTGTCCAGCATCCGGTCGGCGCTGACGGCCGCGGCGCAACGCGCCGACACTCGTGTCGTCGCCGTGCCGCTCACCGCCGCCAGGGCAACCGCCGAACCGGCGCTGCTGGAGACGGTGACGACGGGTTACGGGGCGGGAGCCGCCGCCCGGTTGCCCGCGACGACGGACACCCCAGGGAACGCCGGAGGGCTGGTGCTGTTCTTCACCGGACTGTCCGGGTCGGGCAAGTCGACCGTCGCACGCGCCGTCCGCAACGGGATCCTGGAACGCGACGGACGGCCGGTGACCCTGCTGGACGGCGACGTCGTGCGGCGCAACCTGTCCGCCGGACTCGGGTTCTCCCCGGCGGACCGGGAGACCAACATCCGCAGGATCGGCTGGGTGGCCGCCGAGCTCGCCCACCACGGCGGACTGGCGATCTGCAGCCCGATCGCACCGTACGACCGGACCCGGAAGGAAGTGCGCCGCATGGTGACCGAGCGTGGTGGAACGCTGGTGCTGGTCCACATCGCCACCCCCGTGGAGGAGTGTGAGCGGCGGGACCGCAAGGGCCTGTACGCCAAGGCGCGCCGCGGCGAGATCCCGAACTTCACCGGCATCAGCGCGCCGTACGAACGACCGGAGGACGCCGACCTGGTGCTCGACACCACCGACCGGTCGATCGAGGCGGTGCGCGACGACGTGCTCGGCCTGCTCACCCGCCGCGACCTGCTCAGCCTCGGCCGGTGAGATGAGCGGAGTTCTCAGTTTCGACGCGCTGCAGCTGCTGATCGTCGCCTTCGGTGTCGGCATCGCCGTCGGCCTGACCGGCATGGGCGGTGGCGCCCTGATGACACCCGCCCTGGTCTTCCTCGGCATACCTCCGACGTCGGCGGTCGCCAACGACCTGGTGTCGGCCGCCATCACCAAGTCCGTCGGCGCCGCGGTGCACCTGCGCAACGGATCCCCCAACAAGCAACTGATCAAGTGGCTGGTCCTGGGCTCGGTACCGATGGCACTCGTCGGGTCGCTCATCGTCAAGCTCATCGGGCCGTCCGGCGACCAGCAGAAGTTCCTCAAGGCCGCCATCGGGTGCGCCCTGCTGCTCACCGCCACGACCTACGTGGTGCGGATGTACCTCAACCTGGTCCGGCAGGCGACCGGGCGGCGGCGGACGGAGCAGAACCCGACCATCCGGCCGCTGGCGACGCTGGCGATCGGCGCCCTCGGGGGTCTGCTCGTCGGCATCACCAGCGTCGGGTCCGGGTCGCTGATCATGGTGGGGATGCTGCTGCTCTACCCCACCATGTCGTCGCTGCGGCTGGTGGGAACCGATCTGCTGCAGGCGATCCCGCTCGTCGTGGCGGCAGCCATCGGCCACATCCTGATCACCGGAGTCGACTGGTCGGTGCTGATCCCGCTGATGATCGGCGGCAGCCTCGGAACGGCCCTGGGCGCCCGGCTGGCGAGCCTGGTCAACCAGTCGGTGATCCGGCGCGGCATCGTCATGGTGCTCACCCTCACCGGCCTGGGGATGCTCGGTGTCGACCCGACCTGGGTCGGCATCCTCGGCGCCGGGATGGTGATCCTCGGACCGGTGGTGTGGGGAGCGATCCGCCGCCAGCACGGGCTGCCGGCCTTCGACCATCTCGGGTCGGCCACCTCGGGCGACGACGACTGACAGCGGGTCTGCCCGACATCCGGGTCAGCACCGCTGGCTAGGATCGCGCCATATGAGCACCCCATCGTCGTCGCGCTCACTCGCCGTCACCGCGGCCGCGTTGTTCGCTCTCGGCATCACCGCGTGCTCCTCCGGCGAAACGCCCACCCGACCGACCGGCCAGGTGTCGGTGCCGACCACCGTCACCGCGGTGCCGACACCCACGCTCAGCACCTCCGCCGCTGCCGGCAGCGTCACCAGCGGGGACGGGTCGTTCTCGGTGGTGGCACCCACCGGCTGGCGCAAGTTCGCCGGCAAGGGGTCGACCCTGGCGATCAAGGCGCCGGCCCCACAGAACGCGGTGACGACCAACTTCACGGTCGTCGTCCAGGCACCCGAGCCGGTCCCGGCCCTCGACGACGTGGTGTCGCAGGCCGAGATCGCGTGGCGTCAGCAGGGCGTTCACATCGTCGACAAGCCGGACCGCACGATCGGCGGCCTACCGGCAAGTGGCTACACCTTCACCCGGACCGCGCAGGGTGCGAAGTTCACCCAGACCCAGTTCTTCGTCGTCTACCGCGAGCACGTCTACTCGCTCACCATGACCAGCGCCGCGACCGCGAAGGCGTCCGCGGGCGCCGACCAGGCACTCGACGCGATCCTGTCGACCTGGGCGTGGGGCGGGAGCTGACGGGCGTGCTGCCGGGCGCCCCGCACGCGTGCGACGATGGCCTGTGTGAGTGAGAAGCAGCAGAAGTCGCAGTCCCGCAGCCAACCGTCGCCGGAGGCCTTCCGGTCCTTCATCGCCACCGGGTGGGCGCCCCGCGGCACCGATTGCCCGGCCCGCGCGGAGGTCGCGGACTTCGCCGCGAAGCGTCGCGCTGCGGTGTCGGACGCGTTCCCCGGCGAGCGGCTCGTCATACCTGCCGGCGGTCTGAAGGTCCGCAGCAACGACACCGACTACATCTTCCGTCCGCACTCGGCGTTCGCGCACCTCACCGGCCTGGGCGCCGACCGCGAACCGGACGCCGTGCTCGTACTGGAGCCGCGTGACGGCGGCGGGCACGACGCGGTGCTGTTCTTCCGGCCGCTCGCGGGCCGGGACACCGAGGAGTTCTTCGCCGATGCGCGGTACGGCGAGTTCTGGGTCGGGCGCCGCCCGACCATCGAGGACGTCGAGGCGGAGCTGGGCCTCAGCGCCCGGCACATCGACGAGTTCGCCGACGCGGTCGCCAAGGACGCCGGTGAGATCGGCGTGCGCGTCGTACGCGACGCCGACGGCGAGGTGACGGCGGCGGTCGAGAAGGCGCGGGCCAGCGAGGCGGAGGCCGAGGGATCCGTCGAGCAGCGGGCCGAGGCCGACGAGGAGCTCGCGCGCTTCCTGTCGACACTGCGGCTGGTCAAGGACCATTTCGAGATCGAGCAGATGCGGCAGGCCATCGCGGCCACGGCGGAGGGCTTCGAGGCGATCATCGCCGAGCTGGCGGAAGCGGTGCGCCGCGGCCGGGGCGAGCGCTGGCTCGAGGGTTCGTTCGGCCTGCGCGCGCGTCATCGCGGCAATGGTGTCGGTTACGAATCCATCTGTGCCGCAGGGGATCACGCCAACACGCTGCACTGGATCAAGAACACCGGCGACGTCCAGGAGGAGGACCTGGTGCTGGTCGATGCCGGTGTCGAGGTCGATTCGCTCTACACCGCCGACATCACCCGCACACTGCCGGTCGACGGGACGTATGACGAAGCGCAGCGCAAGGTCTACGAGGCGGTGTATGCCGCCCAGCAGGCCGGCATCGCCGCCGTGCAGCCCGGCAACAAGTTCTCCGACATCCACGCGGCAGCCATCCGGGTCATCGCGGAGCACCTGTTCGAGTGGGGACTGCTGCCCGACGGTGTCGACGTCGAGGCGACACTCGACAAGGAGACGGGGCAGTTCCACCGCCGGTGGATGGTGCACGGCACCAGCCACCACCTCGGCATCGACGTGCACGACTGCGCCCTCGCGCTGCGCGAGGACTACATGGACGCCGAGCTCGAGCCCGGCATGATCCTGACGGTCGAGCCGGGTCTGTACTTCAAGGCCGACGACGAACTCGTGCCGCAGGAGTTGCGCGGGACCGGTGTCCGCATCGAGGACGACGTGCTCGTCACCGAGACCGGCCACGAGGTGCTGTCGTCCGACATCCCGAGCGAACTCGCCGACGTCGAGGCGTGGATCGCACGGGTGCGCGGCGGCGCATCCGCCTGACACGTGATCGGCGGGTGCCGACGCTCCCCGTTCGCGTCGGCACCCGCCGTTCGTCCCCCCGGTCTCCGGCCCCCCGAGGCCGGAGGCGAGTCCCCCGCCGTCCTGATACCTGATAGACGCCACCGCTCCCGATTCCGTTGCGACGGATCTGCAGTCGTGTCCGTTTCGTTATCAGCGGCGGTTCAGTACACGTAGACCTGACGGTGGTTGACCATCACGCCGGTGGCGATCAGGTGGTTCTGCGCCGCCACCGACAAGCGGCAGCACCCGTGCGACGCGTTGTAGGTGGGGACGCTGGTGGCGCCGTGCACCGCGATGCCGCCGTTGAAGTAGTACGGCTTGTAGAGGTCGCCCAGCGCGCCGTGCTGCCAGCCGTTCGCGTGGCTGTAGACGGAGAACTTCCCGCTCGGGGTGCGCCCGTCATACCAGCGGCCCCAGGCGTAGAACGGCTTGTTGGCACCGGTGCTGGTGTTGAGCGTGTAGCGCACGCTCGAACCCCAGACGACCAGCAGCAGCTGTCGCGACTTGTCGATCTCGATGCGGTGGCCGGCGCCGTACCGGGGTGAGCGGCGCGTGTTGGACGCGACCTTGCCCCAGGTGATCGGGCCGACGATGCCGTCCCGCGCCAGACCCCACGCCTTCTGCAGAGCGAAGACCGCCTGTTGCGTCTGCGCGCCGAAGATGCCGTCGGCCGCGCCACACCAGTAGCTCACCGCGTTGAGCCGTTTCTGCAGGTAGGTGACGTTGGCTCCGCGGCTGCCGTACTTGATCGTGGCGCGCGTGGCCGCCTCCGCCCTGCCGGTGCCCACGAAGCCGAGAGCACCCACCAGACCGACTGCCGCTGTGCCGCCGAGCAGTTGCCGACGACCGATCGCTGTATCCATCTGTCCATCCCCCGATGTCCCTGCGGGCCGCCCGGTGAACGGTCCGCGAATTTTTCTCCAGTCGAAGCGCTTCAGTGGCCACTGCCACCCCCCGCGCTTGCTGGGTATGACGTACAACGCTTCCAAACGGTTGTCCGGTTGTCCAGGAAAATTTCCGGCTCCGGGCGCGACCGGCCGGTCGGTGTCCCGGTGCGGGCACGAGCGAAGAACTTCCTTGGGGTGTGACTAGAGTCGGGACCGTGACTGAGGTGACGACCGCATTGGCCAAGTCGAAGGTCGCGTGGCTGCTCGTGCCACCGGACCTGCGGGTGCCGTGCTGGTACGCCGGGGTCGGTGAGACGGCATACGTCGTGACCGGCGAGGACGAGCAGCCGATCCCTCCCCTGCCGGCCGAGCTGCGGATCATGCTGCGCGACAAGGAAACTCGCGCCGCGGTCGGTCCGGTGCCGGCAAGGGCCGAACGCGTCTGGCCCGACTCGGACGAGTGGGGCCCCGCCACGGCGGCGCTGCTCGCGACGCGCCAGAGCACTCCTGCGGGTGACCGCGCGGCCTTCTGGGCGGAGCACGGCGTCGTCTGGGCGATTCGAGTCACCCCACAAGGTTCTGCGCCGCTGCGCTCCCCCGATACGTCGCGGGCACCCCGATCGACACGACCCCGTGCCGAGGGTCTGCCCGAGCACCACGCCGATCCGGAGGAACCGGAACCGACCACACCTGACTAACCTTTCGCAGGTGAGCAGCCGAGTCTTCGTCGCCCGGATCGCCGGACTGACCGTGCTGGACCCCCTCGGGGACCGCGTGGGACGGGTCCGGGACGTCGTCATGACCTTCGGCGGCTCCGAACCCAGAGCGATCGGTCTGGTCATCGAGGTGCCCGGGAAACGGCGGGTCTTCGTGCCGATGACCCGGGTGACGAGCGTCGACGCCGGTGCGGTCATCACGACCGGCCTGGTCAACATGCGCCGCTTCGAGCAACGTGCTGGCGAAACCCTCGTGCTCGCAGAGCTTTTCGATCGCCGGGTGCAGGTCCGCGAGGCCGGCGAGGAGTTCACCGGCCTGGTCGAGGACATCGCGATCGAGCAGAACCTGCGGCGCGACTGGGTGCTGGTCAAGGTGTTCGTCCGGCAGGTCGACGGCATCTCGTCGGCGTCGAAGGCGATGTCGCGTCTCACCCGCCGGCGCAGCGGCAAGACCCGCCTGGTCGACGCCCGCGACGTCACCGGGCTGCACCAGCAGGCCGGCGCCCAGAGCGCCGAGCGGCTGCTCGAGGAGTATGACGACCTGCGCGTCGCGGACCTCGCCGAGGTGATCCACGACCTGTCCCCGAAACGCCGCGCCGAAGTGGCCGCCGCGATGGACGACAACAAACTGGCCGACGTGCTGGAGGAGCTGCCCGAGGACGACCAGGTCGAGGTCCTCGCCGGGCTGGACACCGAGCGCGCCGCCGACGTCCTCGAGGCGATGGAGCCGGACGACGCGGCGGACCTGCTGTCCAACCTGCCCTCGGAGCAGGCCGAGCAGCTGTTGCAGTTGATGGAGCCGGACGAGGCCGCGCCGCTGCGCCGGTTGCTGACGTACGACGAGAACACCGCCGGTGGCCTGATGACGACCGAGCCGGTGGTGCTCGGGCCGGAGGCGACGATCGCCGAGGCGCTGGCGGTGGTGCGCCGGGAGGAGCTGGCGCCCGCACTGGCCTCCGCGGTCTTCGTCAGCCGGCCGCCGCTGGAGACGCCGACCGGCCGGTTCATCGGCCTGGTGCACACCCAGAAGCTGCTGCGCGAGCCCCCGCAGACCGCGGTCGGGACGATCGTCGACAAGACCATCGAGCCGGTCGGTGTCGAGGCACCCCTGGGTGAGGTGACGCGTCAGCTCGCGACATACAACCTGGTGAGCATGCCCGTCGTCGACGATGCGGGACGGCTGCTCGGCGCGGTCACCGTCGATGACGTGCTCGACCACATCCTGCCCGACGACTGGCGCGAGGCCCGCCACGACGTGCGACCGTCCGACGCACCCGCGACCGACGAGGAGGTCGTCTGATGGCCGACCGCGACGAGGAGCGTCGCGAGCGCCGGGAGGGACGCCGTCGCCAGGAGTCCGCGCGCCTGGACCAACCGCGCGAGGCGGTCCGCAGTTGGCTGCCGCGACCCAGTCTCGACTCGGACACGTTCGGCCGGTTCGCCGAGGACTTCGCCCGCTTCATGGGCACCGCGCAGTTCCTGGTCTGGATGACGGTCTTCGTCATCCTGTGGATCCTGTTCAACCTGGTCGGGCTGTTCGGGCTGAAGTGGGACCCCTACCCGTTCATCCTGCTGAACCTCTTCTTCTCCACCCAGGCGTCGTATGCCGCGCCGCTGATCCTGCTCGCCCAGAACCGCCAGGACGACCGCGACCGGGTCACTCTCGAGGCCGACCGGGCGCGCGACGAGCGCAACCTCGCGGACACCGAGTTCCTCACCCGTGAGGTCGCGTCGCTGCGGCTGGCGATGCGGGACACCGCGACCCGCGACTTCGTCCGCTCCGAACTGCGCTCGCTGCTGGACGAGATGGAGGAGCGCGGCTACCTGCGATCGGCGGATCCCGCCGACGACCCGGACGACGAGGCGGCTCCGGCGTAACCCCGGTCCCTGCCCGCCGACCGTCGGCACTTCGGGACGCGTTTCCGGGCCAAACCCGTCCCTTTCCCGCGACCGTCGGCACTTCGGGACGCCAGTCCACTCCATACCCCGTCCCCACCCGCCGACCGTCGGCACTTCGGGACACGTTTCCCGCCATACCCCGTCCCTTTCCCGCGACCGTCGGCACTTCGGGACGGTGCAGCTCGTCGTGACGGCGTGCGAGTGCGGGTTCGTACGACCCGGGGAGGCGGAGTTCCGACCTACCACCGGGTGATCTGCACCACGGACCTACCATGGGAGACATGCCCACCCCCTCGTTGGACGCCATTCGCGCTGCACTGGCAACTGTGCAGGACCCTGAGATCCACCGGCCGATCACCGAACTCAACATGGTCGAGTCGGTCGACGTCGCCGACGACGGCAAAGTCACCGTCACCGTGCTGCTCACCATCTCCGGCTGTCCGATGAAATCCCGGCTGCAGACGGATGTGACCGCGGCGGTCAGCAAGGTTGAGGGAGTCACCGCCGTCGACGTGCGGCTCGGCGTCATGTCCGACGAGCAGCGCACCGCGCTGAAGGAGCAGCTGCGCGGCGGCCAGGCCGAGCGGGAGATCCCGTTCGCCAAGCCCGGCTCGCTGACCCGTGTCTACGCGGTCGCGTCCGGCAAGGGCGGCGTCGGCAAATCGTCGGTGACCGTGAATCTGGCTGCAGCGCTTGCGGATTCGGGCTTGCGCGTTGGAGTCGTCGACGCCGACATCTACGGCTTCTCGGTGCCCCGCATGCTGGGCGTGGAGAACCGCCCGACCCAGGTCGACGACATGATCCTGCCGCCGGAGAGCAGGGACGTGAAGGTCATCTCGATCGGCATGTTCGTGCCCGGCAACCAGCCGGTCGTATGGCGTGGCCCAATGTTGCACCGTGCACTGCAGCAGTTCCTGGCCGACGTCTTCTGGGGCGACCTCGACGTGCTGCTGCTGGACCTGCCGCCCGGCACCGGAGACATCGCCATCTCGGTCGCGCAGCTGATCCCGACCGCGGAGATCCTGGTCGTCACGACCCCGCAGCAGGCCGCCGCCGAGGTGGCCGAGCGGGCCGGCGCGATCTCACTGCAGACCAAGCAGCGGGTCGCCGGCGTCATCGAGAACATGTCCTGGATGGAACTGCCGGACGGCACCCGCCAGGAGATCTTCGGCAGCGGCGGCGGGCGACAGGTCGCCGAGTCGCTGACCCGGTCGATCGGCGCACCCGTCGAACTGCTCGGTCAGATCCCGCTCGACATGTCGTTGCGCGAGGGCTCGGACGAAGGAACCCCGGTCGTGCTCGGCCACCCCGACTCCCCGGCAGCCGTCGCGCTGCGCGGCATCGCCAAGGGCCTGGGAACCCGCTCGCGGGGGCTGGCCGGCCGGTCGCTCGGCCTCACTCCGACAGGCCGCTGAGCGTACGTCGCCCCAGTGGGGACTCCGGTACGGTGTCTGGCGCGAAACCCGGTCATACCTCTCCCCAGTGGCGACTCCGACACGGTCGCGGGCGACATACCCGTACACAGGTCACCCCAGTGGCGACTCCGGCACGCTCCGAAGCCGCGAAGCCGCCCCACCCGTACACAGGTCACCCCAGTGGGGACTCCGGTACGGTGTCTGGCGCGAAACCCGGTCATACCTCTCCCCAGTGGCGACTCCGGCACACCCCGAAGCCGCGAAGCCGCCCCACCCGTACACAACTCGCCCCAGTGGGGACTCCGGCACGGTCGCGGGCGACATACCCGTACACAGGTCACCCCAGTGGCGACTCCGGCACGCTCCGGAGCCGCGAAACCGGCCCACCCGTACACAGGTCACCCCAGTGGGGACTCCGGCACGGTCACAGGCGCGAAACCCGGTCATACCTCTCCCCAGTGGCGACTCCGGCACACCCCGAAGCCGCGAAGCCGCCCCACCCGTACACAACTCGCCCCAGTGGGGACTCCGGCACGGTCGCGGGCGACATACCCGTACACAGGTCACCCCAGTGGCGACTCCGGCACACCCCCGGGCAACCGCCGCTCAGGTCGGACCCGCGCTCAGGTCGCGTCGGCGTCGAAGGGCGTCGCGCGGTCGGGGTCGAACCTGTTCGGGTCGTATGACGCCGCGCCGATGACCGGGGACGCCTCGGCCGGAGCCTCGTCGTCCTCCTCCGCGTCCGGGTCGGGCTCGGGGTCGAACAGCGCGTCGCGCACGATCTTGCGCGGGTCGTACTGCCGGGGGTCGTACGCCCGCCAGTTGATGTCCTCGAACTCCGGACCCATCTGGTCCTTCAGCTGCGACTTGGCGCCCTCGGCCATGTCCCGCGCCTGCCGGATGTAGGTGCGCAGTTTGCTGACGTACTCCGGCAGCCGTTCGGGACCGATCAGGGCAGCGGCGAGCACCAGGAGGATCACGAGCTCCCACCCGCTGATGCCAAACATGTCGCGTCGGTACCTTTCCCGCTGAAGCCACGGCCGCACGATTGTCGCACCCGCGCATGCACGCGGTGGCAGCGGTCACCGACCGGGCCGTTCGACCCGCGGATCAGGGGGTGGGGTTCGCCGCCACCTGCACGAACATCGGCACGGTCTCGCGCGTCGACCCGCCGGAGGTTTCCCTCTTCTTGGCGGTCTCGGACACCTGCGGCGTGGACACGTCGCGCACGAGCGCCGCCTGACCGGGCGCCTGTCTGCTGGGCGACTGCGGTCCCTGCGCCACCCCTGACGCGGTCGATGCGACGAGCGCGACGCCGACACAGCCGGCGACCGCGAACAGTGCGAACGCCATCGACTTGCGCGCCGACTGGTACTGCGGGGGTGCGCTGCAGGTGACCACTGCGGGCGCCGGGCGGTCGAGGTCCTTCGACAGCTGCGACGACGCGCCGAGCGGCGCACCCGACTCCGAGGAGGCGAGCGACAGCAGGCCGGCCATCAACTGCTCGTGGCCGCCGGAGTCGAAGCTGACCGACCGCAGTTGGGCGATGATCGCGCGCTCCTGCTGCACCGCGTAGCGGCAGTGTTCGCAGACGGTCAGGTGCAGGTCGGCGCGGTACTCGTCGTCCGCGTCGAGCATGCCGTCGACATACTCGCCGACGCGGTCACCCAGATGCTCGTGTTCGGCGCGCGCGAAATCGCGCGAGAAGAGCATCACTGCGCGGCTCCCGCCGGTCGCAGGGTCGGTATGCCGACCCGGCTGCGCGCAGCGGGGCGGTTCTCGGGCGCGCGGTGCGCCAGCGCCTCCCGCAGCTGCGCCCGTCCGCGGTGGATCCGGGACCGCACGGTGCCGAGCTTGATGCCGAGCGTCGCGGCGATCTCCTCGTAGGACAGGCCCTCGATGTCGCACAGCACGACGGCGGCGCGGAAGTCCGGTGCGAGCGCGTCGAGCGCCCGCTGGATGTCGTCGTCGAAGTGGGCGTCGGCATACAACTGCTCGGGACTGCCCTCGCGGCTGGGCAGCCGCGCGGCGGCGTCGTCGGCCAGTGCGTCGAAGCGGATGCGCTGCTTGCGGCGCATCTTGTCCAGGAAGACGTTGGTGGTGATGCGGTGCAGCCAGCCCTCGAAGGTGCCGGGGCGGTAGGAGTGCAGCGAGCGGAAGACACGCACGAAGACGTCGTGCGTCAGGTCCTCGGCGTCGTGGACATTGCCGGTCAGCCGGTAGGCCAGGCGGTAGACACGCGCCGAGTGCTCGGTGACGATCTCCTCCCAGGTCGGTGGCTCCCACCCCGGTGGCGCCACATCGGGCACCTCGGTCTTCACTGCGCCCCGCAGCAGTTGGTCGGTCATTGCATCCATCCCGTAGTCGGTCGAGCGATCCCATTGTGTCGCACGTCCCTATGAGCCTGCTGTGTCGCCGATGTCGGTGACACACCAACCCGCTCCCCCAGCACAACGAACGACACCCCCGGATCGTTACCCGCCGGTCAGGTCTGTTTTGGTCGGTTCGGCGCGACGGCTCACAAAGCACTAGGTTCGGTGGTATGTCAACACAGCGAGCGGCCAGCTGGGGGTATGCCGGAGACTTCGTGCCCGAGCCGGAAGTCATCGAACGCGCCCGCGTGCGCGGCGAGCAGTTCGGTGCGGTCCCGGTCGGCCCCGGCACCGGACCGGCCCTGCGGCTGCTCGCCGCGGCCTGCCGCGCCCGGTCCGCCGTCGAGGTCGGCACCGGCGCGGGCTCGTCGGGCCTGTGGCTGCTGCTGGGTATGCCGGACGACGGCGTCCTCACCACCATCGACATCAAGGCCGAGCACCAGAACGCCGCGCGCAAGGCGTATGCCGAGGCCGGCATACCCGCGGCACGCACGCGCCTGATCACCGGCGACGCCCTGCAGGTCATGGGCCGCCTCACCGACGGCGGCTACGACCTGGTGTTCGTGGACGGCCACAAACCGGACTACCCGGCCTACGTCGACGCCGCCGGGCGACTGTTGCGCGCCGGTGGGCTGCTGCTGATGGACAACATGCTCTGGCACGACAAGGTGGCCGATCCGGCCGTACGCGACGAGACGACGGTCCTGCTGCGTGATCTGGGCAAACAACTGCGCGACGACCCCGACTGGACGACCACCCTGCTGCCTGTCGGGGACGGACTGCTCGCCGCGGTCAAGGTCTGACGGGGACGCGAAGCGGCCGCCCACCGAACGTCGGTGGGCGGCCGCTTCGTTGCTCACGGAGCCGAACGTCAGCCGATGCAGCCCTTGATGGCCGCGCCGAGGGCCTCGGCCTCTTCGGCGTTCATCTCGACGACCAGGCGGCCACCACCCTCGAGCGGCATACGCAGAAGGATGCTGCGGCCTTCCTTGGTGACCTCGAGAGGGCCGTCTCCGGTCCTCGGCTTCATTGCCGCCATGGGCTTCCCCTTCCGTCCGCGCGGCTCAAATCTTCGGGCGCACCACTGCCACGCGGTGATTTCGGCGCCGGCTTCCCGGCGGGTGCGACCAACAGTCCGAAGCATTATTTCAGTTGTTGTCGCGCGGAGGGAAATCCTGCCACTGTGGACGCACTGTGCGGTCGCGCCCGGCGAAGCCGCAGCCGCGCCCACGGCTACCCTGCTGTCCTGTGCCCCGGCATACCGGCGGGCACCTCGACGCACCTCCCGACCACCGACCAGGAGACCGCATGACCGAGTCGTCCGCCCCCGCTCCCGTCGTCACCGAGAAGGCGGACGGCGTCGCCGTCGTGCGGCTCAACCGGCCGGATGCGATGAACGCGCTGGATCTGGCGACCAAGGAGGCCCTGCTCGCCGACCTCCAGGAGGTGGCCGAAGACGACACGGTCCGGTGCGTCGTGCTCACCGGCACCGGACGTGCCTTCTGCGTGGGGCAGGACCTCAAGGAGCACGTCGGCCTGCTCGCCGAGGGCGCGGAGCGGCTGTTCACCACCGTGCCCGATCACTACAACCCGATCGTCACGCTGCTGTCGACGATGGACAAGCCGGTGATCGCGGCGGTCAACGGTGTCGCGGCCGGTGCGGGTGCGGCGTTCGCATTCGCGGCCGACCTGCGGATCCTGCACGAGTCGGCCGGGTTCAACCTGGCATTCACCGGCATCGCCCTGTCCAGCGACTCGGGTTCGTCGTTCTGGCTGCCGCGGCTGGTCGGGGTCGCCAAGGCCAAGGAACTGCTGTTGATGCCGCGCACGGTCAAGGCCGACGAGGCGCTGTCGCTGGGGCTGGCGACCCAGGTCGTGCCCGCCGACGACTACGAGGGCACCGTGCACGAACTGGCGGCGCGGCTGGCGGCCGGCCCCACCAAGGCGTATGGCGCCATCCGGCGCGCCGTGGAGTTCTCGGCCACGCACACGCTCGCCGAGTCGCTGGCGCACGAGGGTGACCTGATGAACCTCACCGGCGGCACCCGGGACCACAAGGCGGCCGTCGACGCGTTCCTCGCCAAGGAGAAGCCGGTCTTCGAGGGCCGCTGACCGCGCAGCGCCTCAGAACTTCACCTGGGCGCCCATGATGACGGTGCGCTCCTCCGGCAGCCGGTAGTAGTCGGTGGGGTTCGCCGCGTTGTGCGCCATCGCCAGGAACAGCCGCTTGCGCCAGGTAGGCATGACTGGCGCCGTCCCGCGGTGCAGGGTGATCCGCGACAGGAAGTAGTACGCCGCCTCAGGATCGACATCGACCCCGCGGTCGCGCGCAAGCCGCAATGCTGCCGGTACGTCCTGGTCGTCCTGGAAGCCGAAGTGCAGCCGGACCCGGGTGATGCGGTCGGACTCGCGACCGATCGCCTCGAGCTCCACCCGGCCCCTGCCCCTGATGTGCGGCACGTTGTGCGAGATCGCCGAGACGATGACAACATGCTCGTGCAGGACGTGATTGACGGCGGCGTTCTCGCGCAGCGCCAGCGGCACGGTGGGCAGGTCGGGGTGGAGGAACACGGCAGTCCCCGGCACCCGGGTCGGCTCGTGTTGGTCCAGCCAGTCGACGAACTGGCCCAGCGAGCCCTCCTTCGCGGTCCGGTGCTCCGTCACGACTCGACCACCCTTGCGCCAGGTGATCATGCACGTCGCCACCGCGACTGCGATGAGGATCGGCAGCCAGCCGCCGTGCACGATCTTGGTCAGATTTGCGGCGAAGTAGATGATCTCGAGGATTCCGAACAACAACCCGACCAAGATCAGTCGGCGCCGGGACCAGTGCCAGGCCGAGTCGGCATACAGCAGGAAGAGGGTCGTGGTGAGCAGGAAGGTCCCGGTCACCGCCAGCCCGTATGCCGTGGCGAGCCGCGCGGAGGACCGGAAGGACAGCAGGAGCACCATCACCCCGGCGAACAGGATCCAGTTGACCGCCGGCAGGTAGATCTGGCCTCCTTCGCTCTGTGACGTGTGCCGGACGGTCAGCCGCGGCAGATAACCGAGCCGCTCCGCTTGTCGCGACACCGAATAGGCGCCGGAGATGACCGCCTGAGAAGCGATGACCGTGGCCGCGGTCGCGAGCACCACGAGCGGCCACTGCATCCAGGACGGCGCCAGGAGGAAGAACGGATTGCGCACCGCTGTCGGCCTCCGCAGGATCAGCGCCGCCTGGCCCAGATAGTTCAGCGTCAGGCACGGAAAGACCAGCGCGAACCACGACCTGCGGATAGGTGCCTTGCCGAAATGACCCATGTCGGCATACAGCGCCTCGGCACCGGTGATCGACAGCACCACCGCACCCATGGCGATGAAGGCCACGAACGGGCGATCGAAGAGGAAGGCGAGTGCGTAGGTCGGTGAAAGACCTTTGATGACACCCGGATCCGGAATGATCTTGGCCAGCCCCAACACCCCGATGACCAGGAACCACAGGATCATCACCGGCCCGAAGAAGCGACCGACGATCGCCGTTCCGAACCGCTGCACCAGGAACAGCGCTGTGATGATGACGGCGCCGAGCGGGACGACCCATTCAGCAAGACCGGGCGCCGGCACCTCGAGGCCCTCGATCGCCGACATGACCGAGATCGCCGGCGTGATGACGCTGTCACCGTAGAAGAGCGACGCGCCGAGCACGCCCAGCAGCATCACCAGACCGAACCGCCGACCACCCGGCCGCACGTGCCGGCGGACGAGGGCAGCCAGTGCCATGATGCCGCCCTCGCCGTCGTTGTCTGCGCGCAGGATCAGGCTGACGTACTTGATGCTGACGACGACGGTGACCGACCAGAAGACCAGCGAGACCACGCCGTACACATCACCGGGCGTCGTGCGCACCGTGTTGTGGTCGATCGAGAAAACCGTCTGCAGCGAGTAGAGCGGGCTGGTGCCGATGTCGCCGAAGACCACGCCCATTGCGCCGACCGCCAGCGTCCAGAAGCCTGCACGACGCCCCTGGTGGGCTCGGCGTTCAGAGAACAAGCCGGTACCCCTGCCCGGAGTCGGTGAGCAGATACCGCGGCCGCGCAGGTGTCGGCTCCAGCTTCCGGCGCAAACCCGCGACATAGACCCGAAGGTAGTTGGTGTCGCTCTCGTACCCGGGACCCCAAACCTGACGGAGCAGCTCCCGCTGGGGCACCAAGTGGCCCGGCTGTACGGCGAGGACCTCGAGCAGATGCCATTCGGTCGGGGTCAGCCGGACGGCAACCCCACCCTTGCTTGCGATGCGCTCGGAGAAGTCGAGAGAGAAGTGCTCGGTGATGACCGGCTCCGGATGCGCACTCGCACCCGTCCGGCGCCGGATGGCGCGTAGTCGCGCCAGCAGTTCGTCGATGCCGAAGGGCTTGGTTACATAGTCGTCGGCACCTCCGTCCAGCGCCTCCACCTTGTCGTCACCGCCGTGCCGCGCGGACAGGACGATGATCGGCAGCTCGCTGATCTGTCGCACCCGCCGGATGACCTCGACCCCGTCCAGGTCCGGCAGGCCCAGATCGAGCACCATCACATCCGGCTCGTCCTCGGCAACACACTGCACCGCGGTGCGGCCGTCGAAGGCATGCTCCACCTCGTAATCCCGCGCGCGCAGATTGATGCTGAGTGTTCGCACCAGGGCGGGCTCGTCGTCAACTACCAGCACTCTGGTCATCACGCCCCTCGCGTCATAGCGCTTTGTCCGGCGACGGGCAGCCGCACGCACATGGTGAGGCCGCCGCCGGGTGTGTCCTCGGCCTCCAGCGTGCCGTCCATGGCCTCGGTGAGCCCTTTCGACACGGCGAGCCCGAGGCCGACACCGTCGCCGCGGTGACCGTCGCCGTACCGCTGGAACGGCGCGAAAATACCGGTCCGCTCCGACTCCGGCACGCCGGGGCCCCGGTCCATGACGCGCAACTCGACCCAGCGGCCCAGGCGTTCGGCGGTGAGCACGACCTCCTGGCGGCCGGGAGAGTAGCGCAGGGCGTTCTCCAACAAGTTCGCCAGCACCCGCTCCACCAGGCCGGCGTCGGCCAGGACGCTGATCTGCGGGTCTGGCAGCCACGGGTGGACCCGGTCCGGAGCACTGAGGGTGCGCAACGTTGCCGCCACCATGTCGGCAACCAGCACGTCGTCTGTGCGGGCGGTGATGTTGCCCGACTGGATCCGCGACATGTCGAGCAGGTTCTCGATCAGATCGTCCAACCGATCCGTAGCATCCTCAACGGTTTCCAGCAGTTCACGCTGATCTTCGGCGGACAGCTCTATATCCGTGCTGCGTAGGCTGGACACTCCAGCCTTGATCGCGGCCAGGGGCGTGCGCAAGTCATGGGAGACGGCGGCGAGCAGTGCCGCCCGCGAGCGGTTGTCCTTCGCCAGTCCGGCAGCGGCCGCGGCCTGGAGTGCGAGTTCGTTGCGATGGAGGATCGCTGCTGCCACGCTCGCGTATGCCTCCATCAGCCGCTGCCGGCCGGCGTCCACGACATCGCCTTCGAGCACCAATTGGTGCTCGTCGTCGACACGAACGCGGCTCAGCCGGGCGTCCAGGTCGGCCAGCGGGACGGTACCGCTGAGAACCACGATCTGTCCGGGCACCCCTGTGTGGGTGGTGCGAACGATCGCCGCACCGTCGGTGGCGAAGATGTCACGTGCCTGCGCCAGCAACTCCGGCAACGGGTCCTTGACGGCGAGCAGCGAGTGCGTGAGTTCCGCCAACACGCGGGAGTCGTATTCAGCGGCAACCGATTGCGCCGCACGTCGGGCGGACAGATGCACGACGGACGCGACCGAGGCGGCGACGATCACGAAGACGAGCAGGGCCACGGCGTTCTGCGGATGATTGATCGTGAGTGTGCCGGTCGGTGGCGCGAAGAACCAGTTGAGCGACAGGCTTGCCAGCACCGCCGTGACCAGCGCCGGCCAGATGCCACCGACGATGGCGGTCGCGACGGTGAACGCGAGATAGATCAGGACCTCAAGAGGCAACGCATGCGACGAACCGGTGACGTCGAGGATCGCCGTGAGCAGCGCCAGGCCGACCGTGGCGAGCAACCAGCCAGCGATTTCACGACCACGTCCGATCTCGCCCCAGCTGACCGCCGGTCGCCGGCCACTGTGTGCCAGCTCGTGAGTGACCATCAGCACGTCGATGTCGCCGGAACCGTCGACGACGGTGTCGCCGACACCACGGCCGGCGATCCGCTGCCACCGTGTCCGGCGGCTCGCGCCGATGATGATCTGGGACGCATTTACCCCACGAGCGAACTCCAGGATCGCCCCTCCGACGTCCGAGCCGGTGACGGTGTGCATCGTTCCGCCTAACTCGGTCACCAATTGCCTTGTTGCGGCGGCGGATTCGACCCTCACATCGCGCAGACCCGTGTCCGCGACGACCTGCACGGCATAGAACTCTCCCCCAGCACCTCGGCCGGCGATGCGGGCGCCGCGGCGCAGCAAGGTCTCCTGCTCCGGACCGCCGGTGAGCGCGACGACGACCCGCTCGCGGACCGGCCAGATCGACTCGATGTCGTGGTCATCGCGGTAGCGGGCAAGCACCTCGTCCACCCGATCGGCGGTCCAGAGGAGCGCGAGCTCTCGCAATGCCGAGAGATTGCCAGCACGGAAGTAGTTGGCCAGCGCGGCATCGACCCGCTCCGCGGGATAGACGTGTCCGTGGGCGAGGCGGCGGCGAAGCGCTTCTGGCGTCATGTCGACCAGCTCGATCTGGTCGGCGGCGCGGACCACAGCGTCCGGTACGGTTTCCTGCTGCCGGACACCGGTGATCTGCGAGACCGCGTCGTTCAGGGACTCCAGGTGTTGCACATTGACAGTCGACAGCACATCGATGCCGGCCTCCAGCAGTTGCTCCATGTCCTCCCAACGACGCTCGTGCGGACCGCCGATCGTGCGGTGCGCGAGCTCGTCAACGAGCACAACATCCGGCCGCCGCCGCAGGACCGCCTCGACGTCGAGCTCGTTCAACGTGGTGCCACCATGCTGGATCTCCCGTGGTGGAACGATTTCCAGACCTTCGAGCTGCTCGGCGGTGTAAGCGCGGTCATGGGTTTCGACGATGCCGACGACGACATCGGTGCCGCGTTGCTGCCGGCGATGAGCTTCCTGGAGCATCTTCACGGTCTTGCCCACACCGGGTGAAGCCCCCAGGTAGATGCGAAGTCGGCCACGCGTCATACGTCGATTGTCCATCGTTCGTCACTGTCCGCTGGCCAGGCGCTGCAGCGAGAGATTTAGCTGCAGCACGTTCACTTTCGGTGCGCCGAGGAACCCGGCAGCGCGTCCGGTGGTGGCGTCCCCGATCAGTCTGCGGACCTGCGCGACCGACACCCCGCGAGCCTTCGCGACCCGTGGTGCCTGCAACCGGGCGTATGCCGGGGAGATGTCCGGGTTCAGGCCGCTCGCGCTCATGGTGAGCGCGTCCGGTGTTGTGCCACCCAGCGGCGACAGCGCCTTCTCGCGAGCAATGACCGTTGCCTCTTGCCGCTTGTCGTCCGCCGCCAGGTTGGAGCCGGCGCTGGAGTTGCCCGCGTAGTCCGTGGCCGAGGCACGACCGTGGAACCATTGCCGGCCGGTGAACTGCTGGCCGATCAATGACGAGCCGATCACCTTGCCATTACTGCGGATCAGTGATCCGGTCGCCTGGTCGTGGAATGCGATGCGGCCGACACCCCAGACCGCTGCGGGGTAGAGCACGCCCAGCAGCACGGTGAGGACGAGGAAGATGCGCACCGCCGCCAGCGACTGCCGGCCGATGGTGAGTGAGGCGGTTGCCATGTGAGATCACATCCCGGGGAGTAGCGAAATGATGAGGTCGATGAGCTTGATCCCGATGAACGGTGCGATCACGCCACCGACGCCATAGATCAGGATGTTGCGCGCGAGGAGCTGATCGGCTCGCAACGGCCGGTACCGAACGCCTTTGAGCGACAGCGGAATCAGCGCGACGACGATCAGGGCGTTGAAAATGACCGCAGACAGGATTGCGGAGTCAGGCGAGTGCAGCCCCATGATGTTGAGGTCCGACAGGCCGGGATAGTTCGCCACGAACATTGCGGGGATGATCGCGAAGTACTTGGCCAGGTCGTTGGCGATCGAGAACGTCGTGAGCGCGCCGCGGGTAATCAACAGTTGCTTGCCGATCGCGACGATGTCGATCAGCTTGGTGGGATTCGAGTCGAGGTCAACCATGTTGCCGGCCTCTTTCGCGGCCGACGTGCCGGTGTTCATGGCGACACCGACGTCCGCCTGGGCCAGCGCCGGCGCGTCATTGGTGCCGTCGCCGGTCATGGCGACCAGCCGGCCGCCTTCCTGCTCACTCTTGATCAGCCGCATCTTGTCCTCGGGAGTCGCCTCCGCCAGGAAGTCGTCGACTCCGGCCTCGTCGGCGATCGCCCTGGCCGTCAGCGGGTTGTCGCCGGTGATCATCACGGTCCGGATGCCCATCCGGCGTAACTGCGCGAACCTGTCGACCATCCCGGGCTTGATGACGTCCTTCAGGTGGATCACACCGATCGCGTCCATCGCGGCTCCGGCTGCGCCGGCGGCGACCACCAGCGGCGTGCCTCCCGCCGCGGAGATGCGGTCCGCGGCGGCCATCGCCTCGTCGGCGCCGGAACCTCCCGACTCCCGCACCACGCGGCACACCGAGCTGGCCGCGCCCTTGCGCAGCTGCGTGCCGTCGGCCAGATCCAGGCCGCTCATCCTGGTCTGTGCCGTGAAAGGTACGACGACCACTTCCGATGGCAAATCCATGGTCATACCAATGCGGTCCGCGGTCCACGCGACGATGGAGCGACCCTCCGGTGTTTCGTCGGACAGTGATGACAGGTGCGCCACGCAATGCACCTCGGCAGCGTCGTGGCCGCCAAGCACGACGATGTCGGACGCCTGCCGGTTGCCGAGCGTGATCGTGCCGGTCTTGTCGAGCAGGAGGGTCGACACGTCACCGGCGGCCTCGACGGCGCGTCCGGACATCGCGAGCACATTGTGCTGGACCAGCCGGTCCATGCCGGCGATGCCGATCGCCGACAGCAGCGCGCCGATCGTCGTCGGGATGAGGCACACGAGCAGTGCGACGAGGACCAGGACACTCGGTCTGTGCCCGGCCCAGCCGGCGAACGCCGGAATGGTGCTGACCGCGAGCAGGAAGATGATCGTCAGCACCGTGAGGAGGATGCCGAGGGCGATCTCGTTCGGCGTCTTCTGCCGCTCGGCGCCTTCGACCAGCGCGATCATCCGGTCGATGAACGTCTCGCCGGGCTTCGCGGTGATCTGCACGACGATCCGGTCCGACAGCACGGTGGTGCCGCCGGTGACCGCGCACCGGTCGCCGCCCGCCTCCCGGACGACGGGCGCGGACTCGCCGGTAATCGCTGATTCGTCGACCGTGGCAATGCCTTCCACGATGTCTCCGTCACCGGGAATGAGCTGACTGGCCTCCACCACGACCCGGTCACCGAGCCGCAACTCCGCGGCCGCGATCTGCTCCTCGCCGGAGCCGGTCAGTCGCCGGGCTGTGGCAGTAGCGCGGGTATTGCGCAGTGTGTCCGCCTGCGCCTTCCCCCGCCCCTCGGCGACGGACTCGGCGAGATTGGCGAACAGGATGGTGGCCCAGAGCCAGATCGCGACGAGCCAGGAGAACCAGGAAGAGTGCAGCGCCGCCAGCACGGTCGTGAGAACGGCGCTGACCCATACCACGAAGATCACCGGCTGACGCCACACGTGCCGCGGATCGAGCTTGGCCAGCGCGCTGGGCAGGGCGGTGCCCGCTTGTCGACACAAGGCAGCGGTTGCCCGACCAGGAGTCCTCGATTTTTCGGGTCGTGTTGCGGGCGAAGTGGATCGAGTCGTCACGACAAAGCCTCTGCGAGCGGCCCGAGCGCGAGTACGGGTAGGAAGGTGAGGCCGGTGACCAGCAGGGCGACGCCGACCATCAATGCTCCGAAGAGCGGGGTGTGCGTCGGCATCGTGCCGTCCGTGGCCGGCCGACGGCGTTGTGCCGCGAACGAGCCGGCCAGGGCGAGCACGGCCAGCATCGGCAGGAACCGGCCGAGCAGCATGCACGCGCCGAGTGTGAGGTTGAGATACGGCTGGTCGGCGCTCAGCCCGCCGAAGGCGGAGCCGTTGTTGTTCGAGGCGGACGCGTAGGCGTAGAGGATCTCGGTCAGCCCGTGCGGCCCGGTCGCGAATATGGCGCCCGTCGCGCTCTTCACCGCCAGCGCCGTCGCGGTACCCAGCAGCACCAGGGCCGGAGTGGTGACCGAGTAGAGCGCGGCATACGTGATCTCCTTGCGCCCCACCTGTTTGCCGAGGATCTCGGGTGTGCGGCCGACCATCAGGCCGGCGATGAAGACCGCGAGGACGGCGACCACGAGTGCGCCGTACAGCCCGGAACCGACGCCGCCGGGCGTGATCTCGCCGAGCAGCATGTTGATCAGTGCGCCACCGCCGCCGATCGGGCTGAATGACTCGTGCCACGAGTTGACGGCACCGGTCGATGTCGCGGTCGTGGAGTTGGCGAACAGCGACGACGCCCAGACCCCGAAGCGGACTTCCTTGCCCTCCATGGCACCGGTCGGGGCAGTGGACGCCGCCTGCTCGGCCCAGGTGATGACGACGAGCATCGCCGCCCAGAGGAAGGCCATGAAACCGAGCACGGCAAGGCCCTGGCGCTTGTCGCCGACCAGCCGGCCGTAGGTGCGAGGGAGTGAGAACGGGATCACCAGGATGAGCAGGATCTCGATGAAGTTGGTGAAGCCGTTGGGGTTCTCGAAGGGGTGCGCGGAGTTGGCGTTGAAGTAGCCGCCGCCGTTCGTGCCGAGTTCCTTGATCGCTTCCTGGCTCGCGACCAGTCCGCTCTCGATCGTCTGGTGGCCGCCTGTGATCGTGTCGATGACCTGCGGCGCTGCGAGGTCCTGGATCACGCCTCCGGCCAGCAGGACGAGGGCACCGAGGAACGCGATCGGCAGCAGGATGCGCACCGTGGCACGGGTCAGGTCGACCCAGAAGTTGCCGACCACGCCGGTCTTGTGCGCGACCAGACCCCGGACGAGGGCGACCGCGATGGCGATGCCGACGGCCGCGGAGACGAAGTTCTGGACGGCCAGCCCGAGCGCCTGCAGCAGGGCGCTCGCGCCCGCCTCGCCGGCGTAGCTCTGCCAGTTGGTGTTGGTGACGAAGGAGATCGCGGTGTTGATCGCCGTGTGCCAGTCCATGGACGCGCCACGGTCCAGCGGGAGCCGCCCCTGCCAGGTGCACAGCGCCCACAGCACCACGATGCTCACGCCCGAGAAGGCCAGCACCGACACGGCATACCGCGACCAGCGTTGCTGCGACTTGGGATCGACGCCGCTGGCCCGATAGAAGGCACGCTCGATCGCCAGGTCCTTGTCGCTGCTGAACACGCGCGCCATGTAGTCACCGAGCGGTACGTGCACGACGGCGAGCACTGCCACGAGGAGGGCGATGGTCAACAGCCCACTTGCCTGCTCGCTCATCAGAACTTGTCCGGGTGGACGAGTGCGTAGACGAGGTACGCGAGCAACGCCGCGGCGATGACACCCGCAACGACATATTCAGTCATGTCTCCAGCGAACCCGTGCCGGACCGGTCAGGTCGGGGTCTTGACGCGGTCTTAACGCTTCCTCACGCGTTCTTGACGGCCGCGGCCCCTCCACCCGTGCGGACCCACACGGGGAATCCCGTTTCCGGGGCGTTGACTTGTGATGGCGGTCACGCCGCGGCCCGGCATACATGAAAGACTCTCGTCATGGCGGCACTGATCTGGTTCGCGGGCGGGGTGCTGCTGGCCGCCGCGGAGGCGCTCAGCGGTGACTTCGTGCTGCTGATGATCGGCGGCGGAGCGATCGCCGCCGGCATCGCGATGTTCATCGGAGCACCGCTGTGGCTGGCGACGATCGTGTTCGCGATCGTCTCGGTGGGTCTCGTCTTCGGACTGCGGCCGGTGCTCAAACGACACCTGCTGAGCAGCCCGACGGTCCCCACCGGCATCGAGGCGCTACGCGGCCGGGAGGCGACCGTCCTCCGCGCGTTCGGCAACGACGGCGGCCAGGTGCGGCTCGCCGGACAGATCTGGTCGGCCCGCCCGGCGGACGAGAACGACACGTTCCGCACCGGCGAGAGCGTGATCGTCCAAGACATCGACGGCGCAACGGCCGTCGTGAGAAGGGGAGATGACTGATGGTAGTCCTGATAGTCGTCGCGGTGATCGTGATCCTGGTGATCGCGGTCGTCGCGAAATCCGTGGCACTGATCCCGCAGGCCGAGGCCGCGGTGATCGAGCGACTCGGTCGCTACACCAAGACCGTGTCGGGGCAGCTGACGCTGCTGATGCCGTTTATCGACCGGGTCCGGGCCCGGGTCGACCTGCGTGAGCGCGTCGTCTCCTTCCCGCCGCAACCGGTGATCACCGAGGACAACCTGACGGTCAACATCGACACCGTCGTCTACTTCCAGGTGACCGATCCGCGGTCGGCGGTCTACGAGATCAACGACTACATCGTCGGTGTCGAGCAGTTGGCCACCACCACGCTGCGCAACGTCGTCGGTGGTATGACGCTGGAGGAGACGCTCACCTCGCGCGAGACCATCAACGCCCAGTTGCGAGGGGTGCTGGACGAGGCGACCGGCCACTGGGGGCTGCGCGTCGCCCGCGTCGAGCTGAAGTCGATCTTCCCGCCGCCGTCGATCCAGGAGTCGATGGAGAAGCAGATGAAGGCCGACCGCGAGAAGCGGGCGACCATCCTCGCCGCGGAAGGTCACCGGGAAGCCGCGATCAAGTCGGCCGAGGGTGACAAGCAGAGCCGGATCCTCGCCGCGGAGGGCGCCAAGCAGGCGGCGATCCTCGAGGCCGAGGCCGACCGCAAGTCCCAGGTGCTGCGCGCCGAGGGCGAGCGCGCCGCCAAGTACCTGCACGCGCAGGGCGAGGCCAAGGCGATCGAGAAGACGTTCAACGCGATCCGGTCCAGCAAACCCACCCCCGAACTGTTGGCCTACAAGTACCTCCAGATGCTGCCGGAGATGGCCAAGGGCGAGGCGAGCAAGGTCTGGGTCGTGCCGAGCGACTTCGGCTCCGCGCTGCAGGGCTTCGCCAAGTCGTTCGGCGCCCAGGGTGACGACGGCACCTTCCGCTACGAGATGCCGCCGGCGGAGGAGCGTGCTCCCGTCGATGACGAGGACGTGGCCGACTGGTTCACCCTGGAGCGCGACCCGGCCGTCGCTGAGGCCGTCGCTGCTGCCGAGGCCGTCGCCCGGCAGACCACGGACCTGGACGACGTCCGGCCGCCGCGACCGGCCCGGTCGCAGCGGCCGTCGACCGCGCTGCCCCCGTCGACATCCGCACCGGAGCCCGACGAGGACGATGCGGAGCCCGCACCCGACATCGAGGCCACCCAGGCGCAGCCGCAGATCGCCGGCCCGCCGCCGCAGTACCCGCCGCAGGGTGTGCAGCTGCCGGGTCACCAGCAGCCCGCGCCGCCGCAGGGTGCTCCGCACCAGGGTTCGCCCCAGCAGCAACCGCCATACCAGCCGGGACAACCCGGCCAGGGGCAGCCGCCACAGCAGTAGTCAGCGCGAGAGGCCCAGCAATGATCGAGAGGCCCAGTTAGATCCGGCTCGTACCGTCGGATCTACTGGGCCGCTCGGCGTTTTTGTGTCCTCTCGGCGAGGCGAGGCGGTGCCCCGACCGGGCGGAGCCGGTGCTGGTCGGATCGCCAGGGTCGGCGAGGCTCAGATCGGGTCGCCGCTGACGTGCTTGAGCACCAGCAGCGTCCAGCACCACCACACCTGCCAGCCGAGACCCAGACCCACCCAGATCACCGTGCGCCAGCCGACGAGCAGCCGCTGCGACCGCTGCGTCGAGCCGGCGCCGATGAAGGCGATCAGGATCGGGAACATGAACAGCAGGTAGCGGTAGGTGCTGGTCCACACGTCCAGCACCGCGAGCAGGTAGAACCCGTAGGCGAGCAGCCAGGTGCGCATGATCGGGCCCATCGCGTCCGACCAGGGACCGATGGTGATCACCATGAAGCCGACGAGCAGGACCACCAGGACCGTGACGGCCAGGAGGCCGTTGCCGAACAGCTGGTCGAAATTGGCCACCCACGGCTCGAAGTAGACGACCTTGCCACCGCCGCGCCAGGCACCCATCGTCTCGGTGTATGCCGCAGGCACGCCGGTCCGCCACCACGCGATGAGCGGCCAGATACCGCTCGCGATGCCGCACCCGACGAGGGTGGAGCCCATGGCGACCCATTCCCGGCGTTCGATCGGGTCGTCCGCGCGGGCGCGCCAGCGCAGCCACAGCGCGACGACGGCGACGACCGCGAGCGGAACCGCCACCGGGCGGGCGAGGCCGGTCGCGAGCGCCAGGCTGGCGGCCAGCCACCACTGCCGGCGTTGCAGCGCGAGCAGCGCGCCGATCAGCAGCACCAGCGCCAACGACTCGGTGTAGGTCATCTGCAGCACCGGTGACGGCGGCGACGCGGCGAACACGCAGACCACACAGAACGCCGCGAACGCGCCGACCTTCTCCCGGATCAGCACCGCCATCAGGCACACGGCGACCGCGCCGAGCGCGAGCGACAGCAGCGAGCCGACGACGGCGAACGACCCACCGGTGAGGTG
Organism: Flexivirga oryzae; assembly: GCF_014190805.1. Taxonomy (NCBI): domain Bacteria; kingdom Bacillati; phylum Actinomycetota; class Actinomycetes; order Micrococcales; family Dermacoccaceae; genus Flexivirga; species Flexivirga oryzae. Next base: position 222,964 of record NZ_JACHVQ010000005.1, on the reverse strand, counting down.
CATCAGCACCCAGACCAGGAAGGGGTACATCGGATAGAACGCCCACTGGTTCTGGTCGACCGTGCCGTCGCTGCCCGGCAGCTGCGCCGGGTAGCCCTCCTCCACGATCGTCTGGTACCACCGGCCGTCCCACACATGGGTCATCTGCCAGTAGTCCTGGTGCCCGGTCGAGTAGAAGATGTAGCTGGGGTCCTGCCGCCACGCCACGGCCTGCATCACGACGGCGGAGAAGACCCGCAGCACCAGGTAGGCGGCGACCACGCACAGCAGCAGGTGCCCTTGCACCAACGCACTCCCCCGGGCCCGCCAGTCCTGCAGCCGGGTGGGTGGTATGACGTCAGGCTGCTCGCCGTCGGCCCGGTCGCTCGCGGTCGTCGTCGCCGCGGCCATCACGCGCCGCCCCGGAAGCAGCCCACCACGTGGTCGTCGACGAGGCCGCACGCCTGCATCGCGGCATACATGGTGGTGGGACCGACGTGTGCGAAGCCGGCCTTCTTCAACGCCTTTGCCAGGCTGACGGATTCGGTGGTCTGGGCCGGGGTCTCGGAAAAGTCGCGGGGCCGACGGTGCGAGGCGGGCCGGTGCGACCAGATCAGCTCGTCGAGGCCGCCGCCGTCCCGCAACCGCAGCACCGCCTGCGCGTTGGTGATCGCCGCGTCGATCTTGCGCCGGTTACGCACGATGCCGGCGTCCTGCATGAGACGCTGCACGTCGCGGGCGCCATACGACGCCACGACCTCGGGGTCGAAATCGGCGAAGGCCGCGCGGAAGGCGGGCCGTTTGCGCAGGATGGTGATCCAGGACAGGCCGGACTGGAAAGCCTCCAGGGTGATGCGCTCGTAAAGCGCCCGCTCGCCGTGGACCGGCACACCCCACTCGGTGTCGTGGTAGATCCGGTAGTCGTCGCTGCCGTCACCCCAGGCACAGCGCGCCAGACCGTCCGGTCCGACGGCCACCGAGGCAGCCTCAGCCATGCCCGGCCTCCGCCACCATGCCGCCGACCACCCGCCGGTAGAGCGGTGCCGCGATCAGCTTCGAGACCGGCGAGAGCAGCCGATGCGCCAGCCGCGGCGCCGGTCCGACGTCGGTGGTCCAGCGCAGCAGTGAGCCGGAGCCGACGGGTTCGACCTCGATCACGGTGCGGCCACCGAACACCCGGCCGACCTTGCGGACCTCACAGCGACCGCTCGCCCCCGGCGGCTCCCAGCGGGTCACCCGCATCTCGTCGTGCAAGCGCAACGGCCCGATCCGGGTGATCGCCGAAACACGTTGCCCCACAGCTGAATCAGGCGTCAGGGCACGCACCGAGGTGCCCGGGAAGAAGCGGCCGTGACCGTCCCAGTCGGTCGCCACCTGCCAGAGTTCGGCGACCGACGCCGAACTCGCGCGCTCCACCACCAGATCCCCCATGTCGCGCCTTAGGCTCGCGGCGGGTGCGTGCCGCCGACGTTCTCTCCGCGCAACATCGCGATCTCGTCGTCGCGCGCCTCCAGCTCCGCGCGCAGTCGATCGAGCACCTCGTCGACCTGCCCCATCCGGTAACCGCGCAGGGTCTGGTCGAAGCGGATGTCGTCGATGTCCTCCGGAGTGACGATGCCCCGCGGCAACGACTCGAAGGGCGAGGTGTGGGTCGGGTCCTCCAGGTGGGTGCCGAAATGGCCGAGGACGGCGAAGACCACCAGGCCGATGACGACCACGAGCAGCGCAATGAGGAAGACGAGCACGCAGTCAGACTAACCCGCACCGTCCCCACCCACCGACCGTCGGCACTTCGGGACGCCACACCGGCCACACCCCGTCCCCACCCACCGACCGTCGGCACTTCGGGACGCCACACCGGCCACACCCCGTCCCCGCCCACCGACCGTCGGCACTTCGGGACGCCACACCGGCCGCGCACCATCCCCACCCACCGACCGTCGGCACTTCGGGACGCCACACCGGCCGCACCCCGTCCCCACCCACCGACCGTCGGCACTTCGGGACGCCACACCGGCCACACCCCGTCCCCACCCACCGACCGTCGGCACTTCGGGACGCCACACCGGCCGCGCACCATCCCCACCCACCGACCGTCGGCACTACGGGACGCCACACCGGCCGCGCACCATCCCCACCCACCGACCGTCGGCACTTCGGGACGCCACACCGGCCGCGCACCATCCCCACCCACCGACCGTCGGCACTTCGGGACGCCACACCGACCACACCCCGAATCACTCCGGCCGGCTGGCTCCGAGGTTGTCGCCGTCGGAGGCGATGATGGCCACCGCTTCGGCCGGCTCGTCGACGACCCGCAACCGGTGCAGGTCCTTCTCGGCGATCATGCCCTCGGTATACAGCGTGTCGTGGATGAAGCCGAGCAACGGCGCCCAGAACTTCGTGCCGAGCAGCACGATCGGGAAGCTGGTGATCTTCTGCGTCTGCGCCAGCGTCACCGCCTCGAACAGCTCGTCGAGCGTGCCGAAGCCGCCGGGCAGCACGACATACCCCTGGGCGTACTTCACGAACATCGTCTTGCGGGCGAAGAAGTACCGGAAGTTGACGCCGAGATCGACGTACGGGTTCAGCCCGGACTCGAACGGCAGCTCGATGCCCAGCCCGACGCTGGTGCCGCCCGCTTCGTAGGCACCCTTGTTGGCCGCTTCCATGGCGCCCGGCCCGCCCCCGGTGATCACCGCGTAGCCCGCATCCGTGAGCAGGCGGCCGAGTTCGACGCCCTTGGCGTAGAAGTCGCTGCCGGGCTTCAGCCGGGCCGAACCGAAGACGCTCACCGCCGGGCCCAGCTCGGCGAGGGTGCCGAACCCCTCGACGAACTCCGCCTGGATCCGCATCACCCGCCACGGGTCGGTGTGCACCCACCCCGAGTCCTGGGACTGGTCGAGCAGGCGCTGGTCGGTGGTCGTCGACGGGACGTGGCCGCGGCGCAGGGTGGTCGCGCCCTTCTGATATGCCTCGGGTTCCTTGGTCACGGGGCCCAATCTCTCATGTGCCCCTCGCGGGGCCTGCGGGTATGCCGGTCGCGGCGTATGCCACGCGCCGGGCATACCGAGGAGCGTCCCGGTCCGGCGCTACGCGGTCAGCCAGCGGCGCAGCGCGTCGTAGGAGTCGGTGATCTGCTGCACCGGGCACCGCTCGTCGTCGGTGTGCGCCAGGTTGGGGTCGCCCGGCCCGAAGTTGACCGCCGGGACCCCCAGGGCGGAGAACCGCGCCACGTCGGTCCAGCCCTCCTTGGCGGTCACCGGCAGACCCAGCGCGGTCACGAACGACTGTGCGGCGGCGGTGTCCAGGCCGGGCCGGGCGCCGTCCGCGCAGTCGCCGAGGCTCACGTCATACCCGCTGAACAGCGAGCAGACATGGGCGTACGCCTCCTGGCCGGTCTTGTTCGGGGCGAAACGGTAGTTGACGGTCACCACGCAGCGGTCCGGGATGACGTTGCCCGCGATGCCGCCGCTGATACCGACCGCGTTGAGCGCCTCGTGGTAGTCCAGCCCGTCCACCGTCACCGTCTCCGGCTGGTATGCCGCGAGCTTGTCGAGCACCGGCCCCGCGTCGTGGATGGCGTTGTGACCGTTCCAGGGGCGCGCCGAGTGGGCGCTGATCCCCTTGGTGGCGATGTCCACCCGCAACGTGCCCTTGCAGCCGCCCTCGATGCCGCCGTTCGTCGGCTCCAGCAGCACCGCGAAGTCGGCGGCCAGCCACTCCGGATGCTGCGCGACGATACGCCGCAGCCCGTTGAACTCCTCGTCGATCTCCTCGCAGTCGTAGAAGACGAACGTGATGTCCCGGGTCGGCTCGGCGACGGTCGCGGCGAGCGCCAGCTGCACCGCGACGCCGCCCTTCATGTCGGTCGTGCCGCGCCCGACGAGCAGGTCGTCGATGCGCCGGGTCGGCAGGTTCGGCGGGTCGGTGAGCGGCACCGTGTCGAGGTGACCGGCGAGCACGACGCGCTCGGCCCGTCCGAGGTCGGTCCGCGCGACGATCGTGTTGCCGTCGCGGTCGACCCGCAGCTGCGGCAGGGCCCGCAACGCGGCCTCGACGGCGTCGGCCAGCTCCTGCTCGCCGTGGCTGACCGACTCGATGTCGCACAGGTCAGCGGTGAGGTCGACGACGTCGCGAGTCAGGTCCAGTTGCGCCATACCGGCATCCTCCCGCATCGACCGGCGCGGGATGCGACGCGTCTCACTGGACACGTCCGCGGCGCGCACCCCTCCGTCACATAATCTTGGGGCCATGACTGACTCCCCCCGTTCCGCCTGGGGTTACGGCCTTGCCACCGAGACCGACGAGGGCGTTCTGCTCGACACCTGGTTCCCCGAGCCGCAATTGGGTGAGGCGCCGGCTGCGGACCCGTATGCCGAGCCGGCCTCCCTCGCAGCACTCGCCCGTGTCTACCCGGCCCGCGAGGTGCGCACCCGCGTCGTGCAGGTCGCGATCGACCTGGACGCGCCACCTGCCGACGTGCCCGACGCCTACCTCCGGCTGCACCTGCTGAGCCACCGGCTGGTCCGGCCCAACACGGTCAACCTGGACGGCCTGTTCGGCGTGCTGCAGAACATCGTGTGGACCAACCTCGGCCCGTGCGCCGTCGACGGCTTCGAGCGGGTGCGGCTGCGGTTGCGGCAGGACGGCCCGGTGCAGGTCTTCGGCATCGACAAGTTCCCGCGGATGACCGACTACGTCGTGCCGTCCGGGGTGCGCATCGCCGACGCCGACCGGGTGCGCCTCGGCGCGCACCTCGCCGCGGGCACGACGGTCATGCACGAGGGTTTCTGCAACTTCAACGCCGGCACCCTCGGCACCTCCATGGTGGAGGGCCGCATCGTGCAGGGCGTCGTCGTCGGCGACGGCTCCGACATCGGCGGCGGCGCCTCGATCATGGGCACCCTGTCCGGCGGCGGCACCGAGCGGGTCTCGATCGGCCAGCGCTGCCTGATCGGTGCGGAGGCCGGCGTCGGCATCGCCCTCGGGGACGACTGCGTGGTCGAGGCGGGTCTCTACGTGACCGCGGGCACCAAGGTCACCCTGCCCGATGGAACGGTCGTGAAGGCCCGGGAGTTGTCCGGGCAGGACGGCCTGTTGTTCATCCGCAACTCCACCACCGGTGTCGTGGAGTGCCGCCCCCGCAAGGGCCACGGCATCACGCTCAACGACGCCCTGCACGCCAACTGACCACCCCGACCACGAGAAGCTGCGAACCCGACCCCGATGCCCTTCCGCCGCAACCGCGACAACAGCCGCAGTGACCGCGAGATCCATCGGTTGTACGGCGGGACGGCCGACTTCGGCGACGACGACGCCCGGCCGGCGCGCTACGTCCACCACGGCGAGCGGCTCGCGCACGACCCCGAGGAGTTCGACCAAGGCCCGGCGGACGGCCTGGACCACGTGCCGGAGGACGACCCGGAGTGGTTCGGCGACGACTTCTTCGACGAGGACCACCGGCCGCGCGGCCCGATCCGTCGCACGCTCGGCTGTCTGCTGCCGATCGCGATCGTCGCAGCCGTCGCCGGCGGCGGTTACCTCGCCTACCAGCAGCTGCTGGACAACTGGGGCTCCCCGTCGTGCCAGTTCGTCGCGAACGGCTACAACTACAAGTGGGACCCCGGCCAGGCCCGGTCCGCGTCGACCATCGTGGCGGTCGGCGTCTACAAGAAGGGTGTGCCGACGCGGGCGGCGGTGGTGGCGACCACCACCGCCATACAGGAGTCGAAACTGCGCAACCTGGCGTATGGCGACCTCGACTCGCTCGGTCTGTTCCAGCAGCGCGCCAGCCAGGGCTGGGGCACCACCGACCAGATCCAGGACCCGATCTATTCCAGCGGCTCGTTCTACAACGCGCTGCTGAAGGTGCCCGGCTGGGAGTCGATGCCGATCGGCGAGGCGGCGCAGGAGGTGCAGCGCAGCGGCTTCCCGGACGCGTATGCCGACCACGAGACCCAGGGCGAGGTCATCACCTCGGTGATGACCGGCACCGCGCACGAAGGCATCGGCTGCCGCCTGGACCCCGCGAAGGCGAACGGTTCACCGGCGCAGATCGTCGGTCAGCTGGCCGACGAGAGCGGTCTCCCCGCACAGGCGGGCACCGGCGACGTCACCTATCGGGCGAAGTCGGTCAACGGCGCGTACGCGATCGCGTCCTGGGCCATCGCACATGCCGAGGACGACAACATCACCGCCGTCACGGTCGGCAACCGGTCCTGGGAGCGGCACCGCGGCCGGGACGGCTGGGCGTGGCACCCGGCGAAGCAGCCCACCGGGAGCTCGACGCTGGTGCGGATCGACGTGGAGACCGGCAAGTAGCGCCCTCGCGACATACGAAAGCGCCGGCCCGATCACTCGGGCCGGCGCTTCCGCGGTGACTGCGGTCAGGCCGCGATCAACGGTTGTCCGTGGGGACGTAGTCGCGCTCGGTCGCACCGACGTAGATCTGCCGCGGGCGGCCGATCTTGGTCGCCGGGTCCTCGATCATCTCGCGCCACTGGGCGATCCAGCCCGGCAACCGGCCGATGGCGAAGAGCACCGTGAACATGTCGGTCGGGAAGCCCATCGCCTTGTAGATCAGGCCGGTGTAGAAGTCGACGTTCGGGTAGAGCTTGCGCTCGACGAAGTAGTCGTCGGTCAGCGCGACCTGCTCCAGACGCATCGCGATGTCCAGCAGCGGGTCGTTGACACCCATCGCCTTCAGCACGGCGTCGGCGGACTTCTTGACGATGGCGGCGCGCGGGTCGTAGTTCTTGTAGACCCGGTGGCCGAAGCCCATCAGCTTGACGCCGTCCTCCTTGTTCTTCACCTTCTTCACGAAGGTGTCGACGTCGTCGCCGCTGGTGTGGATCTGCGCCAGCATCTCCAGCACCGCCGAGTTGGCGCCACCGTGCAGCGGGCCGGACAGGGCGTGGATACCGGCCGAGATGGAGCCGAACAGGTTGGCCTGCCCCGAGCCGACGAGGCGCACGGTCGAGGTCGAACAGTTCTGCTCGTGGTCGGCGTGCAGGATGAACAGCTGGTCCAGCGCGCGGGCGACCACCGGGTCGACCTCGTAGTCCTCGGCCGGGAAGCCGAAGGTCATCCGCAGGAAGTTCTCCACCAGCCCCAGCTTGTTGTCCGGGTAGAGGGTCGGCTGGCCCTGGCTCTTCTTGTGTGCGTATGCCGCGATGGTCGGCAGCTTGGCCAGCAGCCGGATGGTGGACAGCTCCACCTGGTCGCGGTCGCTGATGGACAGCGAGTCCTGGTAGAAGGTGCCGAGCGCGGACACCGCAGCGGACAGCACCGACATCGGGTGCGCGTCCCGCGGGAACGCCGCCAGCAGGTCCTTCAGGTCCTCGTGCAGCATGGTGTGCCGGCGCAGGCGCTCGGTGAAGGTCTCCAGCTCGGTCTTGCTCGGCAGCTCACCGTAGATCAGCAGGTAGGAGACCTCGATGAACGTCGAGTTCTCCGCCAATTGGTCGATCGGGTACCCGCGGTAGCGCAGGATGCCGGCACCGCCGTCGATGTAGGTGATTGCCGACTTGCATGAGGCAGTGTTGACGAAGCCGACGTCGAGGGTGACGTTGCCGGTCTCGCTGAGCAGCTTCGAGATGTCGTAGCCGTCGTTGCCCTCGGTCGCGGGGATGACCCCGAACTCGAGGGTCTTGTCCCCTGCCTGGAACGTGGCAGGTGCCTGGTCAGTCATGTGCTTTCCGTCCTCTTGCGTGAACCGGCGACAGTGCCGGGGAAGTCAGCGAAATCGACCGTACCTCAGCAAGTTCTCCGGCCCACGAGGGACCCCGCGTCAAGAATTCAATCTCTTCGCGGCTGCGGAAATTCGTTCGTCGGTCGCCGTGAGTGCGATCCGGACGTGCTGGGCACCGGCCGCACCGTAGAAATCACCGGGTGCTGCAAGTATGCCGAGTGCGGCCAGGTCGTCGACCGACTCCCGGCACGGTTTCCCCTGGGTTACCCAGAAGTAGAGTCCGGCGTCGGAGTGGTCGATCTGCCAACCTGCAGCCACGAGAGCGGTTTTCAACTCTTCGCGGCGCACGGCATACACCTTCTTCTGGGCGGCGACGTGCGCGTCGTCCTGCACGGCCGCCTTCAGCACCCGCTGGGTCGGCCAGGGCACGATCATCCCGGCGTGCTTGCGCACCTGGACCAGGCGCTGCACGAGGGCGGTGTCGCCGGCGACGAACGCGGCGCGGTAACCGGCCAGGTTGCTCTGTTTGGACAGCGAGTAGACCGCCAGCAGCCCTTCGTGATCTCCGCCACACACCCGGTCGTCCAGGATGCTCGGGGTGCTCAACCCGTCCGGCTCCTCGCGCCAGTCCAGCTCCGCGTAGCACTCGTCGCTGGCCACGATGACGCCACGCTGGCGCGCCCACGCCACCACCTTGGCCAGATGGTCGACCGGCAGCACCTGCCCGTGCGGGTTCGCCGGGCTGTTGATCCACAGCAGCTTCGGGGCGACGGGGCCGTACTGCAGCAGGCTCGCGGCCGGCTTCGGCGTCGCGCCCGCGAGGCGCGCGCCCACGTCATACGTCGGGTAGGCCAGCTCGGGGAAGCCAACCGTGTCACCGGGACCGAGACCGAGCAGGGTCGGCAGCCAGGCCACCAACTCCTTGCTGCCGACGACCGGCATCACCCCGTCCGGGTCGACGCCGGCGGCGTTGCGCCGCCGCTGGAACCAGGCCGCGATCGCCTCACGCAGGTCGGGCGTGCCCCACACCTGCGGGTAACCGGGCGCGTTGGCCGCGCCGACGAGCGCGTCCTGCAGCACCTGCGGGGTGGGATCGACGGGGGTGCCGACCGACAGGTCGACGATGCCGTCGGGGTGGGCGGCCGCCTGCGCCTTGGCGCCGGCGAGGGTGTCCCAGGGGAAGTCCGGGAGGTCAGCGACGGGCATGGTTGACGGGACCCGTGCGGGTCACTCCGCTTCCGTGTTCTGCGGGGGCAGTGCGGCGATCAGCGGGTGGTCGAAGTCGAGCACGCCGAGCTTCGCGGCGCCACCGGGGCTGCCGATCTCGTCGAAGAACTCCACGTTGGCCTTGTAGTAGTCGGCCCACTGCTCCGGGGTGTCGTCCTCGTAGTAGATGGCCTCGACCGGGCAGACCGGCTCGCACGCTCCGCAGTCGACACACTCGTCGGGCTGGATGTAGAGGCTGCGCTTGCCTTCGTAGATGCAGTCGACGGGGCACTCCTCGACGCATGCGCGGTCCTTCACATCGACGCACGGCTGTGCAATGACGTAGGTCATCTCGAAATGTTCCTCCACTGGTGCCCGGCCGCGACTGCGCGGCCGGCGGGTCTGTATCCGCATCTAGTATGCCGTCGTGCCCTGGAAGCCAGTCAGTGAGTCCCGCCTCACCTCGATCGCGACCGTCGGCACGCGGGTCGTCCTGCGCGTGCGACTGCCCGACCCCGAGCTCGAGCCGGGTGGCCCACATCACACGGATGTGATCGGCGACGTGGTGTCGATCGACGACACGACGGTCGTCGTGCGCGGCCGCCGCGGCGAGGTCACGGTGCCCCGGGCACGCATCGTGCTGGCCAAGAGCGTGCCGCCTCCGCCCGTCCGCAGACCCCGCCGCCCGCCGGCCGACCCACCTTTCGGCCGGTGACGGCGCCCGACGCCTCCTCGATCGGGGCAGGTGCGCTGCAGGTACTGATGACGGCGGGCATGCCGCCGCTCGAATCGCTCCGGCTCGGCGACTGGCTGCTGCGATCCGCCAACGGCTACACCGGTCGCGCGAATTCTGCTCTGCCGGTTGGCGATCCGGGCATGCACCGGTCGGACGCGATCGACCGGCTGAGTGCTTGGTACGGCGAGCGTCGCCAACCCGCACTCATCCAGCTGCCACATCCGACCGACGGCGACCCGCAGGACACGGAGCTGGGGGCCGTTCTGGCACAACATGATTGGCGCTTCTTCACCCGCACTCTCGTGATGACGAAGCCGTCCCTCGTCCCAGCGGCGGCCCATCCGCCGGTGACCGCTCCCCCGCCGGGTGACGATCCGCGTCCGGGCGCCGTGCGGCTCACCGTCACCGGGGCGCCGACCGACGGCTGGTGGGTGTCGGCGTCGCCGCGCGCCCTGGAGCACCGGGAGACCCTGGTGCAGGTGCTCGCGCGCGTGCCGGAGGCGGCATACCTGACGGCATACCTGAACGATCGGCCGGCCGGACACGCCCGGCTGGCCTTCCACGACGGCTGGAGCGGCATCTTCGACGTGCACACCGACCCTGTTGCGCGTCGGTCCGGCATCGCGACCGCGCTGATGACCGAAGCAGCACGTGTCGCGGGAGAGCGGCGAATACCGTTGCAATACCTGCAAGTTGCGGCGGACAATGCCGCCGCGGTCGGTCTCTACGGGTCACTGGGGTGGGTGGTGCACCACGCCTACCATTACGCGACCCCTGAAGTCTGACGGTCGGATCCGCGCTCCCGAGGTCACCCTGACGGCCGGATTCACCGTTGACGGTCGAATTCGGCCGTCAACGGTGAATCCGAGCGTCAGACTCACCACTCGGCGGGCGTGCGCCGCAGCCACTCCGTCTTGTCACCGGGAGACACACCCACTGCGACCAGCGCCCGCACGAGGCCGGATCCGTGCAGAGCATCGGTCCAGACCCAGCGGGCGACGGCAGTTCCCGCCCGGCGCGCCCTGTCCTCGCGAAGCTTCTCCCGTATGACGATCTCCTCGCTCGCAGTGTCGCCGGCGTCTCCGGTTGCGCGGTACTTGCGCAGTCCGTCGAATTCGCCGATCCTGCCGGGCCACCCGAAATCGGCGCGTCCGAACCAGCCCTGTGCGTCTTCCAGCGGCACTTGCAGGTCGGGCTGCGGGAACCCTGATTCGTACATCCGCGCGCGGCTCAGCGATTCTCCCGGCGACTCCGCGCGAGGATCGGCCAGCAGCCACACGGCATGAGCGCCGCGCCTGCCCGGTCCGCGCCCCGGAATCGCGAGCAGCTCCTCGTCCAGGTCGGCGTAGGTGCACAGGCTGTTGCGCAGCGTCCAGTCGGCGGCGCTGAGCGCGCACGCCAACGTCGTGGACCGGGCCAGGTCGATCACCGTTCTGGCCGGCGAGGTCACCGGAAACTCTCCGAGGAGCGACGGCTCGGGAAGTCCGGACACCCGGTGCCGGCGAACCAACGTGCTGGAGCCCGCGGCGCTTGCGTCGAGCATCACGTCCACGCGGTCGGGCCAGGAGCCGATGATCGGCATACCCCACAGTGCAGCGGCCGCGAAGTGCGACAGCATCGGCAGGGGATCACGCATGCGTCGCACCGTGGCAACGACCAGTGCCCGATGGCGGTCGAGCGGCGTCAGTGTGTGCCAGCGTCCTTTGTCGAGGTATTCGCCGCGGCGGATGCGCATCCACTGGCCGGTGCCGCGGGCGACGGCTGCCCAGGGGACGATGCCGGCCTGCCGCAGTCGGCCGAGACTCTGGACCTCGTGCGTGCGGAGCGGTTGGGGTCCCATCGGTGCATGGTCGCAGTTCGCGCGGTACGTCCAGCGGTTGTCCACAGGTGCGCCACGAGTCTGACGGCCCGATTCACCGTTGACGGCCGAATTCGACCGTCAGCCGTGAAGCCGACCGTCAGGGTCGGGCCCGGTATGGCGAGGCGGCGCGCCCCGCGGCAGCCCATCGGGCCGGGCGTCAGTTGCAGATGACGGGGTCCGCGGGCTGGTAACGGGTCGTCAGGCTCTCGTTCTTGACCACCTTGCCCGCCAGGTTCTTCACGACCCGCGTCACCGTCACGCTGAAGCCGTCCTCCGGACCTTGCGCGATGCACGAAGGTCCGGAGAGGTGCTTGGCCGGCCCGGGCGCGACGATGTCGAACTTGTTGCTGGTCGTCGAGCTGACGGTGAAGGTCTTCACGCCGTACAGTCGTATGACGGACGCGTTGCCCTCGATGCCGGCCTGGATCCGGATCGGGTGGCCGGTGTCGTTGGTCCACTTGTTGTCGATGGTGGGATCCCACATGGTGGCCTCGCGGCCCATCGGGTAGCGCGGGATCCAGTAGGCGTGCGCGGTGTGCTCCACCAGCTTCACCCCAGCGAAGAAGGTCGCGTTGTAGAGGGTCGTGGAGACCTGGGAGATGCCGCCGCCCATACCCGGGACGTCCCTGCCGCCGACCAGCACCGGCGCGTCGACGTAGCCGTGTGCTGCGTCGAACGGGCGCAGCGTGTTCAGCAGTGAGAACGTCTCACCCGGCTGCACGACGATGCCGTTGAGCTTGGCCAGACCGACGCTGATGTTGTGGGTGCGTGCGGCGTTCTCGGCGCCGGTCGGGAAGACCGACACGAACTCCGAGATCATCTGGCTGCCGATCTTCGTCTTCTTCAGGTCGGCTGCCGTGACGGTCGGCTCGACCGGCTTGGTCGGCAGCGACATCGTCCGGTCCGGCGCCGTCAGGGCCGCGACGAGCAGCTTCCCCGCGCCCTTGGTGTCCGGTCCGGTGCCGTCCTTGGCGGGAGTGATCGTGCGCTTGCCGCCCCGGTAGCTCAATTTGGCGTCGACCGCGGGGGTGGTGAGTTTGCTCGCCTGCTTGTCGAGCAGCGTGGCCAACGCGTCCTGGTCGACCTTCGGGGCGAGCTTCGCACCGTCGAAGGTGGTGCTCAGGATGTCGGAGATGTCGCTCACCTCGAGCTCGGCCGTCTTCCCCCCGACCTTGACGGTGACCGGCGCCGACATCGCGGGGTCGGCGAAATCCTTGACGTAGCGCTGGATCTCGTCATCGGTCAACGCCGCGGGCTGATGCGTCAGGGTGGCGGCGAACTTCGTGGAGTGCGGCCAGCCGGCGGCGATCTTCTGACTGATGGACTTGGTGTCGACCCCGTCGCCCGGGGTCGACTTGGTGGTCACGACCTTCCCGTCGACGAACTTCACCGTGCCGTTCTTCGGCGCGCCTTCCAGCTCGTCCGAGGCGGCGGCCACCGCCTTCTGCAGGGCGTCCCGGTCGACCTTCGGGGTCAGCGTGCGGTGCGGGCCGTCACCGGTGAGCCGGTGCCACACCGTCGACGGGTTGAGGGAGAAACCGCTGAGACCGTCGAGCACCCCGGCGGAGCTCATCGAGAGCCCGGACTTCGCCGGGTCGAGCTTCAGCGTCGTGCCACCGACGACCAGCTGCACCGGCGTCTTGACCTGCTGCGCGGCTGCCGCCGAGACCTCCGCCTTCGCGTCGGACACACTCATGCCGCCGATGTGGCGGCCGGCGACCGTCGTCCCGCGCTGGATCTTGCCGGACTGCGACGCGGCGAGCGCGACATACCCGCCGGCGAGCACGACGACAGCCGCCGGGACACCGATCAGCAGGCCCTTGCGCAGCCTGCTCCTTCGTCTGTGGTTGTCGTCCGCACCGCTACTGTCGCGGTCCCCACCCGATGCGTCTGTGCTCAACGTTGTACTCCAAATGCGCCCCGGTAATAGATCAGGGCGTCCCCCGGTCTATCTGCGATCGAGACCGAGACTACGTTGCCGATCACCAGCGTGTGATCACCGGCCGGGACCGTGTCGTAGGTGCGACATTCCAGGGTGCCCAGCGCGTCGTCCAGCAACGCCATACCGGTGCGCTCGCCGCGGTGGAACGGAACCCGGTCGAGTTGCCCGTGCAACGGTCGACCGCGCGTGGCCAGCCAGGCCGCGGTCTTGCGCTCCGACTCCGGCAGCAGGCTCACGCCCCAGGCCCCGGCATCGAGGACCGCGTCGTGGAATCGCGCCTCGCGCTCCACGCTGATCACCATCAGCAGCGGCTCCAGGGACACCGACATCAGCGCGTTGGCGGTCATCGCGTGGTCGATGTCGCCGATGCGGGTGGAGATGATCGAGACGCCGGTCGCGAAGCGCCCCATCACCTGCCGGTAAGCGTCCGGATCCACCTCACCCCACGAAGGGTCGTTGGCTTCCTGCTCGCTCATGCCATCAGCCCGGTATGCCGCAGGCCCTCGGTCACCACCGGCAAGGACGCGCCGGTCACCGGGTCCAGCCGCACGAACGCCTCGCGGGCCGCCAGCCGGGTCGCGACGTCGTTGGACAGCGTGTAGTAGCCGTCGAAGACGGTGACCTGGGTGCGGTGCCGCCGCAGCGCGGCCGTCTGTGCCACGAGTGCCTCCTCGTCGATCACGGTGTGGGTGACCAGCGCGTCGTCGACCACGCTCGGCAGGAAGGCATCCTCCGGAGCGGGCACGACGACCCCGGGTGCCGTCGCGTGCTGCGACAACCACCCGCGGTCCTCCACCACCCAACTGCGCGGGCTGACAACGGTGTAGAAGGCCGGCGACTGCGCGAGGCCCGCCACCGCCGCCCGGGTCGCCTCATGGGTGCGGATGTGATCGGGGTGGCCGTAACCGCCGTGGGCGTCATACGTGACGACGACGTCCGGGCGCAGTTCGCGCAGGTAGGCCGCGACGTCCTGGCTGCTCTGCGCCGTTGCCGCCCCGGTGAACGCGCGCGGGTGCGCCGCCGACGGCGTGCCCGCCATACCCGAATCCCGATAGCGCCCGTCTGCCAGGACGGTGACCGAACTGACCCCGAGCTCCTTGACCGCAGAGTGCAGTTCGTCCCGCCGGACGTCGGCCAGCAGGTCGGGTGTGCGGGCGTCGCGGGGCCGGCCGGCGGGCAGCTCGAGGTGGCGCAGGTCCTCCGGGATGACCTCACCCTCCTCGCCGAGGGTGCAGGTCAGCACGTGCACGTCATCGCCGCGAGCAGCGTGGTGCGCGATCGCGAGACCGGTCCACAACGACTCGTCGTCCGGGTGGGCGTGCACGAAAACCAGGCGCATGACTACTTCTTCGCAGCACTCCGGGCACGTGCCGCCGTACGAGCCCGCTCGCCCGCGTCCAGGACAACCTTGCGGATCCGCACGTCTTCCGGTGTCACCTCGACACATTCGTCCTCGCGGCAGAACTCCAGGCTCTGCTCCAGGGACAGTTTGCGGGGCGGGAAGATCTTCTCGAAGTTGTCCGCGCTGGAGGCGCGCACGTTGGTGAGCTTCTTCTCCTTGGTGATGTTGACGTCCATGTCGTCGGCGCGTGAGTTCTCGCCGACGATCATGCCCTCGTAGACCTCGGTGGTCGGCTCGACGAAGAGCACGCCGCGCTCCTGCAGGTTGACCATGGCGTATGACGTCACGGCTCCCGACCGGTCCGAGACCAGCGATCCCGACTGGCGGGTCGTGATCGTGCCGTGCCACGGCTCGTAACCGGAGAAGACGTGGTTGGCGATGCCGGTGCCGCGGGTCTCGGTGAGGAACTCGGTGCGGAAGCCGATGAGGCCGCGCGACGGAACGACGAATTCCATGCGGACCCAACCGGTTCCGTGGTTGGTCATCTGCTCCATCCGCGCCTTGCGGGCAGCCATGATCTGGGTGATCGTGCCGAGGTACTCCTCCGGCGTGTCGATGGTGAGGTGCTCGACCGGCTCGTGCAGCTTGCCGTCGATCTCCTTGGTGACGACCTGCGGCTTGCCGACGGTCAGCTCGTAACCCTCACGGCGCATCTGCTCGACGAGGATCGCCAGCGCCAGCTCGCCACGCCCCTGCACCTCCCAGGCGTCCGGACGCTCGGTGGGCAGCACCCGCAACGACACGTTGCCGATCAGCTCGCGGTCGAGGCGGTCCTTGACCAGACGTGCGGTGACCTTCGCTCCGCGGACCTTTCCGGCCATCGGGGAGGTGTTGGTGCCGATCGTCATCGAGATCGCGGGCTCGTCAACAGTGATGAGCGGCAACGGGATCGGGTTGTCCACGTCGGCGAGCGTCTCGCCGATGGTGATCTCCGGGATGCCGGCGACCGCAATGATGTCGCCCGGGCCGGCCGACTCGGCCGGCTCGCGCTCCAGCCCGCGGGTCATCAGCAGCTCGGTCACCTTCACGGTCCGCTGCGACCCGTCGTGCCGGCACCAGGCGACCTGCTGGCCCTTCTTGATCTGACCGTTGCGCACGCGCAGCAGCGCGAGGCGGCCCAGGAAGTTGCTGGAGTCCAGGTTGGTGACGTGCGCCTGCAGCGGCGCCTCGTCGTCATACTCCGGTGCCGGAATCGTGTCCAGGATCGTCTTGAACAACGGCTCCAGGTCGCTGCCCTCGGGCAGTTCGCCGTCGGCCGGGCGGGTCGTGGAGGCGACACCCGCCTTGGCGGATGCGTAGACCACCGGGAAGTCGAGCTGGTCGGCGTCGGCGTCGGCGTCCTCGAGCAGGTCCATGAACAGCTCGTAGGTCTCCTCCTCGACCTCCGCGATGCGGGAGTCGGGCCGGTCGACCTTGTTGATGCACAGGATGACCGGCATCCGGGCCGCGAGCGCCTTGCGGAGCACGAACCGGGTCTGCGGCAGCGGACCCTCGCTCGCGTCGACCAGCAGCACGACGCCGTCGACCATGGACAGGCCGCGCTCGACCTCGCCGCCGAAGTCGGCGTGGCCGGGGGTGTCGATGATGTTGATGGTGATCGGCTGACCGTCGGCGGACGGCCCGTCATACGAGATCGCGGTGTTCTTGGCGAGGATCGTGATGCCCTTCTCGCGCTCCAGGTCACCGGTGTCCATGACCCGCTCGCCGGTCGTCTCGACCGTCTGGCGTTCGCCGAAGGCACCCGTCTGCCAGAGCATCTTGTCGACGAGGGTGGTCTTGCCGTGGTCGACGTGGGCAACGATGGCGACGTTGCGGACGTCGCTGCGGGACTTCATGGCCATGGAGTTGTCAAAGCTGCCGTCGGGGTGTGCCGGGCAGGCTTCGTCCTTTCTACGCGTATGGGATAGCTACCAGTGTCTCAGGAAATCGGTGTGCTCCTGACCACGGCCCGGCCCCGGCGGGTCCCTCCCACGTCGGGTCCGTGATCCGCCGGTGCGGTCGGTCGCTCACTCATGGCAGCAACAGCCCCGAGTCGCCGAACTCGTGCCACCGGTAACCCTCCCGCACCGCCGCGTCGTATGCCGCCTGCGTCAGCTCCTCCCCTGCGACCGCCTCGACGAGCAGCAGGTGGGACGCGTGCGGGTCGTGCCAGCCGGTGATCAGCCCGTCCACCACCTGCGGTGGCTCCGCCCGGGTGACGACCCGCTCGGTCCAGCCGGACGTCCCGACGACGAAACCGTCGCTGGTGACGGCGGACTCCAGCGCGCGGGTGACCGTCGTGCCGACCGCGACGATCCGGCCACCCGCGCAGCGGGTGGCGTTCACCTGGCGGGCGGTGGCGTCGGGGACCTCGAAACGCTCGGCCTGCGGGCCCTCGCCGGCTTCCTGGGACGACACCCCGGTGTGCAGCGTGATCGGTGCGACACCGACACCCGCCGCAACCAGCCGGGTGACCACTTCGGGGGTGAACGGCCTTCCCGCGGAAGGCATCTCGGCACTGCCCGGGACGGTCGCGAAGACCGACTGGTAGTCCTCGAGCGGGTAGCGGCGGTCCAGGTACCCGTAGCTGATGGGTCGCCCGTGAGTGTGCAGGTAGGCGGCGAGATCGCCGTCGACCTCGGCCCGCCACAGCCGGTTGCCGTCGCCCGTCGGCGACGAGGCGAAGGGGTATGGCGCCTGCAGCGTCACCACGAGCGCGCCGACCTCCAGATGGTCGCCGGGTCGCGCGTCCAGCAGGGCCCGGCTCGCGTCCGGCGAGGAGCGGATCTCCACGACCCAGCTGCCCCCATCGAGGGCGGTGGCGGCGTGCAGCACGACCGGCCCGCGCCCGGCGAGGGTCGCGTCCACCTGCCAGGGCATGGTCGCGGAGTTGTTGACGACCACGAGGTCACCGGCGTTGAGGTGTTCCGGCAGGTGCCGGAAGGTCGTGTGCTCGATGCCGTCGCGGGTACCGACGAGCAACCGGACACCGTCCCGCGGGATGCCGCGCGCCTCGGCGGGCGCCGGCGCGGTGCGCTCCTCCGGCGCGTCGAAGGACGTGCAGGGCTGCACCGCGAGGGCGGTCATGCGTGCGCTCCGGTCGTGTTGTCGACGGTCGTCTCGACGGCCGGCAGGTCGGCGGCCCGGTAGCGCCCCGACGGCGGCCGCCGCGTCCACACGTGCCGCAACCGCGGGATCACCGTGGCCGGTTCGGGGCGGTCGGAGATGTCCTCTCCCGGGAACGCGGCCCGGTGCATCGGCGTGCGCATGTCCCCCGGGTCGACCGCGTACGCGTGCAGCGCGGGGTTCTCCGCCGCGAGGGTCAGCGTCAGGTGGTCCAGTGCGGCCTTGGCTGCGCCATACAGTCCCCAGCCCTCGTAGTGCTCGACGGCGGCGTCGGACGAGACGGACAGCAGCACCCCGTCGTCGGCGAGCAGCTCGGGCAGCAACTCGACGGCGAGCGCGAAGGGTGCGCCGACGTTCGTGCGCCATACCTCCGGCAGGTCCTCGACGGTCCGCTGCGCCAGCGGCAGCAGCGGTGTGGGGCCGAGCGTGCTGGCGTTGTTGGCCAACAGGTCGAGGCGGCCGGCGGCGCGGACCGCTGCCACCAGCGCGTCCCGGTGCGCGAAGTCCGTGACGTCGCCGGGGATCGCCGTGACCCCCGCGAAATCCTTTGTTGCTTCGGTCAGTTCGGTCTGGCGGCGACCGTCGGTGATCACCAGCCAGCCCTCCCCCGCGAGTGCGGCGACCAGCTCCCGGCCGAGCCCCGACGATCCTCCGGTCACCAGTGCGACTTTCGTGTCAGACATCGAATCTCCTTGTTCTCCGGTCCGATACCTGCCATCCTTCAAGTTGAAGTTAACTTAAAGTCAACCCCCAACCGCCGAGAGGACAACATCCGCACCCACAGGACACGAACGAACGGCGATTTCGGCCGGATTTTCGTGTCCGCTCGGCGCGTTCGTGTCCTGTCGGCGGAGGGGTCGGTGGCGGGAGGGCCGCCGCGCATCGTCGAGAAGGGGCACCGCACAGATGGACACCCACGACCTGCTCCCCGTCGGAGTCGTCGCCAAGCGCAGTGGTTTCGCCGCCTCCGCGCTGCGCTACTACGAGTCGCAGGGACTGATCCATGCGCACCGCAACTCCGGCGGGCAGCGTCGTTTCGAGCGCAGCGTGCTGCGCCGGCTCGCCTTCATCCGGGCCGCCGCCAACGTCGGCCTGACCCTGGACGAGATCCGCGACGAGCTCGCTCGCCTGCCGGAGAACCGCACGCCCACCAAGGCTGACTGGCAACGGATCACCACGCACTGGCGCGGTCGGCTGGACGAGCAGATCGCCGCGCTGGAGAAGCTGCGCGACGGGCTCGACTCGTGCATCGGCTGCGGTTGCCTGTCGCTGAAGCGCTGCGCGATCTCCAATCCGTATGACGCCGCGGCCGATGACCAGGGTGCGCCGGGAGCGGCATACCTGCCTCCCCTGCTGCGCCGCCCGCACAAACCCGCCTGAGGCGAAACCGTGTCACATTGCGAGATGGTGACAGTGCGCGTCGAAAGCACGCAGGAGGCCCGCGGACTGAGTAACGTTCGCAGAACCTTTTCGTCACAAGAAGGGTTTCACCCCATGCCCGTCACCAAAACAGCAGCTACCGTCGCGCTGTTGGCCGCCTCGGCACTCGCACTGACCTCGTGCGCCAGTTCCAAGCGCGATGACAACAAGAGCACCGGTAATGGCAAGAGCGACACCAACGCCACGCTCAACTTCGGCGCCGCCGGCGCCCCCGCAACGCTCGATCCCTTCTACGCCAGCGACGGCGAGACCTTCCGGGTCAGCCGGGAGATCTTCGAGGGTCTGGTCGGCTTCAAGCCCGGCACGGCCGAGGTCGCACCACGGCTGGCAACCAGCTGGTCACCGTCGAAGGACGGCAAGACCTGGACCTTCAAGCTGAAGACCGGTGTGAAGTTCACCGACGGCACGCCGTTCAACGCCGACGCCGTGTGCAAGAACTTCAAGCGGATGGACAGCCAGAACAAGGCCGGTCAGACCGCCTCCGAATACTGGCTGGCCAACATGGGCGGCTACAACGGAGCGGACGGCGAGCTCTACCAGGGCTGCGTCGCCAAGAACGCCGCCACCGTGCAGATCAAGATCTCCCGCCCGACCTCGAAGTTCCCGGCGCTGCTCGGTCTGCCGTCCTTCTCGATGCAGTCGCCCACGGCGATGGACAAGTATGACGCCAACGGCATCAAGGCACAGGGACAAGGCTTCGTCTACCCGGCCTACGCCAACGCGCACCCGGTCGGCACCGGCCCGATGAAGTTCCAGTCCTACGACAAGACCAACAAGACCGTCACCCTGGTCCGCAACGACGACTACGCCGGCAGCGACAAGGCCACCGTCAAGAAGATCGTCTTCTCGATCATCCCCGACGAGACGGCCCGCAAGCAGGCGCTGGCATCGGGTCAGATCGACGGCTACGACCTGCCCAACCCGGTCGACTGGCCGTCGCTGAAGAAGGACGACAACCTGGAGATCCGCCCGGCGTTCAACATCCTCTACCTCGGGCTGAACGCCAAGGTCGACCCGGACCTGAAGGACCTGCGGGTGCGCCAGGCGCTCTATTACGCGATCAACCGCGACCAGTTGGTCAAGTCGCAGTTGCCGACCGGCGCCAACGTGGCCACGCAGTTCATCCCGAGCACGGTCGCAGGCTTCAACAAGTCGCTGACGCCGTACAAGTACGACCCCGCCAAGGCCAAGTCGCTGCTCAAGGCCGCCGGCAAGAGCAACCTGAAGATCACCTTCTGGTACCCCACCGAGGTCAGCCGTCCCTACATGCCGGCGCCGGACAAGATCTTCAACGCGATCAAGTCCGACTGGGAAGCGGTGGGCGTCAAGGTGACGCCCAAGCCGATGCCCTGGGCCGGCGGCTACGTCACCGGAACCCAGAACGGCAACGCCGCGGCATACCTGATGGGTTGGACCGGTGACTACAACACGCCGGACAACTTCCTCGGCAACTTCTTCAGCGACCCGAAGGGCCAGATGACCGTCGGCGCCTACCCGTGGGGCGCGGCGTTCCACAAGGCGCTGCAGGACGATGACTCGATCGTGGACGAGTCGCAACGCGCCACGGCATACGAGCAGCTGAACAAGAAGATCATGGAGCAGTACCTCCCGGGTCTGCCGATCTCGAGCTCCCCGCCCGCGATCGTGTTCAGCAAGAAGGTCACCGGGGTCGTGCCGAGCCCGTTGACCGACGAGCACCTGTGGACGGCGAAGGTCAGCAAGTAGTAGCACCCCCGACCGGCGCCGCGTGTCCGCGCGGCGCCGGTCACCGGCGTTCACCTCGGTAGGAGCAAACCTCTCGTGCTGCGATTCATCGTCCGACGCCTGCTGCAGGCGGTCCTCGTCATGTTCATCGTGTCCGTGCTGCTGTTCGCGTGGTTGCGGTCGCTGCCCGGCGGTCCGGTCGACTCGCTGCTCGGCGAGCGCGCGACGCCCGCCACCCGGGCGGCGCTCAGCAAGACGCTCGGCCTCGACCAGCCGCTGCCCGTGCAGTACTGGCACTTCCTCAGCAACGCTCTGCACGGCAACTTCGGCACCTCCACGCAGGTGCAGGCCGGGACGGACGCGATGGACCTGTTCCTGCAGCGGCTCCCGGCGACCGTGGAGCTGTCGATCTTCGCGATCATCATCGCGCTCGCCACGGCCATCCCGCTCGGCTACTTCGCCGCCAAGCGGCACGGCGGTCTGCTCGACACCGGATCGGTCGTGCTGTCGCTGGTCGGTGTCGCCGTCCCGGTCTTCTTCCTGGCCTTCGTGCTGAAGTACGTCTTCGCCGTCGAGTTGCACTGGCTCCCCGTGGCCGGTCGCCAGAGCCCGGACCTGGACGCCACTCGCATCACGAACTTCTACGTCCTCGACGGGTTGCTGACCCGGGAGTATGACGCCTCGTGGGACGCGATCAAGCACCTCGTGCTGCCGGCGATCGCGCTGGCGTCGATCCCGTTCGCGGTGGTCTTCCGTATCACCCGCGCGTCGGTGCTGGAAGTGTTGAACGAGGACTACGTCCGCACCGCCGAGTCGAAAGGCTTGTCGGCACGGATCATTCGCGGCCGGCACGTGTTGCGTAACGCGCTCCTGCCGGTCGTGACGACCATCGGTCTGCAAGTGGGTGGTCTGCTCACCGGTGCGGTGCTGACGGAGACCGTCTTCGCCTATCCGGGCCTCGGCGACGCTCTTGCGCAGGCCTTCAGCCAGCGCGACTATTCGGTACTACAAGTGCTGATCACCATGGCGGCGATCGGTTATGTCCTGGTCAACCTGCTGGTCGACGTCGCGTACGCGATCATCGATCCCCGGATCCGGACGAGGTGAAACCGATGAATCCCATGCAACGCAAGAAGGACCGCATCGACGCATTGGTCGGCGGCCACCCGGGCGATGGTGACATCCCGGACGCCGGTCAGGTCAGCGAGTCCGGCGGGCTGAGCCTGATCGGCAGCGCCTGGCTGCGGCTGCGGCGCAACCCGGTCTTCCTCGTCGGTGCGGCGATCACGATCCTGTTCGTGCTGGTCGCGCTCTTCGCGCCGCTGCTCGCACCGCACAACGGCACCACGAAGTACCTGATCGACCAGGTCACCCCGGACACCCCGATCCCCCCGTCCCAGAAGGGCTTTCCGCTGGGCGGCGACGATCAGGGGCGCGACTTCCTGTCCCGGCTGATCCTCGGCTCCCGGCAGACCCTCATCGTCGGTGTCCTGGCGACACTCGCCGGTCTCTTCGGCGGACTGGTGCTCGGCACCATCGCCGGGTCGATGGGCGGGTGGGTCGACTCGGTCGTGATGCGCATCGTCGACGTGATGCTCTCGCTGCCGTCCCTGGTGCTCGCCCTGGCGGTCGCCACGCTCTTCGGCAAGCCGTCGCAGTGGACCCTGATCATTGCGATCTCGATCGTTCAAGTGCCGATCTTCGCCCGGCTGTTACGTGGCTCGATGCTCACCCAACGGGCGAGCGACCATGTGCTCGCCGCGCGGGCGCTCGGCGTGAAACCGATCGCGATCACCTTCCGGCACATGCTGCCCAACTCGCTCGGCCCGGTGCTCGTGCAGGCGACCCTGGTGCTTGCGACCGCGATCATCGAGGCGGCAGCGCTGAGCTTCCTCGGCCTGGGCAACCCGGACGACTCCTCCGCGGAGTGGGGCCAGATGCTCGGAAAGGCACAGCAGTTGTTCGACATCTCACCGCACGTGGCGTTCTGGCCGGCCGGGTGCATCGTCGTCGTGGCGTTCGGCTTCACGCTGATGGGTGAGTCGTTGCGCGAAGCCCTCGATCCCCGGAACCGGAGGTGACCGGAATGACCACTGCACCAACGAAGACCGACACGTTGTTGTCGGTGCGGGACCTGGTCGTCGAGTTCGGCACCAAGGGGCAGAAACCCTTCCGAGCGGTCGACGGGGTGTCCTTCGATGTCCGGCCGGGCCAGACGGTCGGTTTGGTCGGCGAGTCCGGCTGCGGCAAGTCGGTGACGTCCCTGGCGATCATGGGTCTGTTGCCCAAACGCGGCAACAAGGTCGCCGGGTCTGCCGTGTATGACGGCACCGACCTGCTGACCCTGGACGATCGTGAGATGCGCGACCGGCGTGGCCGGGACGTCGCGATGATCTTCCAGGACCCCCTGTCGTCGCTCAATCCGGTCGTCTCCATCGGCATCCAGGTCGCGGAAGTGCTGCAACGGCACCGAGGGATGAAAAAGGCTGCGGCTCTTGCTGAATCGCGTGATCTGCTCGATCGCGTCGGCATACCCGACCCGACCCGCCGGCTGAAGGAGTACCCGCACCAGCTGTCCGGCGGGATGCGGCAGCGCGCGCTGATCGCGATGGCGTTGGCGTGCAAACCGCGGCTGCTCATCGCCGACGAGCCGACGACCGCGCTCGACGTGACCATCCAGGCGCAGATCCTCAACCTGCTCAAGGAGCTGGTGATCGACTCGGGCACTGCGCTGATCATGATCACCCACGACCTCGGCGTGGTGGCCGGCCTGTGTGACGAGGTCAACGTGCTGTATGGCGGGCGCATCGTCGAAACTGCTTCGCGGCACGAGATTTTCGCCACGCCGCGACACCCGTACACCAACGGTCTGCTCGGCTCCATCCCCCGGCTGGATGGCGCGCGGAACGAGCAGCTCGCGGCCATCCCGGGATCGGTGGCCGACAACATCCCGTGGTCGTCCGGGTGTGCCTTCGCGCCGCGCTGCTCCCGCGCCATCGAGGTGTGCCGCACCGAATCTCCCGCTCTGGAGCAGGATCCCCTGGCGATGGAGGAGCACGCCCTGCGGTGCCACAACCCCTGGCCCACCGACGAAGGAACGAGGGGATCGGCGTGAGCGAGCAGACGTTCACCCTGGACAAGCAGCCGTCCGGTGGGCAGCACGAGGTGCTGCTGGACGCGCGGGACGTCGAGGTGCACTTCCCGATCAGGCGCGGCGTGATCTTCGACAAGACGGTGGGTTACGTCTATGCCGTCGACGGTATGACGCTGCAGATCCACAAGGGCGAGACCTATGGTCTTGTTGGCGAATCCGGTTGCGGGAAATCAACGTTCGGCCGGGCGCTGCTGCGGCTCGAGGAGCCCACCAATGGGACGGTGACCTTCGACGGCACCGATCTCGCCACGCTGCGCGGCGATGCGTTGCGGCGCAAACGCCAGGACATGCAGATGGTCTTCCAGGACCCGCTGTCGAGCCTCGACCCACGGCAGACCGTCGAGTCACTGCTGCTCGAAGGGATGCACGCACACGGCCTCACCAAGGACAAGGAGGCGGCCGGTGCCCGCCTGCGCGAGCTCCTGTCCGCCGTGGGGCTGCCGGCTGCCGCGCTGCGCAAATACCCGCACGAGTTCTCCGGGGGCCAGCGCCAGCGGATCGGCATTGCGCGGGCACTGTCGGTGGACCCGCAACTGATCGTCGCGGACGAGCCGGTCAGCGCGCTGGACGTGTCCGTCCAGGCGCAGGTGATCAACCTGTTGGAGGACGTGCAGGAGCAGTTCGGCCTGACCTACCTGGTGATCGCCCACGACCTCGCAGTGGTTCGGCACATCAGCGACCGGGTCGGTGTCATGTACCTCGGCTCCCTTGTCGAAGAAGCGGATTCGGACGAGCTGTACAAGACACCGTTGCACCCCTACACGCGCGCGCTGATGTCTGCGGTGCCGATCCCGGACCCCCTGGTCGAGGACCGCCGGGAGCAGATCCTGCTGGCCGGTGACCTGCCGTCGCCCGCCAACCCGCCCAGCGGGTGCCGCTTCCACACCCGCTGCCCGTGGCGTCAGGAGGAGCGCTGCGACACCGAGCGACCGCAGTTGCGGGTCGTACAGATCGACGGGGTGCCGACGTCGCACCGCGTGGCCTGCCACTACGCCGAGCAGATCCAGTCCGGTCAGATCCAGCGGCACGAGGTCACCGCGACGGCGGTCGACCCCGCCGCCCTCGAGGACCTGCCCGACGTGAACCTCCAGGAGGGTGGCGGCCAGCCGTTCTCCACCCAGTGACCGCCCCCTCACCGACAGGCTCAGCAACGTTCCAGAGGCTCAGTAGTTCAGGGCGTTTCGTGCCCGAATTGCTGAGCCTCTCGGTGGTTGCTGAGCCTTTCGGTGGGAAGTGGTGTCGGTCAGGGAGGCGGGGCCGACCGGTCAGGGAGGCGGGGCCGACCGGTCAGTGAGTACCGACCGGCTGATCGGTGCTGTATGGCGACGGCCGGACCGGAAGTGCGTCCGCGCGAGGACGTCGGCGCGACGGCCACCACGCCCACTTCCCGAGCAGTGCGAGCGCGGACGGCAGCAGCACCAGCCGGACAACGGTGGCGTCCAACGCGATCGCGACGGAGAGACCGACCCCGATCTCCTTCATCTCGACCATCGAGAGCGTGGCGAAGAGCGCGAACACCGACACCATCACGACTGCGGCACTGGTCACCACACCCGCCGTCTCCTGGACGCCCTGACGCACCGCCAGCTTCGGTGGGAGGCCTTCGTCATACCGCTCTTTGACCCGGCTCAGCACGAAGACGTGGTAGTCCATCGACAACCCCACCAGCACCGCGAACAGGAAGATCGGGATCCACGAGATCACTCCTCCGGTCGAGTGGAAGTGCAGCATCGACTCGGCCCAGCTGTGCTGGAAGACCGTGGTCAGCACCCCGAACGCCGCGCCCACGGACAACAGATTGAGACCGGTCGTCAGCAGTGCGACCACGATGCTGCGGAAGGTCACCGTCATCATCACCAGGGTCAGCCCCAGTACGACGAACAACACCCTCGGCAGACCGTCGGACTGATGCTTCATCTGGTCGTAGCTCTCGGCGACTCCACCGCCGACGGCCCAGGTGACGTGGGAGGAGGACACCGCCGACGGGATCACCTCGGCGCGCAACGCGCGCACCGCGTCACCCGCGGCGAAGGAACCCTCCCCCGCCTTGCTGCCGAGGGTGAGCACAGCGGTGTGCCCGTCGGCCGAGACCCGGACCGGATCGGACACCGACTTCCAGTCCCCGGTCGCGATCGCCCTGCTCGCAACGACTTTCGCTTCGCTCTGCACCTCATCGGGGTTCGCACCCTGCAGCACGACCGATGCGGTCGGTCCGTCGCCGGGGAACGCGTGACCGATCTCCTGCATCGCGCGCACTGCCGGAATGTCCTGCGGGAGGGAGTCCAGACTGCTTGTCTGCTGCTTCATCCCGATCGCCGGCAACGCCAGCGCACCCAGCACCACCAACCCGGCAGCCAGGGCGACGACCGGACGCCGCAGGACCGGCGCGAGCAGCCGTTTGCTGATCGCCCCCGGTTGCATCCGGGCGGCCAGGCGCCACAGGCCCGGGATGCGCGGGCGGTCCACCTTCGGACCGAGCACGGTCAGCAGTGCCGGCAACACGGTCAGCGAGCCGAAGACGGCGAAGGCAACGACCACCAGCGAGCCGGTCGCGATCGATGCGAAGGTCACGTCTCCGAGGGTGTACAGGCCACCCATGCTGACGATCACGGCAATACCGGACACGACGATCGAGTGGCCGGAGGTGGCGGCTGCGATCTCCACTGCGTCAACGGCGTTCGCGCCGCGGTGTCGCTCCTGGCGCTCGCGCTTCAGGTAGAACAGCGAGTAGTCCACCCCGACCGCCATGCCGATCAGCAGGATGACGCTCGTCACGGTGTCCTCCATCGGGAGCAGCAACGACACCGGACCCATCAGGCCCATCGTGGCGAAGACGCTCGCGATCGCCAGGAGCACCGGTATGCCGGCCGCGATCAACGCGGCGAAGACGATCAGCATGAGCACGATCGTGATCGGCAGACTCTTGGACTCTGCCGAGCCGAGGTCGTTGCCGACCCGGGTGTTGATCGCGTCGTTCATCGAGGTGTCGCCGGTCTGCACGATCCGCACTCCGGGCGCCCTGGGCTGTGCATCGTGCACGGTGCGGGTGATCGCGCTGATGTCCGGATCACCGCCATCGGCAACGGGTTTCATCGTGATCGCAACGATCATCAGCTTCTTGTCCGGTGACACGGCCGGTGCGGCCACCCGCTCCACGCGCGCATCGCCGCGCACGTCGGTCGCGATCCGTCCGGCGGCCGCACGCGCCGACGGGCCGACCGGTCCGCCGGCCGTGGCCGACAGCACGACGAACTCGCTGTCCGGCAGCTCCAGACCGGCCGCTTCGATCTGTTGCGCGGCGACACCGGACTGGCCCACCCGGTAGTCGGCGTCGGTCGTCGTGTGCATGGTGATGGCCGCACCGCACGCCACTGCGGCGACCACCAACAGCAGCCAGGTACCGATCGCACGCCACGGGTGGCGTACGCTCCAACGGGCAACTTTCAGTGTCATGCCAACCCTTTTCACGCTGGCGACTCCCTTCCACAGTGGACACCGGATCGGGCGGATCCCCGACCGTGTTCCACCCTCGTCGCGAACACCGCAGAAGTCTGTGGCGGCACCACCACACTTGGGGTGGGGCTAGCCACCACCCACAGTGGGATTGCCACGACTGCGATGCGCGCCGCGACGCGTCAGGATGGGGTCATGCAACCCATCGCCGGCCGACCGCAGATCATGCTGGCGCATGCCGTCGCAGTGCTCCTCTTCGGCCCGACCGTCGCTTTGTTCGTGCTCGGTGTCGTGGGAACCGCCCTGACCCCGCTCGGTATCGGCGTGCTCCTGCTGCTGGTGGTGGTCCCGGCGACCCGTCTCCTCGCGACCGGGCAGCGGAGTATGGCGCAGGAGATCCTGCAACGACCCATCGTCCAGGACTACCTGGGCACGCAAGGGCTGGGGCCGATCGCGCGCGTCCAGCGATGGGCGAAGGACCCGGCACGCTGGCGGGACCTGTTGTGGGAGCTTTCCTCGATCACCGTCGGTTTCACGCTGTCCGTCCTCAGCCTCGCGTTGTTCCTCTACCCGTTGTGGTCGATCGTGTGGTTCGGGCTCTGGAAGGGGCTGCCCGACGTCTTCGACGACCCGTACGGCATGCACATCACGACGACCGGTCAGGCGGTTGCGACCTCGGCGGCCGGGGCGGTCGTGGGTGCCCTCGTGTGGTGGTTCACCGTCCAGCCGATCGCTCGGTGGCGGTTCGGGCTCGACGCGTTCCTGCTGGGCCTGTCGCGGCAGGCCGTGCTGGCCCGTCGGGTACGGGAGGTGACGACCTCCCGCGCGCAGGGGGCCGACGCCGCGGCAGCGGAGCTGCGGCGCATCGAGCGCGACCTGCACGACGGCGCGCAGGCCCGGCTGGTCGCGCTGGGCATGAATCTCGGCCTGGCCGCGGAACTCATCGAGAAGGACCCGGAGGCGGCCCGGGAACTGTTGGTGGAGGCGCGTGACAACTCCGGTGACGCGCTGCAGGACATCCGCTCGGTCGTCCGCGGCATCCATCCGCCGGTCCTTGCGGATCGTGGACTCGCGGACGCCATACGGGCTGTGGCGGTCGATCTGCCGATCGACTTCGAGCTCGATCTGCGGCCGCCCGCGGTCAGCGCTCCGTTGGAGTCGGCGATCTACTTCGGCGTCGCGGAGTGCCTGGCCAACATGGGCAAGCACTCCCGTGCGACGAGTGGCTGGGTCAGCCTCGTGGTGCACGACGACAGGATTCACATCGAGGTCGGCGACAACGGCGTGGGTGGCGCGGACCCGGCCGGCAGCGGTCTGCGCGGGGTCGCGGGACGGCTGGCGGTCTTCGACGGCACGATGGACGTGTCGAGCCCGACCGGTGGGCCGACGATCGTGACCATGGAGGTTCCGTGCGGGTAGTGATCGGCGAGGACCACGCGCTGCTGCGCGACGGGCTGGAGCGCATCCTGCGGGCGCACGACGTCGAGGTCGTCGCAACCGCGGACAACGCGCCGAGCCTGGTCAAGGCGCTGCGTGAGCATGCCCCGGACATCGCGATCGTCGACGTGCGGATGCCGCCAACCCTCACCGACGAGGGACTTCGCGTCGCCATCGAGGCGCGTCGTGAGCGTCCCGCGTTCCCTGTCCTGGTGTTGTCACAGTATGTCGAGAACCTTTACGCCCGAGAGCTGCTCGAGGATGGCGCGGGCGGCGTCGGCTACCTCCTCAAGGACCGGGTGTCCGACGTCGGCGCCTTCGTCCAGGCAGTGCATCAGGTGGCGGACGGGGGCACCGTGCTCGACCCCGAGGTCGTCCGGCACCTCATCGCGCGACGACCACAGGGCAGTCGGATGGACCGGCTGACCGACCGCGAGCGGGAGGTGCTCGGGCTGATGGCCGAGGGCTGCTCCAATGCGGCGATCGCGGCGAGTCTCTTCGTCACGGAGAAGGCGATCAGTAAGCACACGAATGCGATCTTCAGCAAGCTCGACCTGCCGGTGTCGGCGGACGACAACCGGCGGGTGCTGGCAGTATTGGCATATCTCAACGATTGAGTGAGTAGTGGACGGCACCCGACTACGAGGAGGCGAGCCGATGAGACTCCTGACTGATGAGGAGATCGGTCGACAGTTGGAGGCGTTGGACGGTTGGTCCCGCGACGGTGATGTCATCCGATCCACCTACCAGGCCCCGACGTTCGCCGAGGGGATCGAATTCGTCCGGCTGGTCGCCGCGGACGCCGACCAGATGAATCACCACCCGGACATCGAAATCTCCTACACCACCGTCCGGTGGGCGCTGTCGACACACAGCGAGGGCGGTCTCACCCAGCTCGACATCGAACTGGCGCATCGGATCGCGGAAGCTGCGGAGCAGACCGGCGCACAGGTCAGTCGGTGACGTCGTCGATCGAGCCGCACGAGGGCGAGCAACAGGACGAAGCGCTCTCCAGCCGCTTGAACTGGCTGCGCGCGGGAGTGCTCGGAGCCAACGACGGGATCGTCAGCGTCGCAGGCATCGTGGCTGGTGTCGCCGGCGCGACCACCAACCGGACGCAGATCCTCATTGCTGGTGTCGCCGGCCTGGTCGCCGGCGCATTGTCAATGGCTGCAGGCGAATACGTCTCGGTCAGCACACAGCGGGACAGCGAACGCGCAATGATCCGCAAGGAGAAGCACGAGCTGCGCGAACTCCCCGAGGAGGAGCTGGAGGAACTCACCCAGATCTACCAGTCGAAAGGGCTGCGCCGGGAGCTCGCGGCCCAGGTGGCGCGGGAGCTCACCGAGCACGACGCTTTGGCCGCACACGCAGAGGTCGAGCTCGGCATCGATCCCGACGAACTCACCAACCCCTGGGAAGCCGCGGGCGCGTCGTTCCTGTCCTTCACCGTCGGTGCCCTGATCCCACTCGTCGCGATCCTGCTGCCCGCCCCGGGGCTGCGGGTGCCGATCTGTTTCGTCGCCGTCGCGATCGCACTGATCGTCACGGGCGCGGTCAGCGCGCGTCTCGGTGAGGCACCAGCCCGGCCGGCCGTCATACGCAACGTGCTCGGCGGCATGCTCGCGATGGCCATCACGTACGGCGTCGGCACGCTCGTCGGCACGGCGGTCTGATCGGGGTCAGGGCAGGACAGCCCCGGCGCGTTTGAGCGTGCGGTCGAGCGGGATCACTTGCGTGTGCGCGACACCGTCCAGCCGACCCACGTCCTGCGAGATGAATCGGTAGAGCCCGTCGACGTCTTCGAAGGCGACACTCGCGGTGATGCTCGCGGGCCC
Organism: Flexivirga oryzae; assembly: GCF_014190805.1. Lineage (NCBI taxonomy): Bacteria > Bacillati > Actinomycetota > Actinomycetes > Micrococcales > Dermacoccaceae > Flexivirga > Flexivirga oryzae. The sequence goes on along the minus strand of NZ_JACHVQ010000005.1, from coordinate 192,014 downwards.
CGTCGTGGCGCCGCAGAACCGGACGTCGGGATGCTGCCCGAGCGCCCGGCCGACCGGGTCCAGGTGCGACGGTGCAACCGTCACGAGCACGCGTGCATACAGTGTCTGGCCGGTGAATCCGTCGTCCATGTCGACGTCGAAGTGGAGCAGTCCTGCCTCCCGTAGCTCGGTCACGCGACGGCGCACCTGCGCCTCGGTCATCCCGTCGGAAGCCGCCCGGAGTTCCGCGTACGTCGCCCGTCCCTCCCGCATCAGCAGTCCGATCAGTGGTTCGTCCCGCGGGCTGAGCTCCACCGTTCTGCCGGTGATCGCCGGCGTGCCGTCGGTCAGCAGCTGCTCCTGCGCAGCGGTGAGGAACTCCGGTCCGATACGCCAGTCGCTGTTCGTGGAGCCACGGTAGACGTGCAGCACCATCGCCGCCTCGATGCTCGTGATCTGAACTGTTTTCGGCAGCTGGCGCAACAACAGCTGGTCCTGGGCATCACTGCTGCGCGGACGCAACACACAGTCGACCTCGGTGCCGCCACTCATGACCGCGACCCACTGAACATCGTCACGGCGGGCCAGCGCCCGGCCGATCCCCACCGAGGTATCGGGCCGGCAGAACAGCCGCAACATCCAGTTCTGCCTGCCGGTGGGGCCCGGGTCGATGAACCCGACAACGCGCACCGCTCCTGCACTGCGCATCCTGCGATAACGGCGAGCGACCGTCTGCTCCGAGACACCGAGCACCGAGGCGATCACCGAGAACGCCGCGCGCGGCGCGACCTGCAGACAGTGGGCGATCCGCAGGTCCAGCTCGTTCCGAATGACGGATCCGTTCGCAATCTCCTTCGCCATGGAGGAAATCTACGCCTGATGGGTCCTGGCTGGCACCCTGATACACCGCCCGGCACAGTTGCTATCGCCGGTTCGGGCTGTCGATCCCCCGGCCACGTGCACGTCATCACATCGACAACCAGGTCGATCACCGAAGGGGTGACATCTCATGCGCAAATGGCTACCACTGCTCACCATCTGCATCGGGACACTGATGCTTCTCGTCGACGTGACCATCGTCAACGTCGCGTTACCCGACATGGCAGTCAATCTGCGAACCGACTTCAGCTCGTTGCAGTGGGTCGTCGACAGCTACGCACTCGTGCTCGCCGCTTCCTGCTCGGGATCGGGTCGCTCGCCGACCGGCTCGGGCACCGATCGGCGTATGTCGCGGGGCTCTCGCTGTTCGCATTGGCTTCCGCCGTCTGCGGATCCGCCGGAAGCCCCGCCGTGCTGGTCGTCGCGCGCGGCATACAGGGTCTCGGTGGTGCTGCGATGTTCGCGACGACCTTCGCCCTGCTCAATCGCAGCTACACCGGACGCGACCGGGGCACGGCCTACGGCATCTGGGGAGCCGTCTCGGGTGCGGCTGCGGCGATCGGGCCGATCGCCGGTGGCCTGCTGACCGAGCACCTGTCCTGGCGTTGGATCTTCTTCGTCAACCTGCCTTTCGCGATCGCCGCGATCGTGCTGTGCTTCGTCGTGCTCTCGGAGAGCCAGCGCCATCGCTCACCGCTCGACCTCGTCGGCATCTCGACATTCACCGTCTTCGCAGCGGCGCTGACCTACGGGTTGATCCGGGCGAACGAGCACGGCTGGGGCGAGGCAACGGTGCTGATCTCGTTCGCGTTGTCGATCGTCATGCTCACCGGGTTCATCGTCGCCCAGTCGCGCACCGATCACCCGATGTTCGACCTGTCGCTGCTGCGCAGCGGACCCTTCGCCGGTGCCCTGATCGCCGGATTCATCCTGTCCGCAGCGGCCTTCGCCTATCTGACCTACGCGTCGATCTGGCTGCAGTCGGTGCGGGGTATGTCGCCGGCGCAGGCCGGTCTCGCGACACTGCCGCTGGCCGTCGCGTCGTTCGTGACCAGCGCGAGTGTCGGCCGACTCACGCACGACGGACGGAACTGGCTGGCTGTCGGGCTCGGCATCGGACTCACCGGCGTCGGCGGGCTGCTCGTGGCGTGGCGGCTATCCGGAGCGAGCGCGACCTGGACCGCCCTGGTTCCCGGTTTGATCGTGTGCGGCGTCGGTGTCGGCCTCTCCGCACCGACCCTCAGCTCGACCGCGATGGCGGCCGTGTCCGCACATCGGGGCGGCATGGCGGCCGGTGCCGTGAACACCGCGCGGCAGCTCGGCTTCGCCCTCGGGATCGCAGCTCTCGGAACGATTTTCGCCGCTCGCATCAAGACCGTGGTGGTCGGGACCGGAGCGCCACACCCCTCCGAGACAGCCGCTGCGATCGCCGGTGGACAAGCTCACGCCGTCCTGGCACACGTGCCAGCAAGTGTGCGGCCCGCGGCCGATCACCTCGTGCAGCTCTCCGCAGTTGACGGGCTGCGCCTGGCGGCGCTCGTCGCAGGCATCCTCGGCATCGTGGGCGGGCTCGTGGCAGGGTTGTTGATCCGTCCGGGCAAGCGGCAGGCGCCGGCGGGTGCTGACGGGACGGCGCCTCGTCATACAGTCGCTGTATGATGATCCTTGACGCACACATCGCCCGCCTCGACGGCTCGACCGGCACACTGGCCGACATCACCCAGGGTCGCCCCGCCCTGTTGGTCAACGTGGCCAGCAAGTGCGGGCTGACACCGCAGTACACCGCGCTGGAGACTCTCCAGAAGGACTACGAATCCAGAGGATTCACCGTCGTGGGTTTCCCATGCAACCAGTTCGGCGGCCAGGAGCCCGGCTCCGCCGACGAGATCCAGGAGTTCTGCAGCGCGACCTACGGCGTCACCTTCCCATTGACCGAGAAGATCGATGTGAACGGCGACGGCCGCCACGCCGTCTATCAGGAGCTCACGAAGGCCACCGACCAGGACGGCAACGACGGTGACGTCCAGTGGAACTTCGAGAAGTTCGTCATCGGTGCCGACGGAGCTGTCGTGCAGCGCTTCAGCCCGCAGGTCACACCTGACGACCCGCGTGTGGTTGCGGCGATCGAGTCCACGCTGAGCTGATGGCCGAGGTCACCCTGCGGCCGCTCGTCGAGTCGGACATCGAGGCGCACAACGCCGGGGAGGACGCGGAGGCTGTGCGGTGGCTGACCGGTGAAGCGGGCACCGTGGACTCCGCGCGCCGGCATTTTCGGCAGCTGGCGGCGAATGCGGTTGCGGGGCAGGGTAAACGCGGGTTCGGAGTGTGTCTCGACGGTCGCCTCGCCGGGTACGTCGAGTGCAACCCGGACATCACCGACGGGACCGACCCGGGCGACGTGAACATCAGTTACGCGACCCATCCGTGGGCACGCCGCAAGGGTGTGGCGACCGAAGCGGTCGAGTTGATGTGCGGGTACATCCAGGAACACGGCATCGGGCCACGAGCCGTGCTACGTATCGAACCCGGCAACGCCGGCTCTCTCCGTGTTGCTGAGAGAGCCGGCTTCGGCTTCGTGCGAGAGTTCGTGTCGGTGACCGATACGCACCCGGACGGTTCGCCTGCCACGATGCGGCTGTTCCGGCGCGAGCTCTGATCGGCTGGGCTCAGGCAGCGCCCTCCAACTCCGCAATGTCGGTGTCGGACAACGTGATCGATGCCGCAGCGGCGTTCTCCTCCAGGTGCTGGAGCGAGGAGGTGCCGGGGATCAGCAGGATGTCGTCCGAGTGGTGCAGCAGCCAGGCCAGTCCGACCTGCGCCGCGGTCGCGCCGAGCCGCCCGGCAACCTGCTGCACCACCTCCGACTCGGTCACCTTCGGCATCCCTGGGAAGGCCGAACCCAGTGGGAAGAAGGGCACGTAGGCGACGCCGCGGTTCGCGCACAGGTGCAGCGTGGACTCGTCGTCCCGGTGCAGCAGGTTGTACGCGTTCTGCACGCACACCGCGCCGGCCTCCAGTGCCGACCGTGCCTGCTCCGTCGACACGTTGCTGACCCCGAACGCCTCGAGCATGCCGCCGGAGACCAGCTCGTGCATCGCCGCCAACTGGTCCTCCAATGGGCAGTAGTCGGCGTCTCCGATCTCCTCCCGCGGCATCACCCGGAGGTTGACCACCGGCAACCGGTCGACGCCGAGCGTCCGGAGATTCTGTGCGACCTGGTCCTTGAGGTGGCCAGGCTGCTGCGCCGGCAACCAGCCGCCGTCCGCGTCCCGGCGGGCACCGATCTTGGACACCAGCACCAGGTCGTCGGCATACGGATGCAGCGCCTCCCGGATCAGCTCGTTGGCAACGTCCGGCCCGTAGAACTGAGCGGTGTCAATGTGATTGATGCCCAACTCGACAGCCCGGCGCAGCACGGCGATCGCCTCGTCGTGATCTCGCGGCGGACCCATCACACCGGTGCCAGGGAGCTGCATCGCACCGAATCCCATGCGTCGCACGGAATGACCTGCCAGGGAGAAGCTGTCTGTCGTCATACCTCCACCTCAGCACATTGCGGGCCGGGAGACTCACGCGGAGCCGATAACCTTGGTGGCGAATCCACCGGACCGCAGACGGGCGACGAGATGAACCTTGCCGAGCAGCCAGCGCAGCGCCCGCGCGGCCTCGTCGTCGTCGGTTCGATCAACATCGATCGCTCGCTGACGGTCGACCGCTTCCCCGGCCCGGGTGAGACGCTGTCCGCCCGCTCACTGTCCTCGTCCATCGGCGGTAAAGGCGCCAACCAGGCTGTGGCAGCCGCGTGCTCGGGAGCTGACGTGGCGATGATCGGCATGGTCGGCGCCGACGACGAAGGAGAAGCTGCCCGGCATGCACTGACGGAGGCCGGAGTCGACACGTCGTGGGTCTGCAGCACCGATGACGCACCCACCGGAACGGCGTGGATCACCGTCGCCACCGGGGAGAACATGATCCTGGTCGTTCCCGGAGCCAACCATGCCTGGCCCCAGGGATTTTCGAAGCCTCCGCCAGCAGCAGTCGTGCTCTGCCAGTTGGAGATCCCTCTGGCTGTCGTGCATGCCGCCGCGGCTGCGGCCGAAGGTCTCTTCGTGCTCAACGCCGCACCGTCGCAGCCACTCGATGACGACCTGCTGCGGCGGTGCGACGTGCTCATCGTCAACGAGCACGAATTGGCTGAGGTGTGCGGCGCCCGACGACTCGACGCCGAGGATGTCGATTCACTGAGTTCCGCGGCGCGCCTGCTCATCTCGCATGGCGTCGGAACGGTTGTGACCACGCTCGGGAGCCGAGGTGCGCTCCTGTGTACTGCTGATGAGACCTCGCGGATCGGGACTCCCCCGGCTTCTGCCGTGGTCGACACGACCGGCGCCGGCGATGCCTTCTGCGGTGTCTTCGCTGCCCGTCTGGCGGCTGGTGATTCGTCGGCCGACGCACTGCGGTACGCCGTGACGGCAGGCTCGGTCTCGGTGAGTCACGCGACGGCACAGGGCGGGTATGACGAATTCGCTCGGCTGAGCGCCCTGGTCGGCCAGACCCCTTGCGCCACAACGATTTCAGTGGAATAGCCGGTCTTCGGGTGGGGACACTTCCACGGGTCGCACGTGACGTCATACAGTGTGAAGCCCGACGTCAAGGAGACTGCGATGTCCTGCGTGACCTTCCTCAATGCCGCCCAGCGTGCGGCGCTACGCGAGTCCGGTGAGGAACGGTTGACGCCCGAGGAGATCAGGGCCCAGCATCCCAGTCCGCCTGCGACGGAGAGCAAACTGCGACGGCTGCGTGCGCTCGCCCGCAACACTGATCCGTCGATCCGACAGAGCGCGGCGCTCAACCAGCACTGCCCCGTGGATGTCCTCGAACTTCTCGCCAGGGACAGCGACCCGACCGTCCGGCAGTGCGTCGCGCGTCAGCCGTTGGCGAGCCAGCGGCTGTTGCGTGAGTTGGCGAAGGACCCCGTCGCGGACGTTCGCGGGTGGGTTGCCGCGAACCCGGCGGTCACCCCCGAGCTCCTCGCCGACCTGGCCGAGGACGAGGACACGACGGTGCGCGGGGTCGTGCGCTGGGCACGCAACTGGGATGCCGATCCGGCCACCCCGCCCCGCACCGACCGAGCAGCGGGCCCGCGCTGACCCAATGACCGCCGCGGCGGCCGAGTCATCACCCCGCGCAGCCAATTTCCGCGGTGGCCGAGTCATCACCCCGCGCAACCCATTTCAGCACCGGCCATGTCAGCGCCCGGCCAGTCCCGCGGTGGCCGGGTAAGCGCGAGGCCCGCCGCGGTGGCCGAGTAGGTCGAGCCGTTAGGCGAGACCGTGATCGAGGTCCCGCACCCCGCGGTGGCCGAGTCATCACACCGCGCAGCCCAATTCAGCACCGGCCATTTCAGCGGCGTTGATTTCAGCGGTGGCCGAGTAAGGGCGAGGAACGAGCCCGCATCGAGGTCCCCGCGCACACCCGCGGTGGCCGAGTCATCGCCCCGCGCAACCTATTTCAGCGGCGGTGATTTCAGCACCGGTCTTTCAGCGGTGGCCGAGTAAGGGCGAGGAACGAGCCCGCATCGAGGTCCCGCACACGCCGCGGTGGCCGAGTCATCGCCCCGCGCAACCCATTTCAGCACCGGCCATTCCAGCGGCGTTGATTTTCGCGGTGGCCGAGTAAGGGCGAGGAACGAGCCCGCATCGAGGTCCCGCACGGTCTGGTGGTCAGGCGACCTTGTCGGCACGCCAGCCGGGCATGGCGCCTTCGGTCAGGTCCCAGTGCACCCCGTCACTGGTGACGGTGGCGGTGTACCCGTGCCGGTGCACGATCTGGTGATGTCGGCGACACAGCATCGCAGAATTGTCCAACGCGGTGCTGCCGCCTGCCCACCAGGGCAGCACATGGTGCACTTCGCAGAAACCCGGAGGTCGGTCACAGCCAGGGAACGTGCATCCTTTGTCCCGGTAGACCACGGCGGCCCGCATCCCCTTGGTCACCAACCGTTTCTCACGCCCCACGTCCAGAGGCTGACTCTTGCCGCCAAGCACCATCGGGATCAGGTCCGCATCACACGCCAACCTCCGGGCGGTCCCCGCGTCCAGGATCTCCCCGCCGATGGTGACCGCACCATCCAAGTCACCCAACAACCGGTGCAGGTCCATCGTCACCAGCACGGTGGCACCGGCCCCGATGCCCATCCCGTCCCCGGAGGCGACTTTCGCGCCCGCGGACACCAGGTCCATGAGCGCGTCCACCCGGCGCTTCCCCGGGGTCCGCTCATCACGCACCGTCTCCGGGCGCTGCTGCTGTTCGTGGAGCCCGAACGCCGCACCCGCCACCCCGTGACCGGCCACGTCACCGTCGCGACGGGCCGCGTCGCCGTCACTGGTCTCACCGGCGTCGCCCTCGTCGTCGCTGGCGCCGGTGCTGGTGCTGGCGCTGCCGGCCGGTGCGCCGTCCTCATGGGCCGGGCGTGGGGCGGATAACGCAGTGACCGCCTGCTTCAGGATGGCGGCGTTGGCAGGGCACAGGTCGGCGATCAACCGGATCATCCCGGTCGGCAGCGTCCGCCACGTCAATGATTCGACCTTCTCCAGGTGCGCATCCTCGGCCGACAGTTTGTCCGCGGCATACTTGGCGATGATCCGCCTCGTCAGTTCCGTCACGCCCCGGGACCCCAACCCCGGGTCCAGTTGCAGGAACCACGCCTGGATGTCTTCGCGGGCCGCGGTCGGTAACACTTCGGCGACTTTCGCGGTTTGCCGTAACGCGGTCCGGGCGGTGGCCAGGGTGCAGGACCCGTCGCGGACCGCGGACGCGATCACATGGTTGCGCCGGTCCCGGCACGCCTGCGCCACCACACTGATGGTGGTCGCCGCCGACGGTTCGATACTGGTCCCCGCCCGTGCTGCGCACCCGGTGACCCACTGGGTGGCATTCGCCGCGTTCGAGGTCAACAACACGCCCCGGTCCAAAGCGTTCGCGGTCGCCACCGTCGCGACCTGCGCCGCGCGCTCCTGCAGCCGTAACAGGACCCCGACGAGGTCGGCCTCCTGGTCGTCCCCGAGTTGCTCCAACACACCCGGCAACTCATCCAACGCTTGGACGGTCGCGGTCACCTGGTCCAGGAGGCGGGGTCCCAAACCCGGCTCCGGCCGCCGGGCGGGATCGGGCCCGTCCCAGCAAGTCGTATCCGGTTCCACTGGTACCGGTTGGTCGGGGATGCGCAGGGGTGAGTCGATGGCCATGATGGTCGGATCCCCCTGTCCCCTGGGTGGTTTCGTTGTCATGATTCTATCGGGTGGCGTTCAGGAAGTACAGAGGTTATGCGAACATTTCTCCGATACGCTTGACCCAAAACGTATCGGAAGTACGCCGAAAACTGTGCGCGGACCTCGATACGCCGTTCCTCCGCTGCGCTCCCCCACGGCTACTCGGCCAGCGCAAAATAGCCGGCTCGCCTACTCGGCCAACGCGTGGGATCGGCTACTTGGCAGCGCGTCGGGTCAGCTACTCGCCGGCGCGGCATACGGCTGCTCGCCAGCGCAATATCGCGGCCTCGACATACTCGGCCAGCGCGGGGTGACGCGGACCTCGACACGCCGTTCCTCCGCTGCGCTCCCCCACGGCTACTCGGCCGGCGCGGCATACGGCTGCTCGGCCAGCGCGCCATGGCGCGCTCGCCTACTCGGCCAGCGCGGGGGGCAACTCGGCCAGCGTGGCGGCACCTCGGCCGGCGCGGGGTGACGCGGACCTCGATACGGCTCGCCCTTGCGGGCTCGCCTACTCGGCCACCGCGGGGGCAACTCGGCCAGCGCGTCGGATCGGCTACTCGGCCAGCGCAAAATGACCGGCTCGCCTGTTCAGCCAGCGTGGCATGGCCGGGGGCCAATCGGCCGGCACAGCGGGGTCTGGGCGACCGGTCGGGCATCCACTAGTTTTCACAATGCCTTATGGTGAAAACCATGTCGAGCTTCGGTCACGGGCTGCTGGTGACGGTCCTGGTGCTGAGTACCTGCGTGTGGGTGGGTGGCTACGTCGCGATCGGCGTCGTCGCACGCACCGCGACTGCGACCATGGAGCCGGCGGCACGGGTGGCGTTCTTCCGGTCGCTCGGACGCACCTACCTGCGCATCGGCACACCCGCGCTGGGGATCGCCCTCATCAGCGGTGCAGTCGTCGCCAGCTCACACGCCTGGGACGGCGCCGCCATCACCTGCCTCGTCGTCGCCATCGCCCTGGTCGTGCTGCTCGCCTACGCGGTGCAACAGGCCCGCCGGATGACTCGGCTGCGTCGCAGTGCCCTGGACAGCGACCAGAACCCCGCGGACGTCGACGCCATCCGCCGTGGTCAACGTTCGGCATCCATCCTGCGGGCGGCGCTCGGTGTGCTCAGCCTGATCCTCGTCGTGCTCGGCTGTTTCATGGCCGGCTGACTGCCGCCCATCCCGAAGGAGATCACCATGACGAACGAGCCGGCCGACGCTTCGAGCGCCGACACCCTGGAAGCCGCACTCACGCGTGAACACCGCGAGATCGACGCCGGGATCGAGGAGTTCGTGTCCGCCGCGGACGCCGGCGAGGTGCGCGCGGAGCCGCTCACGCGCGCCATGGACGCGCTCCGACGACACATCTACCTCGAGGAAACCATCCTCTTCCCACCGCTGCGTGCCGCCGGGCTGATGATGCCGGTCATGGTGATGTTGCGCGAGCACGGAACACTCTGGGACGCCATGGCCGGCATCGACACGGCGCTCGGTGACACCGCGAGCAACGACGCGGCGCCGAAGACGCTGCTCGACCAATGTCGACAGTTGCTCGCTCTGCTGGACGAACACAACACCAAGGAGGAGCCGATCCTCTATCCGAGGGCGGACCTCGACCTGGACGAGGCGTCGCACGACGATCTCGCGGATTTCCTCTACTCAGGGACCACCCCTGAAGGTTGGAGTTGCGAGAAGGCCACCGCCTGACGGCGCGTGCGATCGTCAGTCCGCGCCCGGCAAGCGAAGCGACCCGTCACCCGGAGCGAACTTGTCACGCAGGAACACGTCGTTGACCTGCATCTGCTGCTCCCCCCGCTCGGTCGCGCGCCGGCGGATCTCCCGCGTCGCCTCCAGCAGCGTGCTGAGGTTCGCGACCAGTACCTGGCTCAGCGTGCGCCCGTCGGGAAGGACCGCGCCTGCCGCACCCGGAACGGCGACGTAACTCTGCACGACCGCAGGGGCGTGCTCGTCACGGATCTGCTCGATCTCGTAACTGTCACGCACCGCGGCGGGATCCTGCGCCAGATACTGCAGGGTTTGCGTCGTCTCCGTGTCGAGCGTGTAGACGAGGTTTCGAGCGTCGTCCGGGATCCGGGAGGTCCGCGCCAGCCGGGCGAGCGCGCTCTCCTGGCCCTGAGGAATCAACTCGGAGAACGGTTTCGGCACCGACGGGCCGTATTCCGGTGGTGGTGGCATCAGCGGTGGTCGCTGCTTCTTCCGACCGAACATCAGTTGTCGAGCCCCAGTGTCAGCGTGGGTTCCGGCATACCACTCTCCGGCGAGCTCACCACCCCGGTGCCGATCGCGAGGAACTCGGAGGCGTGCTCACCCCAGATGTGCGCGCTGACATCGGTACGCACGCCGACGATCCCGTCAGCCCCGAATCGGTTGGCCTCGTTCTCCATCCGCGTCATCGCCAATTCCCGTGCGGTGTATGCCGCCTCGGTGAATTGCGGCATCTCCATGTTGCGCCCGGCCATCTTCATGCTCTGCCGGATACCTTGGTGCGCAACGTGATAGACGCACGCACCGAACACGAACGCACGCGGGAAGTGGCCAGCCCGCACGAGCGTGTAGAAGTCCTGCCCGGACAGATCGGAGGTGAACGGACCGCCGTCCTGCAGCTTGTATGACGCATTCGGTTGCCGCGCCCGAATCGCCGTCCCTTGCGCGATGAATTCCAATTCGCCCTGTTGCCAGGCATATCGCTGGATCTGCAACTTCACCCCGACGATGCCGTCAGCGCCGAGTGCGTGAGCCTCGCTGCGCATCCGCTCCACCGCGAGCGACCGAGCGTGATACATCGCAGAGGACAGGACCTCCAGCTCCATCGATTGTCCCCACCGCTGCGCCTGGAACCCGATGTGATAGATCGACGTACCCATCACGTATCCGACCGCGTCGAACCCGAGCTTGTGGACCAGCAGGAATTCGCTGACCGACAGGTCCGAGGTGAACGCCGACTTGTCCTGCTGCTCCCGGGCGGCCAACCGCTGCACGCGCTCCATCGCAGCGGCGGGAATCCCGCTGGCGACACTCGCCTGCGGCGCCGCTGCACCCGCGACCGGCGGTGCTGCCACCTGTTGGTCGTTGTCCTTCTTCCCGAACGCCATACCGATCCCCTCGACTGAGCCAATGCTGCAGCTTCTGACGCAACCCTGGGAACCAGCTGAACGCCGGGCGGCGGCGGGCTATCCTGCGCCACATGGTGGGGAAGCTGACGTGGTGGGCCTTCGGGCCGGTGGCGCTGCTCCTCTGCGGCTGGATCTCGTGGGGGCGCATGTTCTTCGGTGCGGCCGGTTGGGGCGTGATCTTCTACCCGGTGATCGTCGTGCCCGCCGTCGTCATCCTCGCGGGACCCATCGCGATAGCCGTCGTCTGCAGTCCGGTCCGACCGCGACGATTCGCCGCTCTCGAAGCACTGGTCGTTGCGTGTGCAGGGGTCGCGGGATTCGTGGTCGGGCTGGCGGTGCCCGACTCGGGCGACGCTCCGGACAGCACCCAGAGCATCCTGACGACGCTGACGGTCATCAGTGTCGACGCATCCAGCAGCCTCGCCTGGTGGTCCGCCGGTGCCGCCGTGGTGCTCCTGATCGCCGCCTTCACCCTGACGGTCGTGCGCGTCGCCGGCGAGCGCCGCGCCGCCGCCCAACGGCCGCCATACCCGCCGCAGAGCATGCCGTTTCCGCCACCTCCGGGCACCAGCGCATGGCCCCCGCGGGAGCAAAACCCCCGCTGAGAGCCGACCGCCCGTGCTCGACCGGTACGGCGCCTACCTCGCGAGGCGCGTCCGAGGATCGCACCGCCGCTCCTTACACTCGGGCCATGCCGATCCCCGAGTATGTCGCCGACCTCCGCGCGAAGATCGGCACCGACCTGCTCTGGATGCCAGGCGCATCGGCGTACATCCTGCGCAACGGGTCCGACGGCCCGCAGGTCCTGCTCGTGCGACGCTCGGACAACGGGCGATGGACCCCGGTGACCGGCATCTGCGACCCCGGTGAGGAGCCGGACGTCACGGCACAGCGCGAGGCGCGCGAAGAGGCGTGCGTCGAGATCGAGGTCGAGCGGCTGCTCGCGGTCACTGCCCTCCGCCCGATCGCCTACGACAACGGCGATCGCTGCCAGTACCTCGATCACGCCTTCCGATGCCGCTGGGTGTCCGGCGAGGCCACGGTCGGTGACGAGGAGTCCAGCGAGGTGCAGTGGTTCGGTCTCGACGAGTTGCCGCCGCTGCTACCGCGATTCGAGAAACAGCTGGCGTTGGCGCTGGCCGATCCGGGCCCGATCCTCTTCGGCGCCGCGGCGCGCCCGCGCTGACGGAGACCCCGACACGGCAATCGAGCGGTCACGACGGGGTATGCCGTGAGGCGTCGTTCCACCCCCGTACCCCGGTGACCGACAGCGTCGACGCAGATCCGGGGGATACGGTGCTGGCATGACCGATCAGCATCCTGCGGAAACCACGGCGCCGGTCCTCAGCGGAGCTGCCGCCGAAGAGGTGCGCAAGCGCGTCCGGCTCCTGGTCGACATCACGTCCCGGGTGGGCGTCTTCCGGACCGGGCTGAAGCTCGCGGCACGGCGACTCACCCGACCGGAGGCGACCATCATCGCCGACCTCGAACGTCACGGCCTGGACGTGCCCCAGTTGCGGGAGGTCCTCTGGGGCGGACACGTTCTCGTCGACGATCCGGAGCTCTACACGCGCTGGCGTTTCCCCAAGACGCACGAGCGATTGTCGAGCCACCACCCGAACGTCGACAAGCACCGCTACCCCGACCTGGGACTCAAGGGTCCGCTCGTCCGCGAGAAGCTGCACGGCCGAACGCTCACCGGCACGTGGGTGCAGCTGGAGAAGACGCCTGCGGCGATGGGTCCCGGGTTCCACCTGCCGACGATGAACGACATTCGCCACCTGTGCGACTACGTCGTCTACCGGATCACCAAGAGCAATGTCGGCCCCTGGGGACTGTCCAAGCAGACCGAGCGCCGCCCGGTGTACCTGGCACCCGCCATGTTTGCGACGGTGCAGGTGCCGGCCGACGCCGCACATGAGCTGACCAGCACCCTGGAACGCATCGAGGATCAGGACGACACCACGTCGGCGTCTCCGGAGCTGGCCAAGTTGTTCCCACCACCGGACAGACGGAACACGTTTGCAGAGCTGGTGTTCCATCGGGAGGGACGCAACGGGCGCGGCCTGTTCGGCTCTGCCGACGTCTATGTCCATGCCGCGCCGCGCACCGCAGCGCACGCGGCTCTGGAGGACGCCCGCAGCTCGAGTCCGGGCTGGACGCTGCCGGATGCCGATCAGACCACCACCGCGACGATCCGCGGCAAGGACCACGAAATCACCTGCGCAGTACGCCGATTCACCAAGAACGAGGAGACCGCATGACCACCGCCCCAGCCGGCAAGGCGACCATCCCGCAGGAGTCCCTGGACGCTCTGGTGCACCTGGTCGAGACCGGCCCGGTACCGCTCGGCGGATACACCATCGCCGAGGTCTTCGCGGTCGGTGGCATCGCTCATCTGCTCGAGGCGGAGCCGTCCGCACCCGTGGTGGGGGAAGCGGTGCGCTCCCTCGCGGCGCGCAACCTCATCACGACCGAAGACGGCTCGGACGAGTTGCAGATCCGCGGTGACTTGGGCATCGCCACCGTCTTCCAGCACCGTTCACGTGTCATCCTCGATGCCCGGGTGACCGGCTCCGAACCCGACCACCCCTGGCGGTTCATCTTGATGCCACAGCCGGAGAACGTGACGCTCGAAGTGCTGATCGATGCGCTCGGCATCCACTTCTACTCGCTCCGCAAGACCGACAACGCGTTCGATCGGCTGTGGGACCGGCTGCCGTCCGGGGATCGCGGCCCGAAGGACGCCGACGCGACGTCGATCCTGGCGGCGAGCCCCAAGACGGCGCTGGTGAGCGTGAGCCGTTGGGACCAGGCCGACAACCGCGACACCACCGATGTGGTGCTCGCGCAGGACGACGACCGCTGCCACGTCTTCACCCGGTCCCCCGACGACCCGGCCAGCCTGGTCCCTGCCCACATGGACAACGACGAGTGGCGTGACCTCCTCCGCAAGCTGGCCAAGGCCAACTAGATGAGTAATTCCCGGGGTCAGTGGTCGTATGCGGTTAGGGAGCGTAGGACTGGTGCGCCGATGCGGTCGTTGTGCCAGATGGCTGCGGTCATGGCCAGGAGGCGTTGCCAGATGCGGACGATGACGCCGCTGGTGGAGCGTGCGCCGTGGTCTTCCAGGTTGAGTTGGCCTTTGAGGGTGTCGAAGATGGACTCGATGACTTGACGTAACGGTTTGAAGAATTGGCTGCCGGGGCGGTCGGGTTCTCCCTTGCGGGCCGGCCTGAGCAGTTCGATCCCGGCCCGGGTCAAGTGGTCTTCGAAGTCGGCGCCGAAGTAGTTCTTGTCCCCGATCACGGTGTTTCCGACCGCCAGGTCGGCCAGGGCAGGGTCTGCCAGGATGCCCTGCAAAGCGTGGCGTTCGTCGGCTTTGGCGCCGGTCAAGGCGAACCCGATCGGCAGGCCATGTACGGTGGCCAGCAGATGCAACCGCAAACCCCAGAAGAACCTGGAATGGCTTGCACAGTAACCGTATTCGGCGAATCCGGCCAGGTCGGACCGTTTGGCGGTCTCCCGGGACCGGCCACATTCCACCGGGGTGGAGTCAACCACCCATACGTCATCAGACCAGATGCTGGTGTCGCGGCCCAGGACGCGGATCAGCCACCCGATGGTGGCGCTCAGCTTGCGCAGCCGCTTGTTGTACCCCGGCTGTAACGGCAGGTAGGGGAACAGGTGCCGCAAGTGGGTGGTGGCGAACCGCAGCCAGCGTGCTTCACTGGTGAAACCCAGCAGTGCTTGCATCACCGACAACGTCACCAGCTCGGCATCCGTCAGGTGCACCGGGAACCCTGTGCGGGGCCGTGCCGGAAGCCGATCGGGCGCGTCTTTGAAGAGATCGTCAACGCGCGCATAGAGTGCGGTTGCGAGGGTGTCCAGATCGGCGTCCACGGCGAACCTCCAGGTTCGGTGTTGGTTTACGCAACGCCGAGTCTGGGCACCCTCCACCCGAAACATCACACGCCACACCGAAAACACCAGCCACAGCCAGGAATTACTCATCTAGGTTCACCACCCGGCCACAGGGCCGTCGTCAGCCGATCGCTGCAGCAGCCGGTCCGAGGCCTCGAAGCCGAGACGTCGGTAGACCGGAACCGCGCGACGGCCGGAACGCACGGTCACCCGCGTCGCCCCCGCCGCGAAGGCGTGGGAAGTGGCAGTGCGCACAAGAGCGGACCCGGTCCCTGCACCTCGATGCTCGGGCATGACGAAAACACTTTGTATGTCGGCAGATTGACGCACCGCAGTGCCGGGCCGCGGCACCCGAGGCAGCAGCGCGAGCCATGCCATCCCGATCGGCTCCCGACCGGCGGTCCAGGCAACGAATGCGTGATGCGAGTCGGCGTGGTCCGACCACCACATCGCAAGGTCGTCCGTGAATGCTTCCAGCGGCTGCGCCGCCTGTTCCTCCGGTGACGCATGCAACCAGAGCAGTCCGGCGAGCGCCCGAAGATCATCGTGACCCGCGATGGAGATGTCCACCTGCTCGAGTGTTCCACCACTCCCGAGGGTCGGGACACCGCCTACTTCCACGGAGGGCTGTCGCACGTCATGATCGAGCCATGACCGAGCACATGGGATCACCTGCCGACTGGTACTTCGAGGATTTCGCCGCCGGACAGGTCTTTCAGACTCAGGGCCGCACCATCACCGAGGCGGACATCGTCACCTTCGCCGGCTGGAGCTGGGACACCAACCCGGTGCACACCGACGCCGTGCACAGTGCCGCCGGGCGATTCGGCGGCCCGATCGCACACGGCGCACTCGGATTTTCGGTGGCGCTCGGATTGGCCTCCCGCCTGGGCATTTTCGAGCAGTGCTCCATCGCGCTGCTGGGGATCGACGGTTGGCGGTTCGAGCACCCGATCGTCGCCGGCGACACGGTCCGGTGCACCGTCCACATCACCGGAGTCCGCGCCACCAGCAACGGCAAGGCCGGAATCCTGGAGCGGGACTTCGTCCTCTCGAACCAGGGCGGCACCGTCGTGCAGCGCGGCAGCATCGGGTTGATGGTCGCCCGGCGCCCCACCGGGGCCACCGCACGTCAACCGCGCGCATAGATCACGACCGGGATTGCATCCCACCAGGTCAGGGACGGGAGACCCGAGGGCTCAACGGCATTCAACCACCGGGCACGGCGCGAAGCGCCGCCGGGAACGTCGGAGCTGCGCGACCCGGAGCGGGTCAGCCCTTGGCGGCGTAGGCGAGCAACGCGCCGACCAGACCGACGTTCTTCAGGAAGTGGATGCGCTGCTGGCCGCGGACCACCGGGTCCGTCTCCCGCCAGTAGGAGTGGCCGGCCTGCGTGGTGGGGATGAGTGACAGTGCCAGACCCGCCGCGGCGGCGCGCGGAAGCACGCCGGCCGCGAGTGCCGCCCCGCCTGCGACCATCGCGGCGCCGTTGGCGCGGACCACGAGCTCCGGTTGCGGAATCCCTAGCGCTTCAACCGCTTTCACCCGAGCCCCCGGCTCCTTCGCCGCATCGAGTCCGAGGATGACGAACGGCGCTCCGAAGGCAGCGCGGCCGAGGACATGCAGGATTCTCATGGAGATGCTCTTTCGGGTGTGTCGGACAACGATCGATCGCCCGACGAGCCTAGCGTCCGCTGCGCGCCGAGCGACGGACGCGGAAGCGATCGGGGATGTAACACTGGCGCCGTGGATATTCGAGGAGTGTCACGAACCACCCTGGGCAGGCGCCTGATCGATGCCTTGCAGCGGGTGAACGACCGACACCCCTGGAGCCACAACGACGCATTCCACCCGTGGATCACCACACGATTGCCCGCCCGGCGCGGCACGGCGC
Source organism: Flexivirga oryzae (assembly GCF_014190805.1). Lineage (NCBI taxonomy): Bacteria > Bacillati > Actinomycetota > Actinomycetes > Micrococcales > Dermacoccaceae > Flexivirga > Flexivirga oryzae. The sequence continues at coordinate 174,939 of NZ_JACHVQ010000005.1, read as the reverse complement.
TGGACGTCGGTTGTGGCCGTGGCGAACTCCTGGCCCTCCTTGCGCAGCACTTCGACCTGATCCGCGGCATCGACGTCGATGCCGACATGCGTCGCGTGAGCGCGGCCCGCTGTGCCGGCCTGTCGAACGTCACGGTGGAGTCGCTGACCCTCGATGCCGTGCCACCAGGGGCCGACCTGGTCACCATGATCGCGGTCCTGCATCATCTCGACCTCGAGCCGGCACTCGAGCAGGTCCGCCGGATCCTGAACCCGGGTGGACGGTTCCTCTGCGTCGGCCTGGCCAGGCCGGACTCCGTCGCCGACCACGCCTGGGACCTGGCGTCGATGGCGACCAACCCGATCATCGGCTACGTCCGACACCCCTGGCCGGCCGAACAGACATCGGACGCGGCGGCGCCGTTCCCGGTCCGGGACCCGACGCTGACATTCGCTCAGCTCCGAGCCGCGGTCGAGCACGTCCTTCCCGGTGCGGCCATGCAGCGTCACCTGGGCTTCCGGCACACCATCGCATGGACCAAGCCGCCCGGCGCGTCCCTATCCTCAGTCGAGTGACCGCCTGCCAACCCACTGCCCGACCGGAGCTCCACCCCGCACTGGCGAACCGGTTCAGCCCGGTCAGCTTCGACCCCGTTGCGGTGGTCACCCCCGCCCAACTCGGCACCCTGATCGACGCAGTGCGCAAGGCTCCTTCGGCGGGCAACTCTCAGCCATGGAGCTTCATCGTCGCCCGGCGCGACGACGCCATACACCGTCGGCTCGTCAAGCACCTGGCACGCAGTTCCGCGCGATGGGCACCCGACGCCTCCCTCCTCGTCGTCAACCTCGCGCGCGTGCTCGTCGACGAGACGTGCGACTGGGAGTACTCCGAGTTCGCGCGATACGACCTGGGGCAGGCCGTCGCACACATGACGATCCAGGGGTTGTCGATCGGGCTGGACGCCCACCAGTTCCGGGCCTTCGACCGTGCGGGTATCGCGCGTGAATTCGACGTCCCTCCCCACTGGGAGGTCACCACGACCACCGCCTTCGGTGTGGCAGCCCACGCACCGGGGGACGTGACGTCGCCGGGCACCAGCCGCGACCGAGCCGGCGCCGACCAGATCATCTGGCCGGCGTCCTCAGCACCCTGACGCCCCTGGGGCCGGCAGAGTCCGGTGAATCCGTCATCCGAACACGAGCACGATCTTGCCGATCGCCTGACCCGACCGCAGCCGGTCTGCGGCCCGCGCACAGTCCGCGACGTCCATGGTCGAGTCGATGACCGGCGCGATGTCGCCGCGGGCGACCGCAGGCAGCACGTCGGCACCGAGGCCCAGGATCAGGTCCTTCTTGGCGGCGGTCCGCGTGGTCGCGATGATCCGCGCGGCGTCCAGCGCCTTGGCGACCTGAACGCCGATCATGCCGATGCCGGTGCTCGCACCGGTGACGAGCACGGTGTGCCCCGGCTCGAAGGCTGCCGCCCGGAGCGCGCCGAACTCGGTGAGCAGTGCCGTCGGGAGAGCGCAGGCGATCTCCGGCGCGAGTCCTTCGCGGGGCAGGACGAATCGGTGGTCGGAGACCAGGTACTCGGCGAACGCGGAGGGGAAGGTGCCCATCACCGGATCGCCAGTCGCCCGCCCCGTCGCCGACGGCGGCGATCTCACCGGCGTACTCGAACCCCGCGACGAACTCGGAGCCGGTGCCGCCGTCCGTGGGATCGGCCTCGGCGAGCATGGGCAGGTCGGCGTTGTTGGTCGCCGCTGCGTGATTGCGGATCAGGACCTGACCGGGGCCTGGCTCCGGGACCGGCAGGTCGGCCAGGCTCCACTCCGGTCCGCGGCCGGTTACCAGTGCACGCACGGTGTCATGCCTCGGGGATCTCGATGCGGAACGCATCGAAGTCGAGTTGGTCCGGAACCATCGTCATACCCTGCTCCAGCGCATCGATGCCGGCAACCTCATCCGGGGTGAGCTCGAAGTCGAAGACGTCGAAGTTCTCCGCGATGCGTGTCGGTCGCACCGACTTCGGGATGACCTGGCGGCCCTCCTGGAGATGCCAGCGGAGCATGACCTGCGCGGGCGTCTTCCCGTGTGCCCGTGCGATCTTCGCGATGGTCGGGTCGCTCAGCGGAGTGTCGCCGTTGCCGTAGGTGCGCAGGCCGCCGATGGGCGACCACGCCTGGGTGAGAATGCCGTGCTCACGGTCGAACGCCTGCAGCTCCCGCTGCTGGGTGTAGGGGTGCACCTCGATCTGGTTGACGGCCGGCACGACGTCGGTCTCGTTCAGGAGCCGCTCCAATCGCTCGGGCAGGAAGTTGCTCACCCCGATGGCACGGACCTTGCCGTCGACGAGGAGGGTCTCCAGTGCCTTGTACGCCTGGATCGTCCTGCCGAACGCCTTCGGGTACGCCTGGTGCAGGATCAGCAGGTCGATCTGGTCGATCCCCAGCTTCGCGGAGCCCTTCTCGAAGGCGTGCAGCGTCTGCTCGTAGCCGTAGTCGACGACCCAGACCTTGGTCTCGATGAAGACCTCGGACCGGTCGAGACCAGATCGTCTCAGTGCCTCGCCGACACCCTTCTCGTTGCCGTATGCCGCGGCTGTGTCGATGTGGCGGTAGCCGGCCTTGAACGCCGTCTGCACCGCCTCCGCGGTCTCGTCGGGCGGCGTCTGGTAGACGCCGAAGCCGAGCTGCGGAAGCTCGACACCGTTGTTGAGGGTGAAGTGCGGTTGTTCGTTGGCCATTCAGTGCCTCCTTCGGGAGATACGCGATAACCGGATATTTTGTATCCGTATACCTCACTCTAACACGAATTCGGATAACGCCTATCCGCTTTGTGTACGATGGCGCCCATGACGCCGACGCGCGCGACCGACCAGACGCTGCGCAAGGACGCCGCCCTCAATCGCGAGCGACTCCTGACGGCCGGGCGCGAGCTGCTCGCCCGGAACGGCCTGGGCGTGACGCTCAATGACGTCGCCCACCATGCCGGCGTCGGCGTGGGCACCGCCTACCGACGCTTCGCGAACAAGCAGGAGCTCATCGACGCGATCCTCGAGCGCCAGAACGATGAGGTCGAGCGGATCCTGCACGCGGCACTCGCCGAGCCGGACCCCTGGGACGGGCTCGTCCTGTATCTCGAGCGATCTCTCGCTCTCCAGGCACGAGACCGAGGTATGGCGCAGATCTTCGCGGGCCGATACGGGCGCGCCGCGCAGTATGACGAGACCCGGGACCGGATCGCGCCGTTGGTCAACCTGGTGGCAGATCGTGCACGGGAGGCAGGGGCCCTTCGGGACGACGTCACCGGAACGGACCTGATCTTCCTGCAGATCGCCTTCAGTGCGGTGGCGGGTGTCGCCCAGGACGGACCCCCACTCGACGAACGCGACGATGCAGGGCAGCTGTACCGCCGATATCTGTGGATCGCCCTCGACGGACTCCGCACGGACGGCCACCGTTCCCCGCTGCCGATCCCGGCGCTCACGACCGCCGAGACGCATGCGCTGCTGCAGCCGGCGCGGCCTGACCACAACGTCGGTTCCTCGCACGAAGGGTAGGTAGAACGTGGCAACGTGGTTCAGCTACGAGTACAGCACCGACATCGCCGCAACGCGGCACTTCTATGGCGAGCTGGTCGGCCTGGAACAGGTGTGGGACACGGCTGACGACATCGCGTTCGTCCATGACTGCGTACAGCTGACCTTCCACCGGGTCGACTCCGTCGAGCAGCCGGACGATTGGGCGCACCAGCCGGGCTGGGCCGATGGCCAGCTACCGGATGCACCGGCCACCCGGCCGGTCAGGTCGGTCTCCATCGCTCTTCCGCCTGCGGCGTTCCGGGACGCCGTTGCCCGACTCCGCGCGGCAGGAGTCAAAACCCTTCGACCCGAACCGTTCTGGGTCGGCTACTGGTCCTTCGTCGTGCAAGATCCGAACCGACTGACGGTGGAGCTGACCGATCCGAACTCGCCTCCGCCGTGAGCCGTTCGACACGGCGTCCCGTATTAGGTAGACTGGTCTACCTAATACGGCAGGAGACATCACATGGCACGTCACCCGGGCGCAGCACCCGCTCGTGAACGCATCCTCGAGGCGGCGTCGCGCTTGTTCTACGCGCACGGCATGTCGGCGACGGGAATCGACGCCGTCACTGCGGAGGCCGGCGTCGCGAAGATGAGCCTCTACAACAACTTCGCCTCCAAGGCGGAGCTGGTCGAGGCATACATCGAGGCACGGCACCAGGAGTGGCTGGCGCTGTATGACCAGCGCACAGCGACCGCACGATCCCCGATCGAGCGTGTGCTCGCGGTCTTCGACGCCTATCTCGACCATGCTTCCCTGGCGTACGAGCACGGTTTCCGCGGTTGCGGCCTGCTCAATGCGGCCGCGGAGTTGCCCGCCGGCGATTCCGGCCGCGACGCAGTGCGCCGGCACAAGGAGCAGGTCGAGCAGATCCTCGTGGCGGACCTCGAGACAGCGGGAGTCGCAGACCCTGCGGGTATGGCGGAGCACCTCTCGTTCCTCCTGGAAGGCGCGATGAGCCGGGCGGGTCTGGAGGGTCGACCGGACCGACTCGTGACCGCACGCCGGATGGCGGCCGCGATGCTGGACGCCGCATGAACCGCGACCGGACCTGGGGGATCGCGACGATCGGCCTGGCATCGCTGGTGTGGGGCACGACCGGCACTGCCGCGACCTTTGCATCGGGCGTCGGCCCGTTGGCGATCGGCGCAGCCGCGCTCGGCATCGGCGGTCTGCTGCAAGCAGCCATCGCCCTCCCGGCACTACGTCGGGCCGGCACCGTCCTGCGCACCCGCTTGCGCACCGTACTGATCGGCGGGGTGGCGGTCGGCGTCTATCCGCTGGCGTTCTACAGCTCGATGCACCTCGCCGGCGTCGCCGTCGGGTCGGTGATCACCCTCGCGTCGGCACCACTGGCGGCCGGATTGTTGGAGCGGCTCGTCGACAGGTCGCCGCTGAGCCGCTGGTGGATGCTGGCCGCCGGGCTCGGGGTGGCGGGAAGCGCCGCCCTGTGCGAGTCGAAGCTCGACGGCCCCGCCGCGAACATCGCGTCGACTCTCGCCGGCGTCCTGCTCGGCCTGGTCGCCGCTGCGGCATACGCGACGTATTCGTGGTCGGCGCACCGCCTCATCGACTCGGGTGTCGAGCGGTCCGCGGCAATGGGGTCGGTCTTCGGCATCGGCGGCGCACTGCTCGTCCCCGTCCTGTTGGTGACCGGCGCACCCCTGCTCACGTCCACGCAGAACTTCGCCGTGGCGGCATACATGGCGCTGGTGACGATGTTCCTCGGCTACTTGGTGTTCGGCTTCGGACTGGCGAAGGTCTCGGCGAGCACGGCGACCACCGTCACGCTCATGGAGCCGGCCGTCGCGACCATCCTGGCCGTTCTGATCGTCGGCGAACGCCTCACTCCCCTCGGCTGGATCGGACTGTGCGTCATCGGTCTCGCGCTGCTGATCCTCGCCCTTGCACCGGCCAACACCGCACCCCAACCCCAAGCGCCACGGGAAGGAGCCGTTGCGCCGCGGGAGCCGGCCGTCCAGGGGACCTGGTGATCAGAGATCGACGCATCGCCCTCCGGCGAACCGCCGGAACGACACGCGGCCCTCGCCGATCGCCATACCGGACAGGATCAACACGGCGCCGGCGATCACCGAGGCGCCCAGGTGTTCTCCGCTGACCAGCACGCCGAACAGGACCGCGAACACCGGGACGAGGTAGTCGACCGCGGCCGCTCGAGCCGCCCCGAGGTCCGCTATCAACCGGAAGTACAACACAGTCGCGTAACCGGTTCCGAGCAAACCGAGCAGCACCAACGCCATCGCCGCATCGGGGTGAACGACTCCGATGTGCCACCCCAACACCGGCGTGAGTATTGCTTGCAGCGCGAGAGCCGCGACCAGCTGGGAGGCCGCCGCACCGAGCGCGGAGGTACCCGGCCGGGTCAGGAATCGACGGACGTAGACGTACCCGGCCGCGTAGCTCACGGCGGCGCCGAGGCACAGCAGCATCCCGGGAGATGGTGCCCAACCACCGCCGTGCGGACCGATCACCAGGACCAGTCCGGCGAAGGCCGTGCCGAATCCGACGAACGTATGCACCGAGGGCGGCGTATCCCGCACTGCGACGACCCCGAGTGCGAGGGTCAGCAACGGGGTGGCGCCGATCAGAACACCCGCCGTGCCCGCCGCCGTGGTGCGCTCTCCGTACGTCAGGAACACATAGGGAACAACGTTGCCCAGAGCCGCAGCCACCGCGGTGTGCAGCCAGAGCGACCGGCCCCGAACGAGCGCCGCATGCCGCCACCCGGCCAACGCGAGAAGCACGGTGGCCGCCAGTGCCAACCGTGACAGCACGACGAGGCTGGGGCTGACCGCCCGCACAGCCACCGAGATGAGCGTGAACCTCGAACCCCAGATCGCCGCCTGGATGACGAACCGTACTGCCGAACCGCCGGGATCCACTGAGGTCGAAGTCATTTCCAAATTATATGCATGTGCATGCACTGTGCGTCAACGCATGTACCATGAAGACATGACCCCGCGACAGAAGAGATCCGCGTCGGCCCCCTCACCGGCCGTGCAGGGCTGGAACGACCTGATCGCGCTGCACACGGCCATCGAGCAGACGACCAACAAGGCACTGCGACGCCTCGGTCTGGCCGGGTCGGACTTCCGGGCACTCGCCATGCTCGCCCACGCACCCGAGCACGAAGTCCGACTGCTGGACCTGGCCGACGCGCTGTCCCTGAATCAGAGCTCGGTGAGCCGACTGGTGGACCGCCTCGAGTCGGCCGGACTGGCCCGCCGGGAGAGCTGCGGCGACGACCGCCGCGGGGTCTACGTCGTCATCACCGACGACGGGAGCCAGTCCTACCAGGCGGCGGCTCCCGCCTTCGAACAAGCGCTTGCCGACGCCTTGACGGCGGCGGAGCACGACTCACGGTTGAAGTCACTGAGTCGGAGCGTTCGTTCGGGCGGCCGGTCGGCACGCTGAGAACACCCGAGCCCATCTGCAAACACTTCCGCCGACAGGCCCCCGATCCGCAGCCGTCACCGCAGTTCGGAACGTGGCCGCTGTCGCCACTCCCGCTGCGGTCACTCTCGCCGTTGCAGCACTTGGTCGATGTACAGGCGCGTCACCATGTGGTGCTCGACGCCGGCGCGGTCGATCGCCGCTTCGAGTTCGCCCGGCGCGCCGTGCAGCAGGGTCGCGACGAGGCCCGAGAACTGCTCTTGCGAGACCGGCGCGCGCTCCGGGTCCATCGATCGCTGCAGCACCGCGTGGCCGATCACCTCCAGCGCCGCGCGACGGTATGCGTCGGTGCGCAGCACCTCGAGGTCGGACTGCGTGATCCGGAACGAGAAGCTCGCCGACGTGATCCCCGCGTCAACCGGGACCGAGTAGGTGAGCTCTCCGTCCTCCTCGTCGACGTGGGGTTCGTAACCGTCGCCGAGCCGCCGCACTGCCATGACCGCAACGGTATCCGCGGTCCTCGACCGGTGCTGGGCGCGGCGTCCGACTACTGCGCGTGATGCCGGTTCCACAGCTGATGGGTCAGCCCGCTCGACGTGCCGATCGACTCGACGGTGAACCGGTCCTCCAGACCCGCCAGGTGATCCCAGATCCGGACACCGGTCCCGAGCACGATCGGGACGATCGCCAGATGCAGGAAGTCGACGAGGTCGGCCCGCAGGAACTCGCCGACGGTCGACGGGCCACCACCGATCCGGACGTCCAGCCCACCGGCCGCCTCCTGCGCGAGACGAAGCGCATCCTCGGGCGAGGCGTCCACGAAGTGGAAGCTGGTGCCGTTGGCGAACTCGATGCTCTCCCGCGGGTGATGGGTGAGGATGAAGACGGGAGTACCGAACGGCGGTGTGTCTCCCCACCAGCCCTGCCATCCGTCGTCCGGCCATTCGCCGGTCTGCGGTCCGTACTTGCGGCGGCCCATGATCTCCGCGCCCACCCCCTGGCCCCACATGCTGAACAGCGCGCGATCCACGGTCACGGGTTCGTCGATGCCGTGGACTCCGTGAATGACCCGGCCGTCGAACTTGCCGAAGAGCGCCTCCGCTCCTCCGATCGGGTGTTCCATCGTCACCCGGTCGCCCGCCGCGAATCCGTCGGACGAGACGAACAGGTTGTGAACCCGGGTGCGGGGCATGGCGGCCTCCAAGAGTGATGGCAAACGAGATCACCTGCACCGTAGCGGGATTCAGGCCGCTCCCTGGACGGTGCACTCACACCACGCCCTCGGTGCGTCACATGAGCATGAGGTGGCTCCATCGATTGGACGGCCGAGGGCATCCCGGCAGACTGATCGCTGTGGACGACCTGCACATACCACCGGGACCGGGCGCACCGCGGGGACTCATCGTTCCCGCCGGCGAGCTCCTCGAGCAGTTCTCGCACGCCTCCGGACCGGGCGGCCAGGGCGTCAACACTGCGGACTCCCGTGTGCAGCTCAGCCTCGACGTCGGGAGCACCACGGCACTGACCGAGACTCAGCGCGAACTCGCGCTCGAGCGACTCGCCCCGCGACTGTCGGGCACGATCCTGACCATCAGCGCGGCCGAGCACCGTTCCCAACGACGCAACCGCGCCGCTGCGAGGGAGCGACTCGCCACACTGCTTCGCAACGCAGTCATGCCCGCGCCGGTTCGTCGGCCGACCCGGCGCACCCCCGGCTCACAGCGTCGCCGACTGGAAGCAAAGCGGGAGCGTTCCGAGGTCAAGCAGAATCGCAGGCCACCGCACCCTGACTGACGACCGCGAGCGCTGGGCGGATGTCTCCGGGCCGACTGCAACCACCACGCAACGTGCCAACAGCTACATTTCGCGCAGCTTGTGGGCACGGTGCCCGCGACGAACGAGAGGACCCGACATGACCGAGGCCATCACGCTGCGACAGCTCACCGGGCTCCCCGACACACCGTCGTCGCTCAGCGACTCGACGCTGGTGATGATCGACATACAGAACACCTACACCCGCGGGCTGCTCGAACTCGACGGTGTGCAGCCGGCGATCGACGCCGCGGCCGAACTGCTCGACCGCGCTCGAACTGCCGGCACTCCGGTGGTGCACATCATGCACGACGCGGGCGAGGGTACTCCCTACGACGTACGCGCCGAGATCGGGCAGATCGTCGACCGCGTCGCCCCTCGCGCCGGCGAGCCCGTGGTCGTCAAGAACTACCCGAATTCGTTCGTCGCGACCGACCTGGACACACAGCTCCGCGCCCTCGGGCGGCAGAACGTGATTCTCACCGGATTCATGGCACACATGTGCGTCCGCTCCACGGCCGACGGCGCTTTCAGCCACGGTTACGCGCCGACCGTCGTCGCCAGCGCTACGGCGACACGGAATCTTCCCGACCTCGGCGGAGTGGCTCCGGACGCTCTCAAGCAGGCCAGTCTTGCCGGGATCGGCGACCTCTTTGCCGTCATCGCCCCCGACGTCGCGTCCGTCCCCGACTGACAGACATCCAGCCGGCGAGCTGCCCGCCAGAACGGTCGTCATGACCGCAGCGTCCTCAACCGACAGCGTGCGCGCAGCCCGGACTCAACCCCACGGGTCGACGACCGCCACATCGAGGCAGCCGAAGTCCTTGACGTTGCGCGTGACCACGGTCAGACCGTGGACGGCGGCCGTGGCCGCGATCAGGGCGTCGCGCTCCGGTCTGGGATCGGGGACCTGGAGCCGCGCCGCACAACGCGCGACTGGTACGTCTACGGCCAGGATCCGGCGTGCGACGGCATCGAGCAGTTCGCCATCGAGCCAGGCCCGCAGTCGCTCCGCCTGAGCCGGATCACGTCTGGACAGCCGCCCAATCCCTCCCTCTACTTCCAGCACAGTGATTGCCGAGAGGTAGAGATCCGACGCCGCCCGCGCAGCGACCCAGGCTCGCACACCGGAGTCTGCCCTGCGCTCCGGCTTGCGGAGCTCGCTGACTACGTTGGTGTCGAGCAGATAGCTCACAACTCGGGGACCGCAAGCTCGATGCGGGCGGGCTCGAACTCGATGTCGAGGTCATCGTCCATGCTCAGACGGTCGACGAGCGATGCACCCCTCTCGCCCATCCGGTGGTACTCGTAAATCGACAGAAGAACGTAGGCCGGCTCACCGCGATCGGTGATCACGACGGGCCCACTGTTGGCCTCGCGTTTTGCGGCGCTGACATCACGGTTGAACTCGCGCGCGGTCATTGTCGCCATCGCCATCACCTCCGCAGCTTGTCGTTACGCCGAGCAGCGGCGACCCACAGCCACCAGCACGGTCATCCGGTCTTCAGCGGCCTAATCGCCTGGACCTTGTCACGCAGCGCGCGCCGCTCAAGGCGCAGCTCGTAGTTCGAACTGCAGGTTCATCCAGAACTCCTCGGACGTGCCGAAGTAGCGCGCCAGGCGGATCGCCGTATCAGCAGTGATGCCGCGCTTGCCGTGCACGATCTCGTTGATGCGCCTCGGCGGCACGCCGATCGACACTGCGAGTTTGTTCTGCGTGATTCCGAAACCCTCGATGAAGTCCTCCATCAGGATCTCTCCCGGGTGGATCGGCTCGATCAGATCGGTCTCAGTGGTAGTCGACGAGTTCGACATTGTCTGCACCTCCATCACTCCAGACGAAGCAGGTGGGCCACTGCGCGTTCACACGGATGCTGTGCTGCCCACGGCGATCGCCGACCAACCGTTCCAGCCGGTTCCCAGGAGGAATCCTGAGGTCCTCGACATCCTTCGCCGCATGAACCAGCCCGAGCTTCCGCAAGGCCGATCGCTGCACCGTACGGTCGACGCGCTTGACGTACTGCTCATGCCAGGTGCGCTCGGTGTCCTTACTGTCGAACGATCTGATCACGGGACAAATACATAACGACATCCGTCATTAACGCTGGACGTTAAACCGGAACTCCACCGGGTTTCGTCACGTAGGACCATCTGCGTCATCGCCGGTAGACGTCACGCCTGTTCCCTGCCGCGACGACCATGACAACGAGTTCGTCGTCATGGACCTCGTAGATGACCCGCCAGTTCCCCGTGCGAACCCGCCACGCGTCACGGCCAGTGAGCTTCTTCGACGCTGGCGGTCGAGGCTCGTCAGCCAGCAGGACGAGTACGGCGGCGACTCGCTCCTGGCCATCACGCGGGAGCTTACGGATCTGACGACGCGCGGCAGACGCGATTCGAACCGTGTAGGTCACAAACCGAGCTCGCGACGGAGCTCATCGAGCGTGACGCTCTCTCCGCCTTCGGCCTTCGCCGCGTCGTAGGCCGCGATGTCCTCTAGCTCCTCGGCCGCCTCCATCAGCCGATCGAGGGTGTCGGCATCCACGATCGCGCCCACCCGCCGATCGTGGCGGGTGAGGTACACGGGCTCGGTGTGCGCTCGGTCGATGAGCCGACCGAGCTGGTCGCGCGCCTTGGTTGCGGTGATCTCCATGACTCAAGAGTACCCCAAAATGTACATTCTCGGGGAAATCGATGCCGGGACCGACGCTGCCCGAGACTCGACGGCAGACCTCTAGCCGAGCTCCTCTTGGAGGGCGCACCGGTTCCGGAGATCGACCAGGGCCCGCACTCTCGGTAGGCGAAGCCGGCTTTGGCGATTCCGGTGCTCGTCGCGACGAAGTCGGCGAGGTTGCCGCCCGCGCCTCGCTCGATGGCCTTCGACAGCGTGCCGAACGACCAGGCTTCGACGGCTGACCACACCGGGAGCTTGCTGTAGTCGGCGCGGTCGACACCGGACTCTCGGTACCGGAGGATGTGGCGGTCCTTGTTGCGATCGATGTCGCGCAGGCATGACTCGACGGTCGGCTCACGGTCACCGACGTCGATGTAGAAGCTCTCCTCGAGATACCGGCCGTAGGCGCCGCGCTCGTCGGCGATGACGCGGGCGACGTGCGAGCGGAGCATGAGCTCGACCTGCGCGAGCGGCCGGACGAGCGCAATGCGCAGCGCCGCGTCAGCGTCGTAGACGGCGCGGATCTCGTCGAAGGTGACGCCCGGACTGAAGTCGTCGTCGCCGAGGTGGAGAGCCTTCTGGAACTAGCGTGCATAGCCTGAGAACCGGTAGTAATTCGTGGCGGCAAGGAAACCGGCGCATGCAAGCTCGTCGGCAACGGCGAGGCCCCCCTGACCATGAGGCCGGTCTGCTCATCCCAGGAGAGACTCGGCTTCAAACGGCACCCCGGAAAGAAAGAGGCCCCTCCCATTTGAGCTTCTTCGAGAGGCTTGAGGGGCGGGTCGATTGTATTCCACAACAGCCGACGCGGCCGACAGACACCATCCGACGAGAGCGAAGTGGCGGCCATCGTCTCGGGCCACACGTGCCTCGTTGCCGGCAGACGTTAGAACGCGAACCTCCATTCCACCGAGTTGCGGCATCGAGCAACCTCTCGCCTGATGCGCGACCAACAGCGCCGCGGTCGCCCCTTCGATTCGTCAGTCGATCGCCGTACAACTACCGGGATCAGCAGCCAAAATGGCCTCGAACTCGTGGGCTCCCTGGAGCACACAGAACACATTGCCTTCCGGGTCGCACATGACCGTCCACCCCTCCTGCCCTGCCTGGGCCACATCCATCCGGCGTGCGCCGAGGCTGAGGGCGCGCGATACCTCGGCTCCCGCGTCGTCGGGGCGCAGATCGAGGTGTAGCCGCCCCACAACAGCGGTGCTTCCCATCGGTTGGATAAGCAACGACGGACCGTCTCCACACAGCAGCACAGAGTCACTGTGATTGGGGCTGACTTTGTATCGCAGGAAGTCGCGCCAGAAGCGGCCAACCAACGCCACGTCCCGCGCCTCGATCGTGATGGTGTGGACGCGAATCATGCAGACTTCAGAGGATCGATCGCGTCGATCTGCTCGGCCACGCGATCCTCCGCGAGCTCCAGGTCGTAACGGGTCTGCAGGTTGAGCCAGAACTGCGGTTCGATCCCGAAGTAGCGACCCAGCCGCAACGCGGTGTCCGCCGTGATCGCACGCTTGCCGTGCACGATCTCGTTGATCCGCCGCGGCGGCACACCGATCGACACAGCGAGCTTGTTCTGCGTGATCCCGAAGCCCTCGATGAAGTCCTCCATCAGGACCTCACCGGGATGGATCGGCGGGTACAACTTCTCAGCCATCTCTCCTCCTAGCGGTAGTCCACGATCTGCACGTCCTCGGCACCGGCATCGGTCCAGCGGAAGCAGATCCGCCACTGGTCGTTGATCCGGATGCTGTGCTGGCCCAGCCGATCGCCCTTGAGCGCCTCAAGACGATTCCCGGGCGGCACCCTCAGAGCGTCCAACGTCGTTGCAGCGTCGAGCAGATGCAGCTTGCGGTTAGCAGCCTTGTGGATCCGTGGATCCAATCGTTTCGCCGGTTCGCGACGCCAGACCTTCTCGGTATCACGGTCAGCGAACGATCTGATCACAGGAGCAGCATATAACGCCTGACGTCATTAACGCTAGACGTTAAATCGGAATTCCACCACGTCGCCGTCGGCCATCACGTAGTCCTTGCCCTCCATACGCGCCTTGCCGTGGGCGCGGGCCTCCGCGACGGAGCCGAGCTCGATGAGGTCGTCATACGAGATGACTTCCGCCTTGATGAAGCCCTTCTGGAAGTCGGTGTGTATGACGCCGGCGGCCTGCGGCGCCGTCCACCCTCGATGGATGGTCCACGCCCGCGACTCCTTCGGGCCCGCCGTGAGGTAGGTCTGCAACCCGAGGGTGCGAAAACCCTTGTGCGCCAGCTGGTTCAGACCTGACTCGGTGGCGCCGAAGCCCTGCAGCATCTCCAGGGCGTCCCCGTCCGACATCTCGGTGAGGTCCATTTCCAGCTTGGCGTTGAAGAAGATCGCCTCCGCGGGTTCGACCAACTTCTGCAGCGATGCCTGCAACTCGGTGTCGGTCAGCTGGTCCTCGTCGACGTTGAAGACGTAGAGGAACGGCTTACCGGTGAGCAGACCCAGTTCGCGGATCGGCGCGACGTCGAAGCCCTTGGCGAAGAGCGTGTCCCCGGCTTCAAGGATCCCCTGTGCCTCCTTGGCCGCGTCGAGCACCGACTTGTCGGTCTTCTTTCCCTTGACCTCCTTGTCGAGACGCGGCAGCGCCTTCTCCAGGGTCTGCAGGTCGGCAAGGATCAGTTCGGTGTTGATCGTCTCCATATCGGACTCGGGCGACACCTTGCCGTCGACGTGCGCGACGTCGTCGTCCTCGAAGACCCGGATGACCTGGCAGATCGCGTCCGCCTCGCGGATGTTCGCCAGGAACTTGTTGCCCAGCCCCTCCCCCTCGGAGGCGCCGCGCACGATGCCGGCAATGTCCACGAAGGAGACGGTCGCGGGCACGGTCTTGTCGGACTTGAAGAGTGCGGCGAGCCTGTCCAGACGTTCGTCCGGCAGCGGCACCACCCCGACGTTCGGCTCGATGGTCGCGAACGGGTAGTTCGCGGCGAGCACGTTGTTCTTGGTCAGTGCGTTGAACATGGTCGACTTGCCGACGTTGGGAAGTCCGACGATTCCGATGGTGAGTGCCACGGGTTCAGGAGTCTAGTGCGGCTGCGGGCTCGCGCCGAGATCGGCATACCTGCCCACCGTGGCGTCGAGTGCCGCGAGACACAGCGCGACGTTCTGCGCGGGGCTGATCCGCTCGTCGACGAGCGCGGCGAGGCTGGTCACCCGCACGAAGGCGATCCAGCCCTCGAACGCGGCCTCGGCGACCGGACGGGACTCCCCCGTGCACCCGGCGGCGTCCAGCACGGTCCCGCCCAACGCCCGGAAATGTGCCGAAACCGGCTCGCGGACAGCCGGATCCGCGGCGACCGAGCTGCGGTTGGCGATGAGGACCAGGTGCGCGTGCTCGCCATAGAAGCGCAGGTATGCCGCCAGCCGCCCGGCCACCCAGGTGCGCACTGTCCCCGTCTCGGTGGGGTCCGGTGCCTCATCCAGCTTCTCGTGGGCACGCCGCCAGATCGCCGCGAAGAAGTCGGCCTTGGACGGGAAGTAGTGGTAGAGCAACGCCCTGGTCACTCCGGCGTGACGTGCGATCTCCTCCATCGTCAGCTCTTCGAAATCGCCCTGCCCGAAGATCGCCTCCCCGGCGTCCAGCAACTGCGCCCGGCGCTGCTCCGGGCTCATGCGACGGCGGTTCGGCACGGCTCACAACCTAGTTGGGACCCTGGCGAAGTGGGTGCATGTACGTTATTTTACTCCTGTCAAATAACTGGAGGTGCGCGATGATCGCCACCATTGAACGGGGCACCCGATCCCCCGGCCGGCCGTCGATCCTCTTCGTCCACGGCGCCATGCACGGCGCGTGGGCATGGGATGAACACTTCTTGCCCTGGTTCGCCGATCGCGGCTGGCACGCGGTGGCACTCGACCTGCGCGGCCACGGCGCCAGTCCCGCGGACCGCTCGGTGCTGTGGGCGAGCATCCAGGACTACCTCGACGACCTCGGCGAGGTAGTCGGTTCGCTGCCGGAACCTCCTGTCCTGGTTGGTCATTCACTGGGCGGGTTCGTGGTCCAGCGTTACCTGGAGCGGCACGACGTGCCGGCAGCGGTGCTCGTCGGCTCCACTCCGCCGAGCGGCGGGATGCGGCTGACGCTGCGCGTCATACGACACAGCCCGGCCGCAGCCGCGCGGGCGTTCGCGACGCTTCGCCTGCTGCCGTTGTTCGCCACACCGCGGGCCACGCGCTACTGGTTCTTCTCGGCGGACGCGCCCGCCTGCGACGTCGAGACCTGGGCCGCACGGCTGACCGACGAGAGCTTTCGGGCGGTCATCGACACGGTGACCCGACCGGTGCGCACCCGGCGGGTCGGCACGCCGTTGCTGGTGGCCGGCGGCTCGCAGGATCGGACCGCCACGCCGCACGACGTGGCGCTCACCGCCGGCCGGTACGCCGTCACCCCGGTGCTCTGGGACGGCCTGCCGCACGACGTCATGCTCGACGCCCGGTGGGAGCGCGCCGCGTCATCCATCGACGACTGGCTGCGGCAGACGCTCGCCTGATCGGGCCGGTTGCCGATGGTTGTCGGCACCTCCTGCTTGGCTGCACCCATGACCGGATTCGTGATCGGCCTCGTCGCCGGCGCACTGCTCGCCGCCGGTGTCACCTGGGCGCTGCTGCGTCAGACGTATGCCGCCCGCCGCGCTGCCCTGGGCACCGAGCGTGACCTGTTGCGCGAGCGCGTCATCGACCTGGAGTCCGCCGTGGCCGACGACCAGCAGACCGCGGCGGTCCTCGCGCCGCTGAGTGCGACCCTCGGGCGTGTCGAGAAGCAGGTCGCGACGCTGGAGCGCGACCGGGTCGAGCAGTTCGGTGAGCTGGGGGCGCGACTCGCCGAGGTGGGCCGGGTCGCCGGGGCGCTGCACCAGGAGACGACGCAGCTGTCAGGGGCGCTGCGTGCCACGTCGACCGGCGGCACCTGGGGCGAGGTGCAGCTCCGGCGCGTCCTGGAGCACTCCGGGATGCTCGCGCACTGCGACTTCGAGGAGCAGGTCACTGCCGTCAGCCGGCACGACGCGACCATCCGCCCCGACGTGGTCGTCCGGCTGCCCGCCGGCCGGGTGCTGGTGATCGACAGCAAGGCACCGACGCGCGCCTTCCTCGACGCGCAGGCCGACCACCTCACCCCCGTCGATCGTGACCGGCTGCTCGATCAGCATGCGAAGGCACTGGTCCGGCACGTGGACGCCCTGGCCGCCAAGGCCTACTGGAGCGCGTTCGAGCAGTCCCCGCAGCTCGTGGTCTGCTTCGTCCCTGCCGACGCCATGCTTGCCGCCGCGCTGCGGCAGGACCCATCGCTGCTCGACCGGGCGATGAGCCGCAAGGTCGTGCCCGCCTCACCGAGCACCCTGCTGGCACTACTGCGCACCAGCGCCGCCGCCTGGCAACAGGACAGCCTCGCGCGCGGCGCGCGCGAGCTGCTCGCCCTCGGCCAGACGCTCTACGACCGGCTCGGCACCATGGGGCGGCACACCGCCAAGGTCGGGCAGTCGCTGACCCGGTCGGTGGAGGCCTACAACGCGATGATCGGCACTCTCGAGTCGCGTGTCCTGGTGACGGCGCGGCAGATGCACGCCCTGGGTCTGGCGCAGGACGCCCCGCCGGAGCGGCTGCGCGCGGTCGAGACACCAGCCCGCCCACTCACCGCACACGAGCTGATCGACGCGCTGGACGAGGACGTGGCTCGCCCGACGCTTGACTTCCGGGACCCGGCCACGCGACCGGGCGACGCCGACGTGCCCGACGCCGGCTGAGCGGATCAGCGCAGCGATTCGGCGTCGCTGAGGGATCCGGCGTCGTGCTTCATCTGGTCGCTGATACCGGCGGCCTTGAGGTCGCGCCGCAACTCCTTGGGCAGCGCGAAGAGGAGGCTCTCCTCCGCCGCCGTGATCGCCTCGACGTCGGCATACCCGCGCTCGGCGAGGAAGTCGAGCACGTCACGCACCAGGATCTCCGGCACCGAGGCCCCCGAGGTCACACCCACGGTGGTCACGCCGGCCAGCCACGCCTCGTCGATCTCGTCGGCGTAATCAACCAGGTGCCCGTCGCGGGCGCCGTGCTCCACGGCGACCTCGACCAACCGCACCGAGTTGGACGAGTTGCGGCTGCCGACCACGATCATCAGATCGGTGCGCGGCGCCATCTGCTTGACCGCGAGCTGGCGGTTCTGGGTGGCGTAGCAGATGTCGTCGGACGGCGGGTCCTGCAACTTCGGGAAGCGCTGCTTCAGCCGGCGGACCGTCTCCATCGTCTCGTCGACCGACAGCGTCGTCTGCGACAACCAGACCAACTTCTCGGGGTTGCGCACCTCGACGGTGTCGGCGTGCTCGGGCGACTCGACCAGCACGATGTTGTCCGGTGCCTCACCCGAGGTGCCCACGACCTCCTCGTGGCCGGCGTGCCCGATGAGCAGGATGTCGTAGTCGTCCGAGGCGAACCGGCGCGCCTCCCGGTGCACCTTGGTCACCAGCGGACAGGTGGCGTCGATGGTCCGCAGCGACAGCGCCCTGGCCTGGTCCCGCACCACCGGGGCGATGCCGTGCGCCGAGAAGATCACGGTCGCGCCCTCGGGCACCTCGTCGGTCTCGTCGACGAAGATCGCACCACGCTTCTCCAAGGTCGCCACGACGTGCTTGTTGTGGACGATCTGCTTGCGCACGTAGACGGGCGGCCCGTAGAGGTCGAGGGCCTTCTGCACCGTCACCACGGCACGGTCGACACCGGCGCAGTAACCGCGCGGAGCCGCCAGCAACACGCGCTTGTGCTGGTCGGCGACGGCTTGGTCGATGTCGGTCGGCACGGGCGAAGTCATACCCCCATGCTAAGTGCCTTCCGGAGATCGGCCCGACAGGGCGGTTGCGGGTCAGACCTTGCCCGCCAGCATGTCGGTCAGCCGTTCGATGACGGCACCGGTGCGCAGGCCGTCGTGCTCGTACTCGTTGGTCACCCACGGCCGCACGTTGCCGACCCGTCGGGCGGTGTCCAGCGAGAGGTCGGCGTCGACATACATGTCGTCGAAGTAGACCGCAGCCACGACCGGGACGGTGTTGTCCGCCAACCGGTCGAGGTCGTAGAGGGCGGGCCAGTCGTCGACCGCGGCCAGGATGTCGGCCGCCTCCGCGAAGGGCCGCAGCAGCGGGATCTGGTCGAACATCCAGCGGAACATCGTCTCCCCGGTGAACAACAGCCGCCCGGCATCCACCGCGAACTCCGGCCGCCGCTCGATCTCCCGGTCCGCCGCCCAGCCGGTTGGCTTCCCCGGGGCGCCGTAGCAATACTCCTGCACGGCGTAGATCGGCCCGTTGACGTATGACGTCTCGACCATCACCGACTCCCGGAAGCGATCGGCGAGCTGGTCCCCGTCCCAGGCGGTCTCCAGCAGCCAGTGCACGTGCTCGAAGCCGTAGCTCATCCCGAAGGTGCTCCCGATCAGCCGGAACCGCTCCGGCGTCAGCCGCGAACCGTCCGGCAGCACCACCTCGTGCGCCGTGAGGTGGTCCGCAATGCGCCGCACCGCGGCCACGTCCTCCGGGTACCGCTCGTAATAGGCGGCGTTCTTGCGCGCGATCCGCGGGAAGGTGCGCGCATAGACGTCCTCGGCGGTCGCCTCGAGACCGGCCAGCCCGCCGGTGACCATGCAGCCGGCGAGCCCTTCGGGTGCCTGCGACAAGTAGGTCAGCGTGATGAAACCGCCGTAACTCTGGCCGAGCGTCGTCCATGGCGTGCCGCCCGCGACCTGCGTCCGGAAGATCTCGGCGTCTGCCACGATGCTGTCGGCCCGGAAGTGCCGCAGGTGTTCCGCGATCTCCGCACCGGTCATCCCCGCGGTCGAACGCGTGGTCACGGGAGTCGACCGACCGCACCCGCGCTGGTCCAGCAACAGCACCCGATGCGTCCTGGTGACGTGCCCGAGCCAGCCCTCGGCCTTCATCGGCCGCGGGCTCTCCCCGCCGGGCCCACCCTCCAGGTAGACCAGCCAGGGCAGATCCTCACCGACCTTGTCGACCGCCACCGCCTCACGGGCGAACACCTCGATCGTCGCGCCGCCCGGGTCGGTGTGGTCCAGCGGCACCGGCAGCGTGTGGTCGGTCAGTGCAAGACCGGGGATGCGGATCGTCATACACCTCAGGCTAGTTCGACCAGGCGCGACGCACTCACCATCTACAGTGACCAGATGACCAACCCACTGCCCGAAAGGGCCGCCGACACCACCGCGGAGAAACCGTGGCCGGTGCGCACCCTCTCGGTGAAGATCAGCGACTACGTCGACAAGATGTCGCCGCTGTGGGTCGAGGGGCAGATCGTGCAGCTCAACCGGCGACCCGGGGCGCCGACGGCCTACGTCACGCTGCGCGACCCCGAGGTCGACATGTCCCTGTCGGTCACGGTGCACGTCAACACGCTCGACGCGATGGGACCGGGGCTGCAGCAGGGCGCGCGGGTCGTGGTGCACGCCAAGCCGCGGTTCTGGACCAAGCGCGGCACGTTGCACCTGGAGGCCCGGCAGATGCGGCCGGTCGGGGTCGGGGAGCTGCTCGCCCGGTTGGAGCACCTCAAGCAGCTGCTGCGCAGCGAGGGCCTCTTCGAACCGTCCCGCAAGAAGCCACTGCCGTTCTTGCCGCGCACGATCGGGCTGATCTGCGGGCGCGCCAGCGCTGCCGAGAAGGATGTCGTCGAGAACGCCAGACGCCGTTGGCCCGCAACCCGGTTCGAGATCCGGCAGGTCGCGGTCCAGGGTCCCGACACGGTCCCGCAGGTCACCGCCGCGCTCGCCGAACTCGACGCGGTCGCCCACGTCGACGTCATCGTCATCACCCGCGGCGGGGGTGGCTTCGAGGACCTGTTGCCGTTCAGCAACGAAGCCCTCGTGCGGGCCGTCGCCGCCGCCCGCACACCGGTCGTGAGCGCGATCGGACACGATGAGGACACCCCGCTGCTCGACTTCGTCGCCGACGTCCGTGCCTCGACCCCGACCGACGCCGCGAAGCGGATCGTGCCGGATCTGGCCGACGAGCTGGACGGGCTGGCCGAGTCGCGGGCGCGCGGCGCCGGCGCCCTGCACCGCCGGCTCATCGTCGAACGCCGGCATCTGGAGCAGCTGCGCAGCCGGCCGGTGCTGGTGGCACCGGAGACGATGGTCGCCACCCGACGCGCGACCGTGGAGGCGCTAAGGGACCGCTCGCGATCGCGGGTGGGCCACCGGCTGGAGCGGGCGCACGACCAGATCGCGCACCTGCGTGGCCAGCTGCGCGCGCTGTCCCCGCTGCAGACGCTGGAGCGTGGGTACGCCGTGGTGCGGCACACCGACGGCCAGGTGGTGACCGATGTCGCGACCGTGGAACCCGACGAACTGCTGCGGGTGACGGTCGCATCCGGCGACTTCGCGGTCACGCCGGTGTCCTGACGACGTGATTGACTGCGGGTATGCCGAAGAAGGACGCACCCGACGACGCCACGACGAATGCCGATGTGGCCGAGCTCGGCTACGAGGAGGCACGCGACGAGCTCGCGGCGATCGTGGCGCGTCTGGAGAGCGGCACCGAGACGCTCGAGGAGTCGATGCGGCTCTGGGAGCGCGGTGAGACGCTCGCCGCACACTGCGAGCGCTGGCTGGACGGGGCCCAGCAGAAGATCGATGCCATGACGGCCGGGGCCGCGGACGGCGACTAACCGGCTGCGGTCGGTCCCTTGGTCGCGAGCGAACTCCTGCTGAGCGGCTTGAGCGCCTTCGCGAAACGCGTCAGCTGCGACCAGTCCCCGGTGCCGTCGACGACCGTCGCGAGACCGCCGAGCGGAGTCGACCGCACCAGGCTGCGCTCCCCGCCATCGCTGCGTTCGGTCTTGGCCCACTTCACGCCGTCGATCGTGACGGTGCCCTGGGCGGCTCCGTCGCCGGTCTGGGTGTTCACCCAGTCGTCGCTGGTGTCCTCGGTCTGCAGCACCCGGATGTACTTCCCGCCGGACACGTCATACCCCGCCTGCCAGGTCGGCGGCAGGTGCTCTGCCGTCACGAGGCGGACGTTGACCGGTTGCCAACCCTTGGGCAGCCCGTCGGCGACCGCCGGGTCCCAGTGCTGCGCGATCCCGACCTCCCGAGCGATACCGGCGATGTCGGCGACCGGGGCGGCGGGCTGGTCGGACCGCGGCACGAACGCCCACCAGCCGATCACCGCGAGCACGACGATCACCGTCGAGATGACCATGCTGCGCACTGATCCCAGGCCGCGTCGCCGCGTGGGCGGCTGGTCCGCGCCCGGTGCGGGGGGCGGGCTCGGCCGGTCGGTGGGTGTTCCCGTACTCACACGCACCATGGTCCCAAACCGGCGATGCCCGGTCGTGCCCCGGGCTGCTGCCCGGGACCGATAGAGTCGTTGCCGCAGCCACTCCGAGACCTCTCCGAGGAGATCCCATGCCGTCCGACAGCGTCACCCCGGAAGCCCCGGACCGTAACCTTGCGCTCGAACTGGTCCGTGTGACCGAGGCGGCGGCGATGGCCGGCGGTCGCTGGGTCGGCCGCGGGGACAAGAACGCCGCCGACGGTGCTGCCGTCGCCGCGATGCGGCACCTGGTCGCCTCCGTCTCGATGAACGGCGTCGTCGTCATCGGCGAGGGTGAGAAGGACGAGGCGCCGATGCTGTTCAACGGCGAGCGCGTCGGTGACGGCACCGGACCGGACGTCGATGTCGCCGTGGACCCGATCGACGGCACCACGCTGACCGCGAAGGGTATGACGAACGCCGTGTCGGTCATGGCGGTCAGCGAACGCGGCTCGATGTACGACCCCAGCGCGGTCTTCTACATGGACAAACTGGCCACCGGGCCGGAGGCGGCCGACGTGGTCGACATCCGCCTGCCCGTCGCCGAGAACATCCGGCGGGTCGCGAAGGCGAAGCACGGCAGCGCCTCCGACGTCACCGTGGTGTTGCTGGACCGGCCGCGGCACGTGGCGTTGGCGGAGGAGATCCGCAACGCGGGGGCCCGCATCCGTTACGTCTCCGACGGCGACGTCGCGGGCTCGATCATGGCGGCCCGCCCGGACACCGGCATCGACCTGCTGCTCGGCATCGGCGGCACCCCGGAGGGGATCATCAGCGCCTGCGCGATGAAGTGCATCGGCGGCGTGCTGCAGGGCCGGCTGTGGCCCAAGGACGACGACGAGCGGCAGCGCGCCATCGATGCCGGGCACGACCTGGAGGCCGTGCTGACCACCGACGAGTTGGTCCGCAGCGACAACTGCTTCTTCGTGGCCACCGGCATCACCGACGGCGAACTGCTGCGCGGTGTCCGCTACCGCGGCGGCGGCTGCACCACCCACTCGCTGGTCATGCGGTCCAAGAGCGGCACCATCCGCTCCATCGAGGCCGTGCACCCGATGGCGAAGCTGCAGCAGCTCGCCGGCGGGTTGCTCGACGGCTGAGAGTGAAGGGAACCCATCCGATGGTCGACACCCTGGTGGTCGGCGAAGCACTCATCGACATCGTCCAGCCCGTCGACGGTCCGGCCACGGAGCACGTCGGTGGCAGCCCGTTGAACGTCGCGATCGGGCTGGCCCGGCTGGATCACCCGGTCCGGCTGGCGGCATACCTCGCGGACGACGCACACGGCGAACTCATCAGACGGCAGCTCGCGGCCGACGGTGTTCCGCTGGTCGACGGCAGTACGACGGCGCCCCGCACCCCGACGGCACGTGCGACCCTGGACGGAAACGGTTCGGCCACCTACGAATTCGACCTGACCTGGGACGTACCGTATCCGCTGCCGACCGACGTCGGGCACTTCCACACCGGCTCCATCGCGTCAGCGCTGCAGCCGGGTGCGACGAAGGTGGCCGACGCCATGCTCCTGGCTCGGCGCCACGCGACCGTGTCGTTCGACCCGAACCCGCGTCCCTCGCTCATCGGCGAGGCGCGGGACGCGCGGGCGCACCTGGAGCAGCTGATCGGCTGTGCCGACGTCGTGAAGGCCAGCGACGAGGACGTCGCCTGGCTCTACGGCGGCGCGGTCGACCCGGCGGAGATCCTGGCGTTGTGGGGTCAGCTCGGCGCATCCCTGGTGGTGGTGACGCGTGGCGGCGACGGCGCCCTGATGCACGTCACGTCGACCGGTGAGACCGCGACAGTCCCCGGCAGAAGCGTTTCGGTGGTCGACACCGTCGGCGCCGGGGACTCGTTCCAGTCGGGGCTGTTGTCCGCGCTGCTCGACGCGGGCCTGCTCGGCTCGGTCGAGGCACGCGACCGGCTGCGGCGTGCCGGACTGGCCGAGCTGCGCCCTGCGGTCGACCGCGCCATCGCCGCCTCCGCGATCACCGTCAGCCGGGCGGGCGCCAACCCCCCGACCAGGACCGAGCTGGGCTGATCGTGTCAGCGAGGACGGATCGATAGATCCTCCACGCAGGCCTCCTGGGGCGCCGAGAGCACGAATCGCACTGCGCTCGCGACGGTTTCGGGCCGTAGGTAGCGCGCCTCGTCATACTCACCACACTCGAACGACCGCAACTCACGCTGCATGTCGGTGGCGGTACGACCGGGGTAGACGGTCGACACACGCACGCCCCGCGGGCGCAGTTCCTCGCGCATCGAGTCCGCGACCGCCCGCACCGCGAACTTCGATGCTGAGTAGGCGCCGCCCGGGCCGTGGGCACGCAGCCCGGAGCCGGAGTTGACGACCACGACGGTGCCCTGCGCCGCGACGAGCGGCTGCAGCAGCAACCGGGTCAGGTCCGCCACCGCCACCACGTTGGTCTCCAGGGTCTGCCGCCAGCCGGCCCGGCGCAGGTCGGTGAGCGCACCGCTGCCCAGCACGCCGGCCGAGTGCACCAGCCCGTCCAACCGGTCCAGCCCACCGAGCTCTTCGACCGCCCCACCGACCGCGTCCTCGTCGGCGAGGTCGGCGACGAAGGGACGCGCCGACGGCAATCGGCCGCAGACCGCGGACACCTCCGCCGCCGACCTGCCGCCGACGATGAGGTCGTGATCCGGTGCGAGCAGGTCGGCAACCGCACGCCCGATGCCACGGGTGGCGCCGGTGACGAGGACGGTGGGCCGGTTCGCTGCGCTCATGGCCCCACCCTAGGCGCCCCCACACCGACAGGCCCAGAACACACTGAGAGGCCCAGTCGTTCCGGGTTCGTTACCCGGAAACCACTGAGCCTCTGTAACGAAGATAGGTGCGTGGCGTTGTGTCCTGGGTTGTCAGGCTGCGGGTGTGAGGGTGACGGTGTAGCCGAGGTCGCGGAGCATTTTCAGGGCACGTGTTTTCGTGCGGTCCGGGCGTAGCCGGGTGTAGTAGTCAGCGCCGGGTTCCTGGTAGGGCTGGCCGGTGTGGCCCATGGCCCAAACGATGGACAGCAGGGTGCGTTCGATCGCGACGATGGCTTTGAGTTTGCCGCGGCGGGCAGCGATGCGGTGATACCGGGCGCCCAGGCGCGTGTTTCTGGTGCGGGAAACCGACATGGCCGCGATGCCCAGGGCGCCTTTGAGGTGGGAGTCCCCGGGACGGGCCGTGGTCGATCCCGTGCGTCCGGCGGACTCGTTTTGCCCGGGCGCGACCCCGGCCCACGCGGCCAGGTGCCCGGCGGTGGGAAACACGCTCATGTCCGCGCCGGTCTCGGCGATGATCACGTCCGCGACGGTGGTACTGATTCCCGGGATCGCGCAGATCAAGTCCCGGAAGGAGCGAAAGGGTTCGATCTGTGCCTCGATCCGCTGGGTCAACGCGGCGATCGCTGCGTCGTCCTGGGCGATGCGTTCCAGGGACATCCGCACCAAGAACGCGTGATGCTCAGTGAACCGGCCGGTCAGGGCTCGTTGCAGGTCCGGGCGCTTGTTGCGCATGCTGCCGCGGGCCAACTCCGACAGGGCGATCGGGTCGCGTTGCCCGGCGACCATCGCGGTCAGCATGTCGTGACAGGACACCCCGCTCAGGTTGGAGGCCACCGAGGACAGTTTGATCCCGGCGTCCTCCAACTGCTTTTCCAGCCGGGCGATCTTGCGGGTCCGTTCGTGGGTGATCACCTCCCGGGAACGGGTCAGATCCCGCAACGCCCGGATCGGTGCCGGCGGCACGAAGCTGGATCGCACCAGCCGGTGTGCGCACAAGTCCGACAGCCAGGTCGCGTCATTGACGTCGCTCTTGCGGCCGGGGATGTTCTTCACGTGCCGGGCATTGGCCAAGATCAGTTCGAACCCGGCGTCCTCGAGCAGGTAGTAGAACGGTTTCCAGTAGTCACTGGTCGATTCCATCAACACCCCGGTCACCTGCTGATCGATCAAGTACTGGCGTAACCCGAGGATGTCATCAGTCATCGAACCCCAGTCCGTGACCTCATACCCGGTCTTGCGGCGGCGAGTGCCTTGTACCCGGACACAGACTTTCGCGCCCTTTTTTGCGATATCGATCCCGGCACACCGGGCGTGTACTACTTCCATCACGGCCTCCTTCAGACCGCCGCCGGCCCGGCCCCAGGACCGGGGTCGGGTGCGTGTTGCGGGGAGGGCAGGAAAGAAATGAAGTCTGTAACGCGTGCTCGTAGCAACAATCCACGGTTCCCGTGGAGCCCTCCGCCACCATGCTCGGTGCCAGGCTCACCATGGCGCTAGAGAGGAACGGCGTCTAACCGCAACACACTCCACCAGTGTCCCGCCAACAGCCCACGAACAGCCAGCCACCACCACCAGAAATCTTCCCCACCCACGGTGGGCCAAGCGAAGCGGCCCGGCAAGCTCGGTGTTTGCTGGGCCTGTCGGTCAGGCGGACTTCTCGGTGTCCGCCGCGTCGCGCTTGCGGGCCCGCTCCAGGGCCGCCTTGCGCATCTTCTCCGAGTCGGCCGCGATCTCCGCCGCCTTCTCCTCGTCACGGGTGAGGTTGTCGCCCGTGTGCGGGTCGAAGACGTGCATGACGGCCGGGTTGAAGGCCAGCTGCGCCTCGTCCCCCTCGAGCACCCGCGAGCGCGGGTCGAGGTTGACGATCATCTGGGTGCGCAGACCCTCACCATCCAGGTCGCGGTCGAGTTCCTCGAGTTGCTCCCGGACCGCACCGTCCGCCTCGTAGGGAATGTAGGCGTACTGCTCGTTGCCCAGCCATTCGGTCTGGTCGACCACGGCGTTGAACTTCACCGAGTGCTCCGGCCCCGACTCGACGGTCGTGTCCTTCAGGTGCTCGGGGCGAAGGCCGACGATGACGACGTCCTTGCCCTTGACCTTCTCGGCGAGCTCGCCGTCGACCGGCACGTCGACGAACGGCAGCTTCAACGTGTTGCCCTCCACCCGGGCCGGCAGGAAGTTCATCGGCGGGGAGCCGATGAAGCCGGCCACGAACAGGTTGACCGGCTGTTCGTAGAGCTCCCGCGGAGACGCAACCTGTTGCAGCACACCACGTTTGAGCACGCAGACCCGGTCGCCGAGGGTCATCGCCTCGGTCTGGTCGTGGGTGACGTAGATCGTGGTGATCCCGAGACGACGCTGCATCCGGGCGATCTCCGTGCGCATCTGGCCGCGCAACTTCGCGTCCAGGTTGGACAACGGCTCGTCGAACAGGAACGCGTCGGCCTCCCGGACGATCGCCCGACCCATCGCGACCCGCTGCCGCTGACCACCGGACAGGTTGCCCGGTTTGCGCTCCAGGTGCTCGTCGAGCTCCAGCATCGACGACGCCTGGCGCACCTTCTGGTCGATCTCGGCGTCGCTGTGCTTGCCCTTCTGCAACCGCAGCGGGAACGCGATGTTCTCGTAGACGGTCAGGTGCGGGTAGAGCGCGTAGTTCTGGAACACCATCGCGAGGTTGCGGTCGCGCGGGGCCAGGTCGTTGACCCGCTTGCCGTCGATCTCCAGGTCGCCGGACGTGATGTCCTCCAGCCCCACGACCATCCGCAGCAGCGTGGACTTACCACAACCGGACGGGCCCACCAGGATGACGAATTCGCCGTCCTTGATGTCCAGGTTGACGTCGTTGACGGCCGGGAAGCCGTCACCGTACTTCTTGACAATGTGGTTGAGTTCGATGCTCGACATTGATCTCTCCTTTACAAGGGCGTCAGCCCTTGACGGCGCCAGAGGTGAGTCCGGCAACGATCCTCTTCTGGAAGAACAGTACGAGGATCACGACGGGAATGGTGACGACGACCGCTGCCGCACAGATGGCGCCGGTCGGCTGGACGAACTGGCTGGCCCCGGTGAAGAAGCTCAACGCGGCGGGGACGGTCTGCGCGTGCTGTGCCGTGAGGTTCGACGAGAAGACGAAGTCGTTCCACGCGGTGAAGAACGCGATGATCGCCGTGGTGAAGACACCGGGTGCCGCGAGCGGCGCGATGACCTTCACGAACGCCTGCCAGCTGGAGGCACCGTCCACCTGTGCGGCCTGCTCCATCTCCCACGGGATCTGCTGGAAGAACGCGGACAGCGTCCAGATCGACAACGGCAGCGTCAGCGTCAGGTAGGGAATGATCAACCCCGGAAGGGTGTCGAACAGCCCGATCTGCCGCCACAGGTTGAACAGCGGCGTCACCATCGCGATGACCGGGAAGAACGACACCGCGAGCGACGTCGTCAGGATGAGCTTCTTGCCCGGGAAGTCCAGCCGCGAGATCGCGTAGGCGCAGAACGTCGCGAGCACGACGCTGATGACCGTCGACACCACACAGACGATGATCGAGTGCCACAGCGCAGGCACGAACAGATCGGACGCGCCACCGGAGAAGATCAGCTTGTAGTTGTCCCAGCTGATGTGCTTCGGCCAGAAGTTGCCCAGCACGTTCTGGCTCGAGTCACCGAGCGCGGCGGTGCCCTTCAGCGAGGTTGCGACGATCCAGAGCAGCGGGATGAGCGTCCAGATCATGATGACGATCGAAACAACGCCGAGGCCGTTCTTGGCCCTGTTGCTCATGTTGGTCTCCACGGCTCAACTCCTTCCACTCGTCGTGAGATCGACCTTGAACAATTTGACGAAGATGAACGCGATGATCAGGACGATCACGAAGAGGATCACGGCCAGGGCCGAGCCCATGCCGATCTCCACCCGACTGACCGTCTCCGTGCCGACCAGCATCGACAACGTCTCGGTCTTGTTCGCGCCGCCGGTCATGACGTACGGGTTGTCGTAGATGCGCACGGCGTCGAGGGTGCGGAACAGCAGCGCCACCATCAGGGCTGCCTTCATGTTCGGCAGGATCACCTTGGTCAGCCGCTGCCACCAGGTGGCACCGTCGACCTTGGCGGCCTCCTCCTGCGCCGAGTCGACCTGTGCCAGCCCGGCGAGCAGCAGCAGCGACATGAACGGCGTGGTCTTCCAGATCTCCGACAAGCAGATGATCGTCAGTGACGACCAGCGACCGCCGAACCAGTTGTAGCTCTCGCTGAACCCGCCGAACGTCAGCGTGTGCAGCCAGTGGTTGAAGAAACCGGTGTCGATCTGCGCGGCATACTTCCACGAGAACGCCGACACCACGGTCACGATCGCGTAGGGGATCAGCACGACCGTGCGCAGGGTGCGCCGCGGCCAGACCACCTTGTTCATGACCATGGCGATCGCCATACCGAGGACCAACTCGATGATCAGCGTCACGATCACGATCACCAGGGTCGTGACGAACGCCTGCCAGAAGAGCGAGTCGGTCAACGCGGTGATGTAGTTCTGCAACCACACCAGTTTCTTGCCCGCCGGATCGGTCAACCGGTAGTTGAACAACGACAGGTAGACCGCGTAGCCGATCGGGTAGAGCGTGACGAGCAGCATCACGATGAACGCCGGGCCGGCGAGCCGCCAACCGAGTCGGCGTTCGCCCTTGGCACGGTCGGACAGGTGCGCCTGTTCGTCCGCGGTGAGCTCGCCCTTGGTGGTTTCAGCGACAGTGCTCATAGCAGCGCCTTCCCCTTCAGAACGTTCAGGATGAAACTCTGCGCCTTCGAGGGCGTGTTCTGGTTGACCGCGTTCGGCGGGCTGAACTTCTGCTGCAGCGCCGTCGAGATGTCACCCCAGTAGGGAGTCAGCGGGCGGGCCGCCGCAGCGTCCAGGGACTCGCGGATCTTGGCCGCGATGCCGTTCGGGAATGCTTGCAGGACCGTTGTCGGCTTTCCGCCCGGTGGTGTGAAGGTGGTCGTCGAGTCGCTGAACACGGCCTTGCGGCTCGCCGGATTGCCGGACGCGATCATGTACTGCGCCTGGTGTTTCTCGTTGGTGATGCACGCCGCCGCCTGATACGCGAGCGTCGAGTGCTGGCTGTCCTTGCCGACCGCCAACTGGATGCCGCCGTACGGCGGGCGGGAGGCCTTCCCGGCGACCGTCTCGGGATACATCGTGGCCGCGACGTCCGACTTGTCCTTACCCGTGTAGGCGCCGTAGGTGTAGGGCCAGTTGACCAGGAAGGCACCCTTCTTGCTGATGAAGAGGTTCAGCGACTCCGTCTCGGTCGAACTGCCCATCGCGGGTCCACCGACCCCGGTCGACGACACCTCGTGGATGATGCGTGCCGCGTCCTTGCCGGCGGCGGTGTTGAGACCCATCTTGAGGTTCTCGTACGTCGCGTTCGGGTTGTCCACGATCTTGCCGCCGGCACCGGTGACCAGCGCGTTGATCCAGACCGAGTAACCCTCGTAGAGCGCCGCCTGCACGCCGATCTGGGTCTTGGTCTTCTGCGCCGCCTTGATCAGCTGGTCCCAGGTCACCGGCTTGCTCATGTCGAGCCCGGCGCTCTTGGCGATCGACTTCTTGTACCAGAGCAGCTGCGTGTTGGCCCAGAACGGCACCGACATCAGCTTCCCGTCATACGTCGACGCGTCGATCGAGGACTGCACCCGGTCCTGTTTGAACGTCGCCACCATGTTCTGTGGCACCGGTGCGAAGTAGCCCGCCGCGGCGAACTCGCTGACGAACGCCGGGTCGACGCTCATCAGATCCATCGTCTTGTCACCGCCGGCGAGGCGACGCAACAGCTGGATGCGCTGGTCGCTGGCGGAGTTGGGCAGCAGCTGCACCTTGATCTGGTATTTGCCGTTGGATGCGTCCGAGCACTCCTTGGCGAGGGTGGCCTGACCGCCCTTGCTCGCGTCGGCGTTACCAACGTCCGGGTTGATGTACCAAGTGAGGTGCACGGTGCCCGAGCCGCTGTTGCTGCCGCCGCACGCGGCCAGCCCGGTCGTCGCCATCAGCATCGCTGCTGCCAGTGCTATGCCACGGCGAGGTGGCCTGAGACGTTTCATATGCATCGCTCCATCGGGGGTTCGAGCAGTTACACGTCTCTGGTGTCTACACCAGTTCGGGCGCGTTGTCTCGTGGTCACGCCGGACAATTGTCAAAGGTTGCCGGTCCGGGACCTGCCCGCGTGCAGGAGCTTTGCCCGTGCGTGTATGACGACACGACGGCGGCGCTACGCTGAAAACCCCATCCCAGGCAAGGAGACCGCCCGACGTCATGGCCGAGTTCGCCTATGAAGACCTGTTGCCGATAGGCGACGACCGCACCACGTACCGCAAGTTGTCCGACGGGGGTGTGCGCACCGTCGAGGGTCCGGGTGGGCGGACCTTCCTCGAGGTCGACCCCGAGGCCCTGCGGCTGCTGACCGAGACGGCGATGCACGACATCGCCCACTACCTGCGCCCGGCCCACCTGGCGTTCCTGCGCAAGATCCTGGACGACGACCAGGCCAGCAACAACGACAAGTTCGTGGCACTCGACCTGCTGAAGAACGCCGGCATCGCAGCCGCCGGGGTGTTGCCGATGTGCCAGGACACCGGCACCGCGATCGTCATGGGCAAGAAAGGGTCCCAGGTCCTCGTCGGTGGTGGGGCACCGGACGAGGAGTCGCTCGCGCGCGGCGTGTACGACGCCTACACCCGACTCAATCTGCGCTACTCGCAGATGGCGCCGATCACGACCTGGGAGGAGAAGAACACCGGCTCCAACCTGCCCGCCCAGATCGAGCTCTACGCCGACACGGCGCCCGGTCACGAGGCGACCTACAAGTTCCTCTTCATGGCCAAGGGCGGCGGTTCGGCGAACAAGTCCTTCCTCTACCAGGAGACGAAGGCGATCCTGAACCCCGACTCGATGATGAGGTTCCTCGACGAGAAGCTGCGAACCCTGGGCACCGCGGCCTGCCCGCCATACCACCTGGCGATCGTGATCGGCGGGACGAGTGCCGAGTTCGCTTTGAAGACAGCAAAATACGCCAGCGCGAAGTATCTCGACGAGTTGCCGACCTCGGGTGACGCCGCCACCGCTCACGGATTCCGCGACATCGAGCTCGAGGAGCGGGTGCTGGAGCTGACCCGCAACTTCGGCATCGGCGCGCAGTTCGGCGGCAAGTACTTCTGCCACGACGTGCGCGTCGTGCGCCTCCCCCGGCACGGCGCATCGCTGCCCGTCGCGATCGCGGTCAGCTGCTCGGCCGACCGGCAGTGCCTGGGCAAGATCACCGCGGACGGCGTCTTCATCGAACAGTTGGAGACCGACCCGGCCCGGTTCCTGCCGGACACCACGGACGAGGACCTGAGCGCCACGGACGTGGTCGAGATCGACCTCAACCGGCCGATGGACGACATTCGCGCCGAACTCACCAAACACCCTGTCAAGACACGGCTCTCGCTCACCGGGCCGCTCGTGGTCGCCCGCGACATCGCGCACGCGAAGATCAAGGAACGGCTCGATGCCGGTGAGGAGATGCCGCAGTACCTCAAGGACCATGCGGTCTACTACGCCGGGCCGGCCAAGACGCCCGAGGGTTATGCGTCGGGTTCGTTCGGGCCGACCACCGCGGGCCGGATGGACTCGTATGTCGAGCAGTTCCAGGCGGCCGGCGGTTCGATGTGATGCTCGCCAAGGGCAACCGCAGTAAGCAGGTGACCGACGCCTGCGAGGCGCACGGCGGTTTCTACCTCGGGTCGATCGGCGGCCCGGCCGCCCGGCTCGCCAACGACTGCATCAAGCACGTCGAGGTCCTCGAGTACCCGGAGCTGGGTATGGAGGCGATCTGGAAGATCGAGGTCGAGGACTTCCCCGCCTTCATCGTCGTCGACGACAAGGGCGACGACTTCTTCGCCGCGACCGCGAAACCCACCGCCTTCACGATCAGCACCAGGCCCGGGCTGTGAGCGCCGCAGCGGGCGCGCGCATCACGCCGCAGCAGGCATGGGACCGGTTGGTCGAGGGCAACGAACGCTTCGTCGCCGGCACCGCACTGCACCCGAACCAGGACCTCGAACGCCGCCATGTGCTGGCGCGCGGCCAGAACCCGACCGCGGTGCTGTTCGGGTGCGGCGACAGCCGGGTCGCGTCCGAGATCATCTTCGACCAGGGCCTCGGCGACATCTTCGTCGTGCGCACGGCGGGCCACATCATCGGCGACGCCGTGCTGGGCTCGATCGAGTTCGGCGTCGAGTTGCTCGAGGTGCCGCTCATCGTGATCCTCGGGCACGAGTCGTGCGGTGCCGTCGCGGCGGCCATCGACGCCGCCGAGTCCGGCAGCATGCCACCGGGCTACATCCGCGACATCGCGGTCGAGGTGTTGCCGAGCGTCGCGGCCGCGCAGGCGGCGGGCACCTGCACGCCGGCGGACGTCGGCGCCCGGCACGTGCGGGCCACCGCAGACCTGCTGGTCGAGCGTTCCCGGATCGTCCACGACGCCGTCGAGCGCGGCGACCTCGGCATCGTCGGCGCGACCTACGCGCTCAGCGACGGCAAGGCGTCGGTGATCACGGCGACCCCGGCCGTGCAGGCTGCGTCGGACGGCTGACATGCAGGTGGTGTCGTTGCGCATTCACCCGGTGAAAAGCACTGCCATCACACCGGTTACGAGCGTGCATGTCGGCTTCGCCGGGTTGCGTGGCGACCGCGAGTGGATGGTTGTCGACGACGAGGGTGCAATGGTCAGCGCCCGCGAGCTTCCGGGGTTGTTCGGCGTGCGCGCGACACCCGTGGCCGGCTGCGCTGGCACCGGCGCCTCAGTGCAGTTGAGCGCGCCAGGCGTGCCGTCATACACCGTGGTGGCGAGTGGCGGCGAGGTCAAGGCCACGATGTTCACCCGGCCACCGATGACGGTGCAGGCGACGGAGCCGGAGGCGACGCAGTGGCTGGAGCGGGTGACCGGCCGCCCCGGCCTGCGGCTGGTGTGGTGCGCGCATCCGGCCGAGCGCATCCTCAATCCGGAGTTCTCCGAACCGACCGATCATGCGGCGTTCCAGGACGGCTACCCGGTCACGATCGCGTCGCTGGCCTCGCTGCGGCAGCTCAACGAGTGGATCGAGGAGGCCGGCGGCGAAGCCGTGGAGATCGACCGGTTCCGGCCGAACATCGTCATCGACGGTGATGCGCCCTTCGCCGAGGACGACTGGAGGTCGGTGCGGATCGGGGGCGTGCGCCTGCGTGCGGCCAAGCCGGTGGACCGCTGCGCCATGACGCTGGTGGACCCGACCGACCTGACCCGGCGCAACAAGGAACCGATCCGGACGCTGAGCAAGCACCGCAAGTGGGACGGCAAGACGTGGTTCTGCCACCACCTGATCCCCGACACCGAGGGTGAGATCCGCGTCGGCGACCCGGTCCACGCGACCACACGCTGACCCCCCATCCCGCCGACAGGCTCAGAACGCGCCGAGAGGCCCAGCAAATCACCCGTATCAGCGGGCTGATTTCTGGGCCTCTCGGTGTTGTGTGGGCCTCTCGGCAGTGAGGCAGCGGGTCCGGGGACCCGACCGGGAGAGCCGTCAGGCGGGCTCGCCGACGATGGTGACGTCGATGTTGCCGCGGGTCGCCTTGGAGTAGGGGCAGACCTGGTGGGCGGCGTCGGCAAGCTCCTGTGCCTTGGCGGCGTCGACTCCCGGGATCTTCGCGGTCAGCTTCGCCGCGATGAGGAAGCCGCCGTCGTTGGTGCCCAGTGTCACGTCGGCCGTCACGGTCGACTCGCTGACGTCGAGGCCCTCCTTGCCGGCCACGACGGCGAGCGCCCCACCGAAGCACGCCGAGTAGCCGGCGGCGAACAGGGTCTCGGGGTTGGCCTTCGGGTTCGCCTGGCTGCCCGGCTTGCCGAGCGGCAGGTCGATGACGCCGTCCGAACTCTTGACCGTGCCTTCGCGGCCGCCCTTCGACGTGGCCTCCGAGGTGTAGAGAGCGTCGGTGATTGTGTCGGTCATCGTGGTTGCCTTTCTCGATTCGGGATCGCAAGGGTGCTGGCGACCGCGTCGGCCCGTTGGGCGACAGCGGTCACGTAACCCTCACAGTACGACGGTGCCGCCGGGGCCGAGCCGCTCCCCCCACGGCTCGCCCCCGGACGGCGATCAGCCGGTCGCGAGGAACGTCTCCCCCGCCGGCGCGCCACCCCTGATGCCGTCGTCGACGAGCTCCCCGGGACCCCACACCGGAGGATCCGGTATGTCGGTCCGCAGCGCCGGAAGAACCGCTTCCGCGAACAGCTCGAGGCTCTCGCGGTGCGCGGCCTCGGAGATGCCCTGTGCATCGGCGCCGACGTGCAGGACCGTGTGCCCGAACCGTTCGTGGTAGCGCTGGATCTTGTCCAGCACCTGAGCCGGGCTACCGATCAACGCCGAGCTCCGCTCGATGTAGTCGTCGATCGTGGCGAAGACGGGCTCGACCCCCAACCGGCGTTGCGCGGCGAGGTACCCGGCGAACGCCGGCGCGAATCTGCTGCGTGCCCGTTGGGAGGTCGACGAGACCGACAGCCCGGCACTGCCCGCGACCACGGTGAGCGCCGCCGGATCGTGGCCGTAGTGGGCCCACCGTTCACGGTAGTGATCGATGAGTTCGGCATACGGCTCGATCGGGTTGGTGACGTTCGCCGAGAAGAGCGGCTCGCCGTACCGTGCCGCCAGATCGACCGATGCCCGACTCGTCGCACTCCCGTGCCACACCCGGACGGGCTGCTGGAAGGGCCGTGGCCAGACCTCGGCGTCGCGCAACGCGGGCCGGAAACGCGTGTCGGCCGTGACCTTGTCCTGCCGCCAGAGTGACCGGAACACCTCGTACGACTCGGCATTGCGATCCCACTGGTCGTCCTCGGTGACGGCGAACAGGTCCCGTTGAGCACTTCCGTTCCCCTTGCCGATGATCAGCTCGAGCCGACCTTCGGACAGGTGGTCCAGCGTCGCGTAGTCCTCGTAGGCGCGGACCGGGTCGAGCAGGCTGAGTGTCGTCACCGCGGTGAACAGTCGCAGCCGCTTGGTACGGGCCGCCAGGTGCGACAGCACCACGGTCGGTGCCGAGGAGATGAACGGTCGCTCGTGCCGCTCGCCGACACCAAAGCCGTCCAGGCCGATGAGTTCGGAGAACTCGGCGGCCCGAACCACCTGGGCGAACCGTTGATGCGTCGAAACCTGCTCTCCCGTCACCGGATCGGGCGCATGCACGATCAGCGAGATGGCGATGACCTTCATCCGGCGAGCTGCTCGATTCGCGCCTCGTCGAGCGAGGGATCCAGCTCACCCGCGGTGACCGCGATGGGCAACCTGTTCTCCAGCGGCGCCAGCGGGCAGGTTGCGTACGGCGTATAGGCGCACGGCAGGTTGACCGCCCGGTTGAAGTCGAGACGGACCGCTCCACCGGCGTCGGTGACATCCAGCACCAGCGACCGGACTGCCGGATGAGTGGTCACCCCGGCCGTCTCGTCGGTGAACAGCACCTGCAGCTGCTGCTCGGTGTGCCCGGGAAAAGCCACCAGCCGCAGATCCCTGCCGCGGTGGACGAAGGTGACCTCGCCGACCGCGTCATACACGTGCTCCAGGCCCTCGACGGCGGCCCCGACCGTGGTCGGGCGCGGCTCGACGAACGGGGAGAAGAAGCCGTCCAGCACCCACGCCGGGTCCGCCGGATAGGCCGGCGTGCGCCGGAACGAGGTACGCCGCGGATTCGCCGGGTCGCGTGGCCGCAGAATGTCGAAACCGCCGCGCTTGGCGACCTCGATCTCGAGGTCCCCGCTGCTGACGGTCACCCCGTCACGTTCGGCGATGATGCCGAAGTCGTGTTCGCCGACCAGCGGTTGCCCGTCCAGCTCCAGCGTCTCGTCCGGGGCGATCTCGACACGTAGTCCACGGGCGTCGCTGACCCATACTCCCGGGACCACGGGGAACCGGGTCGGCTCGGCGTTGAGGAAGTGCAGCGCTGTCACCGCGAGGAAGCCGTGCGGGCTGGCCAGCGCCGCATCGCGCTCCTTGTGCCAGCGCTGCCAATCACTTTCGTAGTCAACGGCGTCCACGTTGCCGGCGTGTTGATCTGTGGTCATGATCCGTGTCCTCCCGTGATCAGAACGTTGGTGTGGGGTTGAGCTGTGACTTGGTGATGACGGATGAGCCGACCTTCCACTTCGCGAAGATCTTGGCGTAGGTGCCGTCCTTGATGAGGTCGTTGATGGCCGCCGTGATTGCCGGCGCGATCGGCGACTTGCGGGCCGTCACGAAGCCCACGGGTGTCTGGGCGACCTGGCCGAGGTACTTGGTGCCCGGGATCTTCTGGACGACCACCTTCTGGCTGAGGGTGGGTCCGAAGAAGACGTCCACCTTGCCGTTCTGCAGGCCGAGGTAGATGGGCGCGGTGTCCGAGAAGTACTGGACCTGGTACGGCTTCTTCCCAGCGGCGGCGCACTGCGGCGCGAAGTCGGTCAGCAGTTTCTGGAAGGTCGTGCCGCTGGTGGTGGCGACCTTCAGACCGCACACGTCGAGCAGGGTCTTCACCTTGTTGATCTTGACGCTCTTGCTGCCGATGAAGGCTTGGCCGTCGTTCAGGTAGGTCGCGAAGTCGACGACCTTCTCGCGCTCCTTGGTCACGCCGAAATTGCCTTGCCCGACTTGGTATTTGCCGCTCTGGACACCCGGGATGATCGTCTGGAAGGTGCCCGTCTCGACCTGCCAGGTGATCCCGAGCTTCTTGGCGAGTGCGGCGCGGATGTCGAGATCCAGCCCGACCTCCTTGCCATCGACGATCCCGGCGTGCGGGAGACCGGAGGTCCCGGTGACCTGGGTGGTCCCCAAGGTCAGCTTTCCGCTCTTGACGACGTCCTTGGGCAACAACTTCCGGGCAGCAGGATCGACGGTGATCTTGGCGGCGTAGTCCGCGGCGGCGGCGACGTCCTTGCCGCCACCGGCTGCTGTGGCCGGCGACGATCCCCCGCTCGAGGACGAGCCGCACGCGGCGAGGCTCGCGGTGACGCCGACAACGGCAAAGGCGCTGAGCCCGCGTCGGACCCGGGTTGCTGATCGGTACTTGCTGTGCGTGTTCATGTCGTTCTCCGTGGGTGAGTGCTGTCAGAGCACCGCGGCGAGGAAGGCGCGGGCTCGTTCGTTGTCTGTGTGGTCCAGGACTTCGGTGGGTGGACCCTGTGCCACGATCTGTCCCCCGTCGAGGAAGACAAGTTGATCTGCGACCTCACGGGCGAAGCCGATCTCGTGCGTGACGATTGCCATCGTGATTCCCGTGGTCGCGAGCTGCTTCACGACAGCGAGCACTTCGCCCACGAGTTCCGGGTCCAGTGCGCTGGTCGGTTCGTCGAACAGGATCAGCCGTGGGTCGCGAGCGAGCGCCCGCGCGATCGCCACGCGCTGTTGCTGTCCGCCGGAAAGCTCGCTCGGGTAGGCACCCTCGCGGCCGGCGAGGCCGACACGGGCGAGCAGCTCGGCCGAGCGTCGACGGGCGGCCGCCGATCCGACGCCGGCCGCGAGTTGGCCTTCGGCGATGTTCTGGGCCGCCGTCCGGTGGCCGAAGAGGTTGAACTGCTGGAAGACCATTCCGATGGATGCGCGTTGCCGGGCCACGTCACGCGAGCTGCGTTCGCGCAGCTTGCCACCCTCCGGTCGGTAGCCGATGATCTCGCCGCCGACCTGCACATAACCGGCGTCCGGGCGTTCGAGGTGGTTGATGCACCGCAGCAACGTCGACTTGCCCGATCCGGACGGCCCGATGATCGCGGTGACGCTCCCGGCAGGTATGTCGAGGTCGATGCCCGAGAGAACCTCCCGGCCCCCGAATGCCTTGTGCAGATTACGTATCCGTACATCCACGCTCTGAGTTGTCGTGGTCGTCATGACGAGGCTCCCTTGCCGGTGCGCCGGTAGCTCAGCAGAGGAAGGGACTGCAGCCAGTGCTGGCCCCACGATCGAGTGCCCGTCGCACCGCGCTTCCCGCGCGCGAAGTGTCGCTCGAGCAGGAACTGACCGATGGACAGCACCGTGGTCAGCACGAGATACCAAATCGTTGCGACGAGGAGGAGAGGAATCACCTTGAAGTTGTCGTTGTAGATCAACTCGGTGGTGCCGAGTAGGTCCTGCACCGCGATCACGCTCACCAGCGACGTGGCCTTCAGCATTCCGATGAGCATGTTCCCGGACGCGGGAATGATGGAGGGCATCGCCTGCGGCAGCACGACCCGGCGGAAAGTGCGCCACTTGGACAGACCGATCGAATGCGCTGCCTCGGTCTGGCCGGCATCGACCGAAAGCAGCCCACCGCGCACGATCTCGGAGGCGAACGCCGCCGCGTCGATCGTCAGCGCGACGTATGCCGCGGCCAACGCCGAGAACAGGTGGGCCGTCTGGAACGAGACGAATTCGGGGCCGAAGGGGATCCCGAAGGACAGTCGCGGGTAGAGGGACGCGATCTCGAACCAGAAGAGCAACTGGACCAGGGGCGGGACCGAACGCACGAACCAGACGAACCCGAAGGAGGCGGTGCGTAATACATGGTTGTCCGACAGGCGGAGCGCGGCGAGGGCGATACCCAGCAGGTACCCACTGACCATCACCGCACCGGTGAGCCAGAGCGTCAGCACGAGCCCACGCAGGATCGCCGTACTCGTGAAGTAGTCACCGACAACATCCCACTCGAAACGCGGGTTGGTGATCACGGTGTTGACCAGCATGGCGAACAGGACGATCGCTACGACCGCCACCACCCACCGGCCGGGACGACGTCTGGCCACCAGCCGGCTGTCTGCCGCAATCGGGTCGGCGGCGTCCGCTCGCTGCGCATCGGGAGGTGCCAACCACTGGTCGGCAAGGACCTGTGCCATTCCGAATTTCCTCACGCTCTCGTCGTTCTCGGGTGTCGCGTGATGGTCGCCGGACACCGGAGGAGCCGCAGCTCCCATCCGTTCCCGGCCGTGCACCGTCGCGCTTATGGGAGCCGCGGGCCGCAGTCCCATCGGGTGGTCACCTGGAGCACCCCGCCGCGGATGGAGGGTTGCCGGACAGCCAGCCAGGGCTTGACGCTGCCGCTCATCACCTGAGCAGAAACATAACTTCTCATTTTTATTAAGGCAACTTTTGGTGATCCTCTATCCATCTGATGGGATATAGCGCCCGACCACACGGAACGACGCCGGTTATCGTGGGGGCCAAACGAGCCGAGGAGGTGACGTCGGTGCAGATCACCGCACGCAGCGACTACGCGGTCCGCAGCGCCCTCGAACTTGCCGCCACCTACCCCCAGCTGATGACGATCGACCGGATCGTGTCCGACCAGGACATGCCGCGCAAGTTCGTCGAGGCGATCCTGAGCCAGCTGCGCCGCAGCGGTATCGTCCAGACACAGCGCGGCTGCGCCGGCGGCTACACCCTCACCCGAGATCCGACGCAGATCTTCGTCGGCGAGATCATTCGCAGCGTCGACGGACCGTTGGCCGAGGTACACGGCGTTCGGCCGCACGAACTCGAATACGAAGGCACCGCAACGCATGTGCCCGAGCTGTGGGTCAGTCTGCGCTCCAGCATGCGCGTCGTCCTCGACACCGTGAGCCTCGCGCAGTTGCTCGCGGGCAGATTTCCGGCCCGGGTCCGGCGGTTCGCAAACGCCGATGACGCCTGGCTGCCTCGCTGAGCGAGCTCCACACAGGACGAATCCCATCCGGTCCGAACGTGATTTAAATCCTACTTAACCGCTATGGATTAGACAGAGCTCGCGGGTCACGTTAGGCTCACAGCAGGTCACGAGAGACAGCGTCAAGCCCTGGCTGGCTGTCCGGCAACCCTCCACCGCGGCGGGGTGCTCCAGGTGATGACCTGGCGGCGCCGCCCGGTGCCGCAAGCGCGAATCCCGGTCCACTCCGCCGGACTTCGGTAGAGACCACTTCGCGACTCCGCATCTGAAACGAAGGTGATGCTGATGTCCAACGACTATCCGATCCATCTCGCAGTCGCTCTCGACGGGGCGGGCTGGCATCCCGCCGCCTGGCGAACGCCCGACGCGGATCCGGCTCGACTCTTCCGTCCGGACTACTGGGTGGGTCTCGTGCAGGAGGCCGAGCGCGGGTTGCTCGACTTCGTCTCCATCGACGACCGTTTCGCGGCCACCCGCGCCGTCGACGGTGAAGCACCCGACGTGGTGCACGGAAACCTCGACTCGGCGCTGATCGCAGCGCGGGTTGCACCCGTCACAGACCGGATCGGCCTGGTGCCGACCGCGATCGCGCCGCACACGGAGCCGTTCCACATCTCCAAGTCGATCGCCACACTCGACTACGTCAGCACCGGCCGCGCCGGGCTCCGGGTCCGGACCAGCGGGGACCCTCGCGAGTTCGCCAACATCGGGCGGCGGACCGCACCGGTCCTGGACGGCAGCTCATCCGAGGCCGCTGTCGCCGAGGCATTCGGCGAGGTCGGCGACTACGTCGAGGTCGTACGGCGACTCTGGGACAGCTGGGAGGACGATGCCGAGATCCGGGACACCGCGACCGGTCGCTTCGTCGACCGGGAGCGCTTGCACTACATAGATTTCGAAAGCCCGAACTTCTCCGTCCGCGGCCCCTCGATCACTCCGCGGCCACCGCAGGGGCAACCACCGGTCGTGCTGCTGGCACACGACGAGCGCGGCTACGCACTCGCCGGGGCGGCCGCCGACCTCGCACTGACGACGCCACGCGACTCCCGGCACGCGGCAGATATCGCAACCCAGGTCAGGCAGCAGACGACCGCGGCCGGGCGTGAGGCGTCACAGGTCCGCGTTCTCGCCGACCTGGTGGTCTTCCTCGAGGCGTCCACCGCTGCTGCCACCGAGCGGAAGAACTCCCTGGACGACCTCGCCGGTGCTGAGTTCGCAAGCGATGCAGCGGTGTTCGTCGGCACGAGCGAAGACCTCGCCGATTTGCTCCTTGAGTGGTCCGCAGCCGGCCTGGACGGTTTCCGCCTGCGCCCCGGCGTGCTGGGGCGGGATCTGGAGCGCATCACCCGGGAACTGGTGCCGAGCCTGCAACGGCGCACTGCGTTCCGGCCGCGCTACACGACCACCACCCTCCGGGAGCATTTCGGGCTCCCACGACCGGCAAATCGCTACGCGGCCGCGTGAACGAACGGAGCCACACATCATGAGCAATCGCAAGCAGGTTCATCTCGGCGCCCACTTCCCCGGTGTCAACAACACGACCGTCTGGAGCGATCCGGCGGCCGGCAGCCACATCGAGTTCGAATCGTTCCGCCAGTTCGCGCAGAGTGCCGAACGCGGCAGATTCGACTTCCTCTTCCTCGCGGAGGGTCTGAGGTTGCGCGAACAGCGTGGCCGGATCTACGACCTCGACGTGGTCGGCCGGCCCGACACGTTCGCGATCCTGGCCGCGATCGCGGCCGTGACCGAGCACCTCGGGGTCGTCGGCACGATCAACTCGACCTTCAACGAACCCTATGAGGTGGCACGGGAGTTCGCGAGCCTGGACCACTTGTCCGACGGGCGCGCAGGATGGAACGTCGTCACGTCGTGGGACGCCTTCACCGGAGAGAACTTCCGCCGCGGTGGCTTCCTCGCCAAGCAGGACCGCTACACGCGAGCGTCATCCTTCCTCGCCGCCGCACGGGAGCTGTGGGACTCGTGGACCGCCGACGATCTGGCGACGGACCCCGCATCCGGCCGGTTCATCACCGACCCCGCCGCGGGCAGCTACACCTACTCCGATCGGCACTTCGACATCGCCGGTCGCTTCAACGGCCCCGCTCCCCGCAGGGCCGACCGGTCATCTTCCAGGCGGGCGACTCCGAGGAAGGTCGCGAGTTCTCGGCGGCGCAGGCCGACGCGATCTTCAGCAGGCACAGCACCTTTGACGCGGGCCAGGAGTTCTACGCCGACGTCAAGCGTCGCCTGCCGAAGTACGGACGCGGCGACGACGACCTGCTCATCCTCCCCGGCGCGACTTTCGTCGTCGGCGACAGCGACCACGAAGCACAGGAGCTGGCACACGTCATACGACGCCAGCAGGTCAGCGGCCAGACCGCCATCAACGTCCTGGAGCAGCTGTGGAACCGGGACCTGTCGGCGTACGACCCCGACGGTCCTCTGCCCGACATCGATCCGGCACCGGGCGAGAACACCCTCGCCCAGGGGCGAGCGAGCGTGCGTCGACACGAGGACGTGCTCGCCACCGCCGCGGAATGGCGAGACCGTGCGTCCGCCGGGAAGCTGTCCATCCGCGAACTGGTCATCGAGGTGACGGGTCGGCAGAGCTTCATCGGCTCCCCACTGAGCATCGCGACCGAACTGAACCACTTCGTGCAGAACGACGCCTGCGACGGGTTCATCCTGGTGCCGCACCTGACTCCGGGCGGGCTCGACCCGTTCGTCGACCGGGTGGTTCCGCTGCTGCAGGAGCTGGGCGTCTACCGCACGTCGTATGACGCCTCGACCCTGCGGGGGAACCTCGGCCTCCCGGCCCTGCGCGAGGCCGCGAGCGCACACGAGGTCGCATCATGACCGGCGCCGCGCGCAACAGCCGGGCCGTCCCGCTGTCCGTGCTCGACCTGGTCCACGTCTCGTCCGGGTCGACCGCCCGCGAGGCGCTGCACAACAGCGTGGACCTGGCGCGACGCGCCGAGGAGTTCGGTTACGCGCGTTACTGGTTCGCCGAACACCACCTGAATCCTGGGGTCGTCGGTGTGTCGCCCGCGCTGACCATCGCACTCGCTGCTGCGGCGACGAACGAGATCCGGGTCGGCGCCGCCGCGGTCCAGATGGGTCACCGCAGTGCGTTGTCGACCGTCGAGGAGTTCGGCCTGCTCGACGCCGCGCACCCGGGCCGGATCGACCTCGGCCTGGGACGCTCGGGAGGACGGCCACCGGCGGACGGTGCACCCGCCCGCACCCGCACGCAGGTGCTGCCGGGCGGACTCGTCCTGCCCCCGCCGTTCCCCGTCGCGCAGCTGGTCGGTTCGCCACGGTTCGCGCTCCAGCGGGAGTTGCTGGGCGGTCCCGACCACACTCCCCAGCCGTACGACGAGCAGGTGGCCGACCTGCTCGCGCTGCTGGAGAGCACTTACCGGCACCCCAACGGCGAGCAGGCACATGTCGCCACCGGCGAGGACAGCGACCTCCAGGTCTGGATCCACGGCAGCAGCGCCGGCGACAGCGCCCGGCTCGCCGCGGAGCACGGGCTGCGCTTCGGCGCCAACTACCACGTGGCGCCGGCCCACGTGGTGGACGCAGTGACGGCCTACCGCGAGCAGTTCCGGCCGAGTGCGTCCCTTGCCCGCCCGCACGTCATCGTGTCGGCGGACGTCGTGGTGGCCGAAACCACCGATGTCGCAAGGGAACTCGCGACCGGTTACGGGCCATGGGTGCGCAGCATCCGGACCGGGGCGGGCGCCAT
Organism: Flexivirga oryzae; assembly: GCF_014190805.1. Classification (NCBI taxonomy): domain Bacteria; kingdom Bacillati; phylum Actinomycetota; class Actinomycetes; order Micrococcales; family Dermacoccaceae; genus Flexivirga; species Flexivirga oryzae. Next base: position 130,884 of record NZ_JACHVQ010000005.1, on the reverse strand, counting down.
ACCCTTCCCGACGCCGGATAAGGCACGCGCGCTGCCGTGGTCGGCGTCGGACAACGACCTGGTCGTGGACCGCATCACCACGCAGTTCGTCGGCACGGCCGCCGAGGTCGCCGACAAACTCCAGGTGCTGCAGCAGACCACCGACGCCGACGAACTGCTCGTCACCACCATCACACACGACCACGACGACCGCGTGCGGTCGTTCCAACTGCTGGCGAAGGAGTGGCAGCAACGATGAGCGTGATCACCCGGCCGGTGGCCGACACCGGGCACCTGCGGCACGTGTTCGCCGCGCACCCGAGCGGTGTCACGGCGCTCGCTGCGCTGATCGACGGACGCCCCGAGGGCATGGCGGCCAGCACCTTCACGTCCGTCTCCCTCGAACCCGCTCTCGTCTCGGTGTGCCTGGCGCACTCCTCGACGACCTGGCCGACGCTGCGGCTCGCCACACACCTGGGCATCAGTGTGCTGTCGGCGGCCCAGCAGCACGCCGGTCAGGCGCTGGCCGCACGCGGCACGGACCGGTTCGCGAACCTGGCCTGGCGGGCGACCGCGCGAGGCGCCGTCTTCCTCGACGGCGCAAGCGCATGGCTGGAGACCACGGTCGAGGACACCGTGCGTGCGGGCGATCACGACATCGTGATCCTTGCCGTGCACGACCTGGACCGGGACGAGTCACAGGCGCCGCTGATCTTCCACGGCAGCGGCTTCCACCGGCTCGCGAGCTGAGATGCGTCGCGACGCTGCGTGGTCGGCTCGGTCAGCCGGCCACGGACCGGACCAGCGCCTCCCATCCGGCGACGAGGTCGCTCTCGTCCAGACCCCGGTTGGTGGTCAGGTGATGGACGAGTTCGGGGTCGAGCGGGGCGAGGAGCGTCTCGGTCAGCAGCTCGAGATTCGCGCCGACCCCACACTGCCGCAACAACATCCGGACGTGCATCGCCGACACCTTGCGGGCCGGCACGTCGAACTTGTCGATCGGTGTCTGTGCGGTCGCCAGCAGCAGGCTGCCCTGCTCGGCATACACGCGAAGACGCGCCGCGCCATACGCCACGAGCCGGTCGAGCGGCGGAGCGCCCGGCCCGAGCGGTGGCGGGCCGGAGAGGTATGCCGCCTGGAAGCGTCGCTCCGAATCGTCGGTGAGCGCGGCGAACAGCCCGGCCCGATTTCCGAAGGCGCGGAAGACCGTGCCCTTGCCGACCCCGGCCTCGGCCGCCAGCCGATCCATGGTGAGGCTCTCGACCCCGTCACGGTCGACGACCCGTCGCGCCGCACACAGGATCCGGTCGGCATTGGCGACCGCGTCGCGGCGTACCCGCGCGGGCGGACCCGCAACGGGCAGTTCACGACGTGTGTTCATCACCACATTCTCCCATCTACGAGGTCCTCGGCTTGCCCAATGGAAGAAAAGCGGACTATGGTCCGTTTAGTCAAGCGAGATCGACACCACTACTTCGAAAGGCCCTCCACATGACCACGCTCGCCGTTCTGATCGGCAGCCCCCGCGCCGCCTCCGTCCACCGCCAGCTCGCGGACGTCGCGGCCCGCGTCGCCCCCGAGGGCACCACGGTCGAGATCATCGACTACCTCGACACACTCCCCCTCTACAACCAGGACATCGACGTCTCACCCGCGCCGGAGCCGGTCGAGCGGCTGCGCACCCAGCTCGGCGCCGCCGATGCCGCGCTCCTGCTCGCCCCGGCCAACAACGGCACGCTGAGCGCGGTCCTGAAGAACGCGATCGACTGGGCCTCCCGCCCCTACGGTCAGTCCTCGCTCAACGGGAAGCCGGTCGCCGTGTCATCCGCGGCGGCGAACACCTCGACGGTGGTCGAGCACGCGCACCTGGCGGTGACGATCGCCGGCGCCACGCCGCTGCGGGACGCGGCCGCGACCTTCGCACTGGGTGATCTGGCCGACGTCGACATCGCGACGCACGAGCCGATCGGCACGAAGCTGCGCGACACCCTCGGCGCGCTCGCGGCGGCCGCCGCGACCTCCCAGGCCGCCTGAGGTCCCGTACCCCCACGACGAAGGGGTGTGGAGCACGTGCTCCACACCCCTTCGTCGTACGTACGACGCTCGCGCGTCCGCTCAGGCCGGCGTCAACGCGAGCTCGCTGGCGACCACGTCGGCCAGATGCTGGGCGATCTGCTGGGCGTGTTCGGCGGAGGCGGCCTCGACCATGACCCGTACCACCGGTTCGGTGCCGGACTTGCGCAGCAGCACCCGGCCGAGCCCACCCAGGTCGCGCTCGGCGTCCGCGACCGCCGACTGCACCACCGGGTGGTCGTCGACCGCGTGCTTGTCCACGCCGGGCACGTTGAGCAGGCACTGCGGCAGGCGCGCCATACAGCCGGCGAGCTCGGCGAGCGGCTTGCCCGTGCTCGCGGCACGGGCCGCCAGCATCAGGCCGGTCAGCACGCCGTCGCCGGTGGTGCCGTGCTCCAGCATGATCACGTGACCGGACTGTTCGCCACCGAGCGCGAAACCGCCGCGGCGCATCTCCTCCAGCACGTAGCGGTCGCCGACATCGGTGCGCTTGACGGTGATGCCCTCGCGAGCCATCGCCTGCAGCAGGCCCTCGTTGCTCATGACGGTGGCCACGAGCGTGTCGCCGGCCAGCGCGCCGCGCTGGTGCAGGTCGATCGCCAGGATCGCCATGATCTGGTCCCCGTCGACCGGCGTGCCGGTCGCGTCGACCGCCAGGCAGCGGTCGGCGTCGCCGTCGAAGGCGAGCCCGAAGTCGGCGCCGACCTGCGGCACCAGGGTGCACAGGCCCTCCAGGTGGGTGGAGCCCACGCCGTCGTTGATGTTCAGGCCGTCCGGTTCGGCCGCGATCACGGTGACCCTCGCGCCGGCCCGCTCGAACGCCTGCGGGGCGATCGCGCTCGCCGCGCCGTCGGCGGTGTCCAGCACGATGTGCAGACCGTCCAGCCGGTGCGGAATCGCGCCGAGCAGGTGCTCGATGTAGCGCTCGGGACCCTCGTCGTAACGCTTCACCCGACCGACTGCGGCGCCGGTGGGCCGCTCCCAGTCACCCCGCAGGTGCTCCTCGATCGCGTCCTCGGTGGCGTCGGGCAGCTTGTGCCCGCCCCGGGAGAAGAACTTGATGCCGTTGTCAGGCATCGGGTTGTGCGACGCCGACAGCACCGCGCCGAGATCGGCACCGGCCGCAGCGGTCAGGAACGCGATGGCCGGAGTCGGCAGGACGCCGGCGTCCCAGACGTCGACGCCGGCGGACGCGAGCCCGGCGATGGTCGCCGCCGCCAGGAACTCACCGGAGGCCCGCGGGTCTCGTCCGACGACGGCGGTGGGCCGGTGTCCGGCGAACTCGCCCTCCTCGGCCAGCACCCGCGCCGCAGCGACCGACAGGTCGAGGGCGAGCTCCGCCGTGATGTCCCGATTGGCGAGCCCGCGCACACCGTCGGTGCCGAACAAGCGCCCCATGGATCACCTCAAATTTCTCGTCGTGGTCGGCGTGCGCGCACGCCGCTGGCCGCAGAACGGCCCACAGCAGGGTAAGCGACCACCGGCAACGCGCGTGAATCGCGCGCAGGTCGCAGGTCCGCGATATCCGTCCCAGGATAGGTCAGCGAGCTGGGTTTCCCGCCGCTTTTCACGTCCCGTTCGCGCGACCGTCGGCACTTCGGGACGCGGGACCCGCCGCACCCGGTCCCCACCCACCGACCGTCGGCACTTCGGGACGCCATACCCGCCGCACCCCGTCCCCACCCACCGACCGTCGGCACTTCGGGACGCCATATCCGCCGCACCCCGTCCCCACCCACCGACCGTCGGCACTTCGGGACGCGGGAACGCCCCCGCCACCGGGCGAACCCGGGACGAGGGCGTCCTTCGTACGGCGCAGATCAGCGCTTGCTGTACTGCGGCGCCTTGCGGGCCTTCTTCAGACCGGCCTTCTTGCGCTCCGGGACGCGAGCGTCGCGGGTCAGGAAGCCTGCCTTCTTCAGCGCGGGGCGGTTGAGCTCCGGGTCCACACCGTTCAGCGAACGGGCGACGCCGAGGCGCACCGCGCCGGCCTGGCCGGAGGGGCCACCACCGTGGACGCGGACGAGCACGTCATACGCGCCGTCGAGCTCGAGGACCTTCAGCGGCTCGTTGACGATCTGCTGGTGCACCTTGTTGGGGAAGTACTCCTCCAGGGTGCGGCCGTTGATCTTCCACTCACCGGTGCCGGGCACGATGCGCACGCGGGCGATGGCCTGCTTGCGGCGGCCGGTGCCGGCGCCGGGCGCGGAGGCGCTCGGGCGGGCGGCGGGCTCGCCGGTCGGCGCGGTGCTCGACTCGGAGGTGTAGCTGGTCAGCTGCGGCTCGTCGTCCTCCAGGACGTCGACCTGGGTCTGGTCGGTCATCTTTTCTTTCTCCTCGGAAGTCCGGCGGGCGCTTACTGCGCGACCTGGGTGATCTCGAACGGCTTGGGCTGCTGCGCCGCGTGCGGGTGCTCCGGGCCGGCGTAGACCTTCAGCTTGGAGAGCTGCTGGCGGGCGAGGGAGTTGTGCGGGAGCATGCCGCGGATCGCCTTCTCGACGGCCTTGGTCGGGTCCTTGGCCATCAGGTCGGTGTAGGAGGTGGCCTTCAGACCGCCCGGGAAGCCCGAGTGCCGGTAGGCCTTCTTCTTCTCCAGCTTGGCGCCGGTCAGCGCGACCTTGTCGGCGTTGACGATGATGACGAAGTCACCGGTGTCGACGTTCGGGGCGAAGGTCGGCTTGTGCTTGCCGCGCAGCAGGATGGCAGCCTGGGAGGCCAGGCGGCCGAGGACGACGTCGGTCGCGTCGATGACGTGCCACACGCGGTCCTGCTGGACCTGCGCCGGCTTGGGCGTGAAGGTACGCACGAGTCTGCCTTTTCTTGTCGTTCGTGAGCTGAAGGCGACCGGTGGGCCGCCCAACGTTGAGGCGGTTGCGCACGAAGCACAACGAGAGTCAATTTTACGGGCCGACGAGCGGCAGCCCAAATCGGCGCGATCCGTCGACGTACCAGGGAATTTCGGCTGTATGACGAACCCTGACCGGCGGTTTACAGCGAAAGTGTGCACAACTATTGTGCATGTATGTCGTCACGCTCCACCGAGTCCTCGCGCCGGCTGCGCGCACTCGCCCACCCGCTGCGCTCACGCCTGCTGGCCCAGCTGCGCGTGCACGGCAGCGCCACCGCCACCGAGCTCGCCGCAGCCCTCGACACCAACACCGGCGCCACCAGCTACCACCTGCGCCGACTCGCGGAAGCGGGACTGATCGACGACACCGGCACCGGCACCGGCAAACGCCGGGTCTGGGCCGCGCTCGAGCCCACCGACCGGGCGGACGAGCCGGATCTGCTCGACGCGGACGACCTGGCCGCAGCCCAGTGGCTGCAGCACGACTACGTCGAGCACTTCGCCGAGCGCGCGGGCACCTGGGTGGACGCACAATCCGCCTGGCCGGAGGTATGGCGCGCCGACTGCGGCCTCACCGATCACGCGGTCCTCGTCACGACGGAGCAGCTGACCGCGCTGGCCGCCGAGCTGGCCGAGGTGCTGGAGCGTTACCGCCGGGCGGGAGCCGGATCGCCGGGCGCGCGACGCGTGGCGGCATACACCGCACTGCTGCCCATCGACCCGCCGCCGACCCGCTGACAGCAGCCGCTCTCAGTGCGGGATCTGCACCTGCGACCAGTCCAGGTCGTCGAAGTTGACCACGATCGCCTCCTGCGTGGTGCGCGCGATCACCACGACGGCCTCGGAGTCGGGATCGGGGTTCTCCTCCCGGTGCGGCACGTACGGCGGGACGAAGACGTAGTCGCCCGGTCCGGCCTCGATGACCTGCTCGCGCGGCTCGTCGCCCTCGACGTCGAGAAAGACGAACCGCGGACGGCCGGAGACGACGTAGATCGCGGTCTCGGACGCACCGTGATGGTGATTCGCGGACGCGGTCGACGCCGGCACGTGCGTCTCACCCATCCACAGGTTCCGGGCGCCGACGGTCTTGCCGCTGATCGCCTCCAGGCGCCGCATGCCCTTCGTCTGCCCCGTGTCGCCGATCAGTCCCGACGGTGCAACGTGCCGCAGCGCGACGTGGAACGGGTCGAGGACCGCCGGCACCAAGGCACCGCTGGGTGTCCTGATGAAATCACCGTCATCGCCACCGGCGGGCACGTGTTCAGCGGGCATGGCACTCCTTCGGTATGACGACTCCGGTCCACGGTATGACGGGGCCGCTCGTCACCGCACCCGATCGACACGCTGCTCGTCCCACACCGGCTCTCGAGCCTCCCGCACCCTGCCGTCGGCGCCGAACACCAGGAATCGGTCGAATCCCCTTGCGAACCAACGGTCGTGCGTCACCGCGACCACCGTCCCGTTGAAGGAGTCGAGTCCGGCCTCCAACGCCTCCGCCGAATGCAGGTCGAGGTTGTCGGTCGGTTCGTCGAGCAACAGCAGCGTCGCACCGGACAGTTCGAGCAGCAGGATCTGGAAGCGCGCCTGCTGCCCACCCGACAGCGAGCCGAACGTCTGCTCCGCGGCTCGGGCCAACTCGTAACGGTCCAGCGCCCGGGACGCCTGCTCACGGCCCATCCCGTCGCGATGCTCGTCGCCGCGGTGCAGGATCTCCAGCAGCGTCCGCTTGTCCCAGGCACCGGTGCTGCCCGCTTGCGCGGACTGCGCGAACCAGCCGGGCCGGACGCGTGAGCCGAGACGCGCAGTCCCGGTGTGCTGCACCGGTTTCGGCGGATCGTCGACCACCGGCTGGTGCTCCACGTCTGGGTCGCTGCCGCCCCGCGCGAGCAGGCGCAGGAAATGCGATTTGCCCGATCCGTTGGAACCGAGCACCGCGACGCGCTCGCCATACCAGACCTCCAGGTCGAAAGGCTGCATCAACCCGGTGAGCTCCAGGCCCTCGCAGATGACCGCACGTTTGGCGGTGCGGCCACCGGCCAGTCGCATGCTCACGTGCTGCTCGAACGGCACCACCTCCGGCGGACCGGCCTCCTCGAACCTCGCCAGCCGGGTCTGGGCTGCGCGGTATCGCGCCGCCATGTCGGAGTTGTATGCCGCCTTCACCTTGTACATCTGCACGAGTTGCTTGAGCTTCGCGTGCTCCTCGTCCCAGCGCCGGCGCATCTCCGCCAGCTTGTTGATCCGGTCGATGCGCGCCTGGTGGTACGTGGTGAAGTTGCCAGGATGAATCCAGGCGTTCGCACCGGCTGCGGCAGGCTCCAAGGTGGCGATCCGGGTGGCGACGTTCGCAAGCATCTCCCGGTCGTGGCTGATGAAGAGCACGGTCTTCGGCGAGGTCACGATCTGCTCCTCGAGCCAGCGCTTGGTGGGCACGTCCAGGGAGTTGTCCGGCTCGTCGAGCAGCAGCACCTCCTCGGGCCCGCGGAGCAGGGCCTCCAGCACGATGCGCTTCTGCTCACCCCCGGAAAGCGTTGACACGTCGCGGAACTGGGCCCGATCGTACGGAATGCCTATCGCGGCGACGGTGCAGACGTCCCAGAGCGTCTCCCACTCGTAGCCGCCGATCTCCGCCCAGTCCGCGAGCGCCTGGGCGTAGGCGAGCTGGGCGGGCTCGTCGTCCCGCTCCATGATCGCGACCTCGGAGTCGTCGACGGCGTTCGCGGCCTTGCGGATCGGCTCGGGCGCGACGGTCAGCAACAGGTCGCGCACGGAGAACTCCTCACCCTCCGGCCGGACGCGGCCGACGAACTGCGGCATGACCGCCAGGCCCCCGGAGCGGGTGATCGCACCCTCGTGCGCGTCCAGCTCACCGGCGATGATGCGCAACAGCGTCGTCTTCCCCGTGCCGTTCGGGCCGACGAGCGCCACCTTGGCGCCCTCGCCCACGCGCAGGCTGACCCCGCCGAGGAGCGGTCGCCCGTCGGGGAGGAAGTAGTGCACGCCGTTCACATCGATATGACCCACGAGCATCAAGCATCACGTACCCGCCCCGGCTGCGTCATCTGGTTTCGACGGGGCTCTACCCAAGGGTTTCGTCGCGACCACGCCGCTGGGTTGATCCGCCGTCCGCGCCCCACCTCGTAGCCTGGGGACGTGGAGATCGACCTGAACGCCGACCTGGGTGAGTCCTTCGGTCGCTGGCGCCTCGGCGACGACGAAGCGCTGCTGCCCCTGGTCACCTCGGCCAACGTCGCCTGCGGGTTCCACGCCGGTGACCCGTCGACCCTGGTGCGCACCTGTGCCGCCGCAGCCGCGCACGGTGTCCGCATCGGCGCCCAGGTCTCCTACCGGGACCTCGCCGGCTTCGGGCGCCGGTTCGTCGACGTCTCCGCCGAGGACCTGTACGCCGACGTCCTCTACCAGATCGGCGCCCTGGACGGCATCGCCCGCAGCGTCGGCAGCGGGATCAGCTATGTCAAACCGCACGGCGCCCTCTACAACGCAGTCGTGCACCACGAGCAGCAGGCGGCCGCCGTGATCCGTGCCGTCGCTGCCACGCGCGCCGAGTTGCCGGTGCTCGGCCTGCCCGGATCCGCACTTCTCGCGGCAGCCGCCGGTGCCGGACTCCGCACCGTCCCCGAAGCGTTCGCCGATCGTGCCTACACCCCCGAAGGGACGTTGATGCCGCGCTCGCAGGCCGGTGCCGTCCTCGACGACGCGGCAGTGGTCGCTGCTCGCGCGGTGCGGATGGCCCGCGACGGGGAAGTCGTCGCCGTCGACGGTTCCGTCGTGTCCCTGACCGCCGAATCCCTGTGCGTGCACGGTGATTCACCCGGAGCGGTGGCCATGGCCGGGAGCGTGCGAGAGGCCCTCGTCGCCGCCGGCTTCGACCTGACGCCGTTCGTCGGTCATGGATGACGGCATCCGGCTGCTGCCCTACGGGCCACGCGCAGTCCTGGTCGAACTTCCCGACCCGGCCTCGCGTCGGGCGCTCACCCGGTGGCTCGGCGAACAGGATCTGGGCGGGATCGACGTGGTGCCCGCCGAGTCGACGATCCTGCTCGATGTGTCCGACCCGACCATCGACGACACGGACGCACACGCGCGCCTGTCTCGGACGGTGCGCACGCTGCGTGATCTCGACCTCGGCGCACTGAACCAGGACGATCCCGGCCGAGTGAGGGTGGTGTCCGTCGACGTCCGGTATGACGGGCCGGATCTCAGCGACGTCGCAGTCAGCTTCGGGATGTCCACCGACGCACTGATCGACTGGCACACCTCATCACCGTGGATCGTCGAGTTTCTCGGATTCATGCCAGGATTCGGTTACCTGACCCGGGCCGATCACCGACGACCGGTGCCGCGGCTGGACTCGCCGCGCAGCGCCATCCCGGGCGGGGCAGTCGGCCTGGCCGGTCTCTATTGCGGCATCTATCCGCGGTCCTCCCCGGGGGGTTGGCAGCTGCTCGGACGGACCGACCACGTCATGTTCGACGTCGCCGGGGACGGCGCGACGCTCGCCGCAGGCGGCCAGGTGCAGTTCCGGGCCGTGCGAGGACCCACCCGATGAGTTGCCTGGAAGTGCTTCGCCCGGGCCCCCTGTGCCTGGTGCAGGACCTGGGGCGCCCCGGTCGCGCCGGCGAAGGCATCACGCTCTCGGGCGCATTGGACCGGACCTCGCTCGTGCAGGGAAATCGCCTGCTGGGCAACACGATCGGGGCTCCTGGGCTGGAAATGCTGTTCGGCGGGCTGGCAGTCCGCCCGGATCACGACGTCCTCGTCGCCGTGACCGGAGCATGGTGCCCACTGACGATCGACGACCGCGCCGTACCGTTCGGCACACCGGTGCTGCTCCGCCGCGGCGCTGTCCTGGCTCTCGGCCGATCCGAGCACGGGCTGCGCTCGTACCTCACCGTCCGTGACGGCCTTACTCCCGCAGGCGAATTCGGCGGATCCTGGAGCCGTGACACTTCGAGCGGCATCGGCCCGGACCCGGTCCGCGCGGGCGACCGCATCCAGGTCGGCGCGCAGCGCGCCGGCAGGCCGTTGGTCGCAGCCGTGCTCCCCGCCATACAACCTCCGGGTGACGTGACACTGCACCTCACCCCCGGCCCACGCCCCGATCTGCTGAGCGCCGCCGACCGGCGGGCACTCACCACGACGACCGGGACGATCTCGGCCGACAGCGACCGGATCGGTCTGCGCCTCAACGGTTTCACGCTTCACGCGACGGACGCCGACGCATCGAGCGAGGCCCTGCCGCTCGGCGCGGTGCAGGCGTCACCTAGTGGCGAGCTCATCGTCTTCCTCGCCGACCACCCGACCACCGGTGGCTACCCGGTCGTCGGCGTCGTCGACCTGCCGGACCTCGGCGTGCTGGCTCAGTGCGCCCCGGGCAAGCGCGTCCGGTTCAGCCTGCGTCCGACGCCGGGCTACTGAGCGCGTCCGAAGCCAGCATCACCGCCTCGAGTACCTCGGGAAAGGTGGCCCCGGAGGCGACGAGTTCCTCGTGCGTGAACCACCCGTGCTGATCGATGGTGCCCGCTTCGAGCCCGTCCTGCCCGTCGAAGCTGACGACGAAGTCGTCGACCTCGAGCGCGAAGAACGTCTGCTGCTGCACGATGTGACGCCCGGCCCAGTCGAAGCGGATCTCATTGGCGCACAACGGTCCGAGCAGGTCCTCGCTCGATGCCGGCAGGCCGACCTCCTCGAGGAGCTCGCGGGTTGCCGCGGTACGCAGATCCTCGCCGGGCTCGACCGCGCCGCCGATCGTGAACCAGAACGGCTGGTCCACGCGGTCCGGGTCCCACCCGTGCAGCAACAGGCTCCGGCCGTCGGTGCGCCGCACGGGTATGACGCGGGCGGTGTCGCGATGCAGGATCGTGCCACGGGCGGGCAGCGGGTCGCCGTCGGTGGGATTCGTCATGGTGTCAGCATCGCACGGGTGCGGGCTCCGGTCAGACGCCCGCAGCCGCCGTCAGTTCGGCGAGTGCGTCCTCCAGATGGTGCACCATCCGCTGCACCGAGGGAGCGCTGCGCCGGCAGGCGGTGATGCCGAAGTCGACCTGGTCGTCATAGGTGACGAGGGTGATGTTCATCGCCATACCGTCGACCGGGATGGATGCGGGATAGGTGCCTTCCAGGTGAGCACCGTTGAAATACAACTGTTTCCGTGGTCCCGGAACATTGGAGATGATGACGTTGAACGGCGGCCTGCCACCCAGGTTGTAGGTCGGCAGCATCGACAGCCCGAGACCGGCGATGTGATAGCCGGACAGCAGCAACAACTGCAGCGGCGACAGCTCGCGCATGGTGCCCTTCGCCGCGGTCGTCGACTCGTGGATGTCCTCGAGCCGCTCGATCGGGTCGACGACATGCGTGCTGAGGGTCGAGATCATCGCGCCGATCTCGTTGCCGCCGACGGAGCTGGACTCGTCGCGCAGGTTGACCGGGCACATCGCCGTCAGGGACCGGTCCGGCAGCTCGTCGAGTTCGCCGAGGTACCTGCGCAGGGCGCCACCGCACACGGCCAGCACGACGTCGTTGAACGAGACGTCACAGGCCTTCGCCACCTGCCGGAAGCGCTCGATGTCGAAGGACTGGGCGACGAATCGCCGCGCGCCGCCGATCCGGCCGTTGAGAATGGTGCGCGGTGCGTCGAACGGTGTCGTCAGTCCGGTGTTGCGCAACGACCGGTACGCGATCTTCAACGAGTTCGGCCCGAGGCTCGCGAGCTCACCGGCAAGCCCGAGTCCACTGCGCATCACGGACGCCGGGTTCGCGAGCACGTGCCCGGTGCGCTGCTCCTGCGCCGCACGGACCGTCGTCCCGGGGAGCGCGTAGGGCGGCATACAGTCCGTCGCGTCCGGGTCCGGGCTGCACGCCTGCTGCATCAGGTGCAGCGCCGACACCCCGTCGACGAGTGCGTGGTGGATCTTGGAGAAGACCGCCACGCGGCCGTCCTCGAGTCCCTCGACGACATGCACCTCCCACAACGGGCGGTGCCGGTCGAGCAACGAGCCCTGCCACCGTGACGCCAGTTCGAACAGTTCGCGCAACCGGTGCGGGCCGGGGACCGCCGACCGTCGCACGTGATGGTCGAGGTCGAGGTGCTGATCGACCGACCAGCGGAAGTTGCCCAACAGCCCGACCGGGTCCTGGGGCTTGAGCCGGAAGCGTGGGCTGATCCGGTCCGCGTCGACGCTCAACTGCTCGCGCACCCAGGACGGCGACTCCCCGTCCGGCACGGTGAACAGCTGCAGGCCACCGACATGCATCGGATGCTCGCGCGACTCGATCAGCAGAAAGCCCGAGTCGACAGGACCCATACCCGGCATCGATCAGCCGCCTCTCCGGTCGGAATCACAGAAGTTACGTCAGCGTAGGCCTAGGGTAGGGCGCTGGGCAGGTCCGCTTCACCTGGTGGACCGTCGAGCGTCGAACGGAGGGGATCGTATGACGGCCGCGATGCGCCACGACCTTCGTGAACCGGGCGCGCTCCGGGTGAAGTTCGCACGCACCAGCCGGCGCTCGGCCGCTCTCGCCGGGACGCTGCACGCGGTCGCCAAACCGGCGCTGAACGCGTGGAGCTACGTCCCCGCGCTCTCCTACCTGTCCGGTGTCGTCGACCTCGCGGCGGACAGGCTCGCGGTGCCCGACGGCACCACGGTCGCCTCGGTCCAACTGGGCGCATGCGACGCCGAGCTCATCCGCGCGCCACGATCGCTCGACGACGGCGCCGTCCTCTATCTGCACGGCGGCGCGTTCATCGTCTGCGGGCTGGCGTCGCACCGCCGGCTCGCGGCATACACCTCCCGGGTCGCGCGACAGCCGCTCCTCAACGTCGGCTTCCGGATGCTCCCGCACGTCAGCCTCGACGAGATGGTCGGTGATTGTCTGTCCGGCTACCGCTGGTTGCTGGACCAGGGGCACCCGGCCGATCGGATCAGCATCGTCGGCGATTCGGCCGGCGGATTCCTCGCGTTCGCAACGGCGCTCGCGATCCGTGACGACGGTCTGCCGACTCCGGCGTCCATCGCGACCCTGTCGCCGCTGCTCGATCTCGGCGTGGAGCGCAAGGCCGGGAGTCCGCACTCGGACAAGTGCGACCTCTTCTCGGTCCGCACTTGTATGGCGCTGCAGCGCCTCGTCGAACGCGTCGATCGCGAGCACGAGCTGCAAGGACCACGCGTCTCCCCCATCGACGCCGACTTGCACGGCCTCCCGCCGGTGCTGATCCAGATGGGCTCTCGGGAGATCCTTCGCCCCGACGCCGAGGAGATGATCGACCGGCTGGCCGCCGCGCGGGTTCCCGCGCAGCTGCAGATCTGGCGCGGCCAGGTGCACGTCTTCCAAGCCGCCGCGTCCTGGCTGCCGGAGGCATCCGAAGCCATGCGCGAACTCGGCCGCTTCGTCCGCCGCAACCTCCCCTGACGCCCGGCATCGCACACGCCCCACACACCGACAGACCCACATACGACCGACAGGCCCAGCAACAGGGCCTCGAATCGGCCCGAAATCGCCCGGTTCCTGAGCCTCTCGATGTGTTTGTGGGCCTCTCGGCGCAGTTGGGAAGGCCGGTCGGCCCTAGGGCTCGGGAAGCCGGCGAACCGCGCGGGACTCGTCGGCCCGCGCCGCGAGTTCCTCGTCCGGCGGGTAGGTGACCTCCTCCAGGCACAGCCCGTGCGGCGGCATCACCGTGACGCCCGGGTCCCGCCGTCGGGCCGTCAGCACCTCCAGCGGCCAGTCGACGCCGTGCCTTCCCAGACCCACCGGCACGACTGCACCGACGAGGGAGCGCACCATCGAGTGGCAGAACGCGTCCGCCAGCACGGTGCCGACCAGCACCCCGTCGTCGCCGCGGTGCCAGCCGTAGTCCAGCAGCGTGCGGACCGTCGTCGCCCCCTCGCGCTTCTTGCAGAATGCCGCAAAATCCTTCAGCCCCAGCAGTTTCCGTGCCGCACCGTCCATCGCCCCGACATCCAGCGGGCCACGCACGACGACCGTGTCGCGCCGCCTCGTCGGGTCGGCGGCGGCGGGATGGTCGAGCAACCGGTAGCTGTACCGGCGGGAGACGGCGGAGAACCGCGCGTCGAAGCCGGGTGCCGCGGGCGTGACCGCGTGCACCACCACGTCACCGGGCAGCACGCCACCGAGCCTGGTCAGCGCGGCCTCCTCGGGTGCACGTGCCGAGCGACCGGGCAGGGCGGCATACAACGCCTCGTCGACGTCGACGTGGCAGACCGCGCCACGCGCATGGACCCCGGCGTCGGTACGGCCGGCCACCGTGAGCTTCGGGGGTGAACACCGCAGGATGGTCCCCAGTCCCTCGGACAGCGCCTGCTCGACCGTCCGGCGGCCCGGCTGCGCGGCCCAGCCGGAGAAGTCGGTGCCGTCATACCCGAAGTCGATCCGCAGCCGCATGTTCGCAGCCTATCGACCACGAACATGGTCAATCGTCCAATTTCTCCCCCACGCGACCCGCCGACGTGCAAGTATGCCGAGCGTGAGCTACTCGCCGCGCGCCGCGATCGCCGCAGCCTACTTCGCCCAGGGTTGCGTCTTCCTGTCGCTGACGACGCGGTTGCCGAAGTTCGAAGACCACTGGAACATCTCGCAATTGGGTCTGACGCTGCTCATGCTGATGATCGTGCTGCTCGCGGGCGGCGGTTCCCTGCTCGCCGAGAAGGTGGCACCCCGCCGTGGCAGCGCCGTCGTCCTGCGCGCCGGTCTGCTCGGGATGGTCGTCGCGCTCCTGGTCAGCGGCAACGCTCCGGGCACACCTGTGCTCATCGCCGGTCTCGCCATCTACGGGCTGGTGCTCGGCATGGTGGACGCGACCACCAACATGCAGGCGGTGTCACTCGAGCATCAGGTGCGCCGCACGGTGCTGCCCTCCTTCCACGGCGCGTGGACCGCCGGCGGCATCGCCGGCACCCTGATCACCCTGGCGCTGCCGCACGCGTCCATCGCGGCGCTGTCCAGCGGTATGGCGCTGCTCCCGCTGCTCGTGGCGTTCGCACGCTTCCTGCCCGGCTCCGGCAGCGCTCCGTCCCCGGAGGCCGCGGAAGGCATCCCGTGGCGGCCGATCCTGGTCGTGGGAGCGGCGTGCGTCATCTTTTACACCGTGGACACCGCGTCCACCACCTGGGGTTCGGTGTACTTCGACGACACCCTGCAGGCGCCCAGCGGCCTGGTCGCGCTGGCGACGCTCCCCTACCTGGTCGCATCGCTGGGCGCCCGCATCGCCGGCGACCGGCTGACCGACTCGCTGGGTGCCACGCGGCTGCTGCGCGGTGGCGCGGTCATCGCGATCGTGGGGCTGCTGATCGTGGTCTGCGCGCCGAACTGGCCGGTCGGCGTGCTCGGCTTCCTCGTCCTCGGCGGCGGCATCGCGGTCGTCGCGCCGCTGTCCTACTCCGCAGCCGCGACCCTGGCACGAGCCGGCGGCACGCTCGATCCGGAGCTGACGATCGCCCGCACCGACGCGGTCATCGCACGGTTCAACCAGTTCAACTATGTCGGCGCACTCGTCGGGTCGGTCCTCACCGGCGCGATCGGGACCGGTTCCCTGCGCATCGGGTATGCCGTGCCGATCCTCCTGGTCATTGCGCTGGTGCCGCTGGCGGCAGCGTTCGGCAAGCAACGCCTGGCAGCGGCTGCCTGACCGTCGTTCGGGGCGGCTCGGACCGGCATACCCGCTCATACGTCTCCCCAGGGGCGACCCCGGCACGCCCCGGACCGGCACACCCGCTCATACGTCTCCCCAGGGGCGACCCCGGCACGCCTCGGACCGGCACACCCGCTCATACGTCTCCCCAGGGGCGACCCCGGCACGCCCCGGACCGGCATACCCGCTCATACGTCTCCCCAGGGGCGACCCCGGCACGCCCCGGACCGGCACACCCGCTCATACGTCTCCCCAGGGGCGACCCCGGCACGCCCCGGACCGGCATACCCGCTCATACCCCGACACTGGGGAGACTCCGGCGCGCCACAGGCCGCCGGCCTCGCCCCACGCGCCGCGAATCCAGGCAGACAGAAGGCCCGGATCCGCGTACTGCGGATCCGGGCCCTTCGGATGTCCCGTGAGTGACGGTCTACCACCCGTTGACGGCGAGATCTCACCGTCAACGGACGGATGAGCCGTCACTCGCGACGAGCGGTCACTCCTCCGACGAGCCCTCGGACTCCTCGGCGTCGTCCGCCTCGTCGGCGTCGCCCGCCTGCGCGGCCTCGCCACCGGCCGGCTCGAAGCCCGCCGCAGCGGCAGCCTCGGCGGTGGTGAACCAGACCTCGGCGACGGTCGAGTCGTACCAGCGCGAACCTGCCACGTGGTACTTCATCGAGTCCTCGTTGCCCTTGACGGTGAACTTCTCGGCGTCGGGCGACGCACCGTCCTCGAGCGGGGCTGCCGACTCGGGGCCGTACTTGCCCTCGGCAACCTCGTCGCCTTCGGCCAGCTCGGCGCCTTCGGCCAGCTCGGCCGGAGCCTCGGCAGCTGCCTCGTCCTTGGCCGCACGCTGGGTGGCGGCCTCGGCCTCGGCGACGACGGCGCGCTTCGGCTTGGCGTTGACCGGCTCGCGGACGAGCTCGATCACGGCCATCGGCGCGTTGTCACCCTTGCGGGGACCGATCTTGGTGATGCGCGTGTAGCCACCCTGCCGGTCGGCCATGTCGGGCGCGATCTCGGTGAAGAGACGGTGCACGACACCCTTGTCGCGGACGACGGTCATCACCCGGCGACGAGCGTGCAGGTCACCGCGCTTGGCGAAGGTGACCAGCCGCTCGGCGAGCGGACGCAGCCGCTTGGCCTTGGCCTCGGTCGTGGTGATCCGGTCGTGCTCGAACAGTGCCTGCGCCAGGTTGGCCAGGATCAGCCGCTCGTGCGCGGGGCCGCCACCGAGACGGGGACCCTTTGTTGGGGTAGGCATTACTTCTCCTTGGTATGTCGAATCGCGTTGTCCTGCAACGCGACTGGAGCTATCTCAGTGGCTGTGCTCAGTACTGCTCGTCTTCGGCGAAGCTGCCGTCGCCGTCCTCGTCGTCGTAACGGTCCGCAATGGCGCTCGCGTCGAACCCGGGAGGGCTGTCCTTGAGCTGCAGGCCCATCTCGACCAGCTTGTCCTTGACCTCGTCGATGGACTTCGCACCGAAGTTGCGGATGTCCAGCAGGTCGGCCTCGCTGCGCCCGACGAGCTCGCCCACGGTGTGGATGCCCTCGCGCTTGAGGCAGTTGTAGGAGCGGACGGTCAGGTCCAGGTCCTCGATCGGCAGGGCGAGGTCGGCCGCCAGGGCGGCGTCGGTCGGGCTCGGGCCCATGTCGATGCCCTCGGCCTCGACGTTGAGCTCACGGGCCAGGCCGAACAGCTCGACCAGGGTCTTGCCGGCGGAGGCCATGGCGTCGCGGGGGGCGATGGCGTTCTTGGTCTCCACGTCGACGATCAGCTTGTCGAAGTCGGTGCGCTGCTCGACACGGGTCGCCTCGACCTTGTAGGTCACGGCGAGCACGGGTGAGTAGATCGAGTCGACCGGGATGCGGCCGATCTCGTGGTCGGCGGACTTGTTCTGCTGCGCCGAGACGTAGCCGCGGCCGCGCTCGACGGTCAGCTCCATCTCGATCTTGCCCTTGTCGTTGAGCGTCGCGATGTGCAGTTCGGGGTTGTGCACCTCGACACCGGCCGGCGGCGCGATGTCGGCGGCGGTGACCTCACCCGGGCCCTGCTTGCGCAGGTACATGACGACCGGCTCGTCGTGCTCGGAGGAGACGACCAGGCCCTTGACGTTCAGGATGATCTCGGTGACGTCCTCCTTGACCCCGGGGATCGTGGAGAACTCGTGCTGCACACCGTCGATGCGCAGGCTGGTCACGGCGGCACCCGGGATGCTGGACAGCAGGGTGCGGCGCAGGGAGTTGCCGAGCGTGTAGCCGAAGCCCGGCTCCAGCGGCTCGATGACGAAACGCGAGCGGTTGTCGGAGACGACCTCTTCGCTCAGGGAGGGGCGCTGTGCGATAAGCACTGGTTGTTTTCCTTTCCTCAGGACCACCGCTATATGAGGCCCTGTGAATCCGCCAGGCGACTCTGTATTCGCCTGGCGTTATTGAGTTGTATGCCGACAGCGCCGACCGAGCAGCCAGGAGCTGCTCGGTCGGCGAGGTGGCTCAGTTCTTGGAGTAGAGCTCCACGATGAGCTGCTCGGTGAGCGCGATGTCGATCTGCTCACGCGTCGGCAGCGAGTGGATCAGGATCTGCAGCGTGCCGGGGACGACGTGCATCCAGGCCGGCGGCTGCCGGTCACCGAAGGTCTCGCGGGCCAGCTGCACCGGGAACTTCTCCCGGGACTGCTGGCGGACGGTGATGATGTCGTACTGCTCGACCCGGTATGACGGGACGTCGACGCGCTTGCCGTTGACCTCGAAGTGACCGTGGGTCACCATCTGGCGGGCCGCACGGCGGGTGCGGGCCAGGCCGGCGCGGTAGACGACGCTGTCCAGCCGCGTCTCGAGGATGACCAGCAGGTTCTCGCCGGTCTTGCCGGGACGACGCGCGGCTTCCTTGTAGTAGCGGACGAACTGCTTCTCCATGACGCCGTAGGTGAAGCGAGCCTTCTGCTTCTCCTGCAGCTGGGTGAGGTATTCCTTCTCCTGCACCCGGCCGCGGCCGTGCTGGCCGGGCGGGAAGGGGCGCATCTCGAAGTTCTTGTCGCCACCGACGAGGTCGGTCTTGAGACGACGCGACTTCTTGGTGATCGGGCCGGTGTAACGGGCCATGAGTCAAATCTCCTTCAGAAGGTCTTGGTCGCTCAGCTACGACGCTTGGGCTGGCGGACACCGTTGTGCGGCTGCGGGGTGACGTCGGCGATGGTGCCGACCTCCAGGCCGGCAGCGGCCAACGAACGGATGGCGGTCTCGCGGCCCGAACCCGGACCCTTGACGAAGACGTCGACCTTGCGCATGCCGTGGTCCATCGCACGACGCGCGGCGGCCTCGGCGGCCATCTGCGCGGCATACGGGGTCGACTTGCGCGAGCCCTTGAAGCCGACCTGGCCGGCGGACGCCCACGAGATCACCGCACCGGTCGGGTCGGTGATCGAGACGATCGTGTTGTTGAAGGTGCTGCGGATGTAGGCGTGGCCCGCAGCGACGTTCTTCTTCTCCTTGCGGCGCACCTTCTTGGCGCCGGAAGCCTGACGGCTCTTGGGAGGCATGAATTCTCCTGAAAACTAAAGTCGAAAAGTGTGAGGGTGTCCCGAAAGGGGATTACTTGGCCTTCTTCTTACCGGCGACCGTGCGCTTCGGGCCCTTGCGGGTGCGGGCGTTGGTCTTGGTGCGCTGGCCGTGCACGGGGAGACCCCGGCGGTGGCGCAGGCCCTGGTAGGAACCGATCTCGACCTTGCGGCGAATGTCGGAGGCGATCTCACGGCGCAGGTCACCTTCGAGGCGGTAGTTGCCCTCGAGGTGGTCGCGCAGTTTGACGACTTCGTCTTCGGTGAGGTCACGGACACGGGTGTCCGGGTTGACGCCGGTTGCGGCCAGCGTCTCGTCGGCGCGGGTCTTACCGACGCCGAAGATGTAGGTGAGTGCGACCTCGACGCGCTTCTCGCGCGGCAGGTCGACACCGATCAAACGTGCCATCAGGCATTTCTCCTGTTGTCTCGTAGAGGTGTGGTGCGTGGCCGTTCCCGCGTCAGCCGGAGTGGCTGGATTGCTGGGTCCCGGGCCTCTACTCCCGGGGTGACATTCATGCCGTGCGGCATGAGGTGTGGGTCACGCGAATCGAAAGGTGTTCAGTTGTGTGCTGTGTGCGTCCTGACGAAGAACGCGAGTCGTGCGGGTGATCAGCCCTGACGCTGCTTGTGGCGAGCGTTCTCGCAGATCACCATGACCCGGCCGTTGCGGCGGATCACCTTGCACTTGTCGCAGATCTTCTTGACGCTCGGCTGGACCTTCATCTGCCTACTGTCTCGAAGTCAGGTCGCCGCGTGGTGCGGCGACGGGTGCGAACGTGCCGAAGAATCAGCGGTACCGGAAGACGATCCGACCACGGGTCAGGTCATACGGGCTCAGCTCCACCACCACGCGGTCCTCGGGGAGGATCCGGATGTAGTGCTGTCGCATCTTGCCGGAGATGTGCGCGAGCACCTTGTGACCATTGGTCAGCTCCACCCGGAACATCGCGTTCGGGAGGGCCTCGACGATCGTGCCCTCGATCTCGATGACACCGTCCTTCTTGGCCATGCCTTCCTAACTGAATCTCGGCGAGGCAGTCTCCGGATGAGAATGCCCCTGATTTGCGTGGGTATGACGCGCCCGCAGCACCGGTTTCGGACACACACCGATCACACTCGCTTGGGGCGAACCCCGAACCAGGAGGGTGGTGGCCGAGCGCCGAGGAATGCAGACACTCCAGACCCGAAGGATCAGTCTACCCGCGACCTGCGAGCGCCCCAAATCGGCGCGATCCCGCCGTTCTTCCGCTCAGCCCCGGGGCGGGGTGAAGTGCGCCTGGATGCAGTCCTCCTCCAGCGCCTTGCCGGTCTTGCCGAACCGGTCCTGGCACCAGCCCTTCGCCTCGGCCGCGGAGCCGAAGTCGAACAGCAGCATCGCCACCCAGTAGACGTGGCCGCCGAAGCGCTGCTGATTGCCGTAGTCGGAGCTGCGCAGCACCCGGAACTTGTCGGCCTCCGCGGAGAACTGCCGCCGGTAGCCCTGGAACTGCGCCCAGATGTCCTGGGCAGTGAACGGCGCGGCCTGCTGCTGCGGGTCCACGATGCCGACGTACTTCGAGCCGAGCACGACCTGCCATTTGCCGTCCGGTGGGGTCCGCGCCGCGTCGGCATCGGCCCACTCGTTGAGCTTGCGCAGCGCGTCCGCCTCACTGGTCGGGGTGGGCGAGGGCGCACCCGGTGTCGGCGCGACCGACGAGGTGGTCGTGGACGAGGCCGACTGCCCGGTGGGAGCCGGTGTCGACTGCCCCGGACCGACCGTCCTGGTCACCGTGTGCAGCGTCGGCTGCTCTCCCCCGGCCCCGGTCGTGGTGCCGTGCTGCACGATGTAGGTCAGCCCGGCGGCGATCCCGAGGGAGAAGACGACGATCGCCGCGATCAGGGAGCTGCGGACGCCGCTACCGGGGGTGCGTGGTGACGAGGGGGGCATCGACGGTCACCCGATCGGGGCGTATGGCGCACCCAGCGCGCTCAGCTCGGCCGCACCGCCGTCGACGGCGGTCAGCACCCACAGGCCACCGTCGGTGACGGCGACGGTGTGCTCCCAGTGGGCGGCCCGGGAACCGTCCTCGGTGACGACCGTCCACTCGTCGTCGAGTTCGTGTGACTCGTGGGTGCCCAGGGTCAGCATCGGTTCGATGGCGACGGTTGCGCCGACGTGCACGAGCGGCCCCTTCGGACGCACCCGTTCGTTGTAGACGGTCGGCTCCATGTGCATCTCGGTGCCGATGCCGTGCCCGGTGTAGCCGTCCAGGATGCCGTAGTCGCGGCCGTCGGCGCGCCCGCTCGCCCGCGCCGAGTCCTCGATGACGCCGCCGAGTTCGTAGATGCCGATGCCGGGCCGCAACGCGGCGATGCCGGCCCACAGCGCCCGCCGGGTGGCCGCCGACAGTTGCAGGTCCTCCGGCCGCGCCGCGTCGTCACCGCCGACCACGACGGTGATGGCGGCGTCGCCGTGCCATCCCTCGACGATGGCACCGCAGTCGATCGACACCAGGTCACCGTCGTGCAGCTCACGGTCGCCGGGTATGCCGTGGACGACCTCGTCGTTCACCGAGACGCACAACGTGCCGGGGAAGCCGTAATACCCGAGGAAGCTGGGCGTGCCACCCCGCTCGCGGATGAACTCCTCGGCGAGCGCGTCGAGCCGGCCGGTCGTCGTACCGCCCCGGACGGACCCGGCCAGCAGCTGCAGGCATTCGCCCACGACGAGGCCGGCCCGGCGCATGAGCAGGATCTGCTCGGGCGTCTTGGCCGGAAGCTTCTCCCGGCCGAAGATCACGCCGGTGTCAGGGCGTCCAGTGCGGCGGTGATCCGGTCGGTGACCTCGTCGAGCTCACCCACCCCGTCGATCTCGATCACCAGGTTGCGCTCGGAGTAGATCCGCACCAGCGGCTCGGTCTCCTCGCGGTAGATGCGCAGCCGCTCCCGGATGACCTCCTCGGTGTCGTCGCTGCGGCCGCTGGTCTCGGCACGCTTCAGGATGCGGCTGACCAGCTCCTGCTCCTCGACCTGCAGCTCGATGACGGCCTGCAACGGGTGACCCCAGCCGTCCAGCAGGGTGTCCAGCGCCTCGACCTGCGCCACCGTGCGCGGATAGCCGTCCAGCAGGAAGCCGTCCTGCGCATCATCCTGGGCGAGCCGGTCGGCGACGATCTCGTTGGTGATCTCGTCGGGCACGTACCCACCGCTGGCGAGGATGCTCTTGACCTTGCTGCCCAGCTCGGTCTCGCGGCGGATGTTGTCCCGGAAGATGTCACCGGTGGAGATGTGCGGGATGCCACGCCGCTGCGAGATGTGCTCGGCCTGCGTGCCTTTACCCGCTCCCGGCGGACCCAGAATGATGAGGCGCATTATCTCAAGAACCCTTCGTAGTGATGCTGCTGCAGCTTGGAATCGACCTGCTTGACGGTATCGAGACCGACACCTACGAGGATGATGATGGAGGCGCCACCGAACGGGAAGTTCTGGTTGGTCCCCACCAGGGCGAGCGCGATCAGCGGGATCAGCGCGATGATCGCCAGGTAGATCGCACCACCGACCGTGATCCGGGTCAGCACATAGTTGATGTACTTCGCGGTCGCGCGACCGGCGCGCACCCCCGGGATGAACGAGCCCGACTGCTTGAGGCCGTCCGCGACCTCGTCGGGCTGGTAGGTGATGGACACGTAGAAGAACGTGAAGAAGAGGTTCAGGACGGTGTAGACGATCATGTATGACGGGTGATCGCTCTTACCGAGGTTGTTGAAGACCCACGTCGACCAGCCCGACGGGTGCGTCGTCCCCTGCGGGTTGGTGAACTGCGCGACCATCACCGGCAGCGACAGCAACGAGCTGGCGAAGATGATCGGGATCACGTTGGCCATGTTGACCTTGAGCGGGATGTAGGTCGACGTGCCGCCATACATGCGCCGGCCGATCATCCGCTTGGCGTACTGCACCGGCAGCCGCCGGATGGAGTTCTCGACGTAGACCACGACGGTCAGGATGACCAGGCCCATGATCACGACCATGAAGAACTTGCCCCAGCCCTGGTGGCGGATCGACCAGATCTCGGACGGCACCCGGGCCGCGACCGAGACCAGGATGAGCAGCGACATGCCCTGGCCGACGCCCTTCTCGGTGACCTGCTCGCCCAGCCACATGATCAGGCCGGTGCCGGCGGTGAAGGTGAGCACCATGATGACGAGGGTCGGCGTCGCGCCGTCGGTCATGATGTTGCCGCACGCCGGGCCATTGCCCAGGATCGACTGCGGGTTGTTGTGCACCGCGGTCACCAGGGTCGAGGACTGCAGGATCGCCAGGCCGATCGTCAGATAACGCGTGTACTGCGTCATCTTGGTCTGACCGGACTGGCCCTCCTTCTTCAGCTGCTCGAACTTGGGGATCACCACGGTCAGCAACTGCACGATGATCGTCGCGGTGATGTAGGGCATGATCCCCAGCGCGAAGATCGACAACTGCAGCAGCGCGCCACCGGAGAACAGGTTCGCCAGGCCGAGCAGCGACTGCTGCCCGCCGGAACCCTGCTGGCACAGCTGCACCTGCTTGTAGTCGATGCCCGGAGCGGGGATGTGGGAGCCCAGCCGGAAGACAGCGATGATCATCAGCGTGAACAAGATCTTGTTACGCAGCTCGGGCGTGCGGAACGCGCGGCCGATGACGTTGAGCAACGTGAGTCCTCCTGGGCGCGCCCCGTGACCGGGGGCGGGCCGTGACAATCCCGGGGCGCTCCCCTCGACGCGGGGAGACCTTCGGGCCGGCCGTTCCACGCTTGTGACGGGAGGGCCGAGATTTCAGCTGGGCTTGGCCAGAGATTACCTGGCCGACTCGCGGAGCGAGCCGTTGGGGAGCAAAGTGGGTGCGCCCCAGGTGCGCGAAACGCCCCGCGGGCACAACGAGACGAGTCGTCTCGTGGTTCCCACGGAGCGTTTCAGACGCGAGTGGCCACGCTCAGGCGGCCGTGATCGTGCCGCCCGCAGCCTCGACCTTGTCCTTGGCCGATGCGGAGAACTTCTGCACGGTGAGGTTCACCGTGACGGTGATCTCGCCGGTGCCGAGCACCTTGACCGGCTGGCCCTTGCGGACCGCGCCCTTGGCCACCAGATCCTCGACGGTGACGTCGCCGCCGTCCGGGAACAGCGCCGAGATCTTGTCGAGGTTGACGACCTGGTAGGTCACCTTGAACGGGTTCTTGAAACCGCGCATCTTCGGCAGGCGCATGTGCAGCGGCGTCTGCCCACCCTCGAAGCTCTCGCGCACCTGGTAGCGCGCCTTCGTGCCCTTGGTGCCGCGACCGGCGGTCTTGCCCTTGGAGCCCTCACCGCGACCCACGCGGGTCTTGGCGGTCTTCGCACCGGGAGCAGGACGCAGGTGGTGCACCTTCAGTGCGTGCGTCTTCTCTTCAGTCATTTCACTTCTCCTCGACGGTCACCAGGTGGGCGACCGCGCGAACCATGCCGCGGAACTCCGGGCTGTCCGGCTTCTCGACCGTGTGGCCGATCCGCTTCAGGCCGAGCGACCGCAGGGTCTCACGGTGCTTCGGCTTGCCACCGATCTCCGAACGGATCTGGGTCACAACCAGCGTGTTCGCCATCAGGCACCTGCCTTCTCACCCTGGGCGGCCGCTGCGGCGTCCGCCATCGCGTGCTGCATGGCGGCCGGCGCGACCTGGTCGAGCGGCAGGCCACGGCGGGCCGCGACGGCCTCCGGACGCTCCAGCTCCTTCAGCGCGGTCACGGTCGCGTGCACGATGTTGATCGCGTTGTCCGAGCCGAGCGACTTGGACAGCACGTCGTGGATGCCCGCGCACTCCAGCACGGCGCGCACCGGGCCACCGGCGATGACACCGGTACCGGGGCTGGCCGGACGCAGCAGCACGACACCGGCGGCGGCCTCACCCTGGACCGGGTGAGGAATGGTGCCGCCGATCATCGGGACGCGGAAGAAGGACTTCTTCGCCTCCTCGACGCCCTTGGCGATCGCGGAGGGGACTTCCTTGGCCTTGCCGTAGCCGACACCGACGGTGCCCTGGCCGTCACCGACGACCACGAGCGCGGTGAAGCTGAACCGGCGACCACCCTGCACGACCTTGGCCACGCGGTTGATGGTGACGACGCGCTCCAGGTACTGGTTGCGGTCGTCACCGCCACGGCGCCCGCCGCGGTCGTTGCCGCGGCGGTTGTCGCGACGGTCGTTGTTGTTGTCGTTCGAGCTGCTGCCGGTGCCGGCAGCGCCTCGACGCTGGGGTCCAGGCATCAGTGCTTCCTCATTTCGACGTTGGTGTAGTTGCTCACAGTGTCAGACCGCCTTCACGGGCGCCGTCCGCGATGGCGGCGACCCGACCGGCGTACTTGTTGCCGCCGCGGTCGAAGACCACGGCCTCGACACCGGCCGCCTTGGCGCGCTCGGCGACGAGCTCGCCGACCTTGCGGGCCTTGGCGGTCTTGTCACCGTCGAGCGCCCGCAGGTCCGCCTCCATGGTCGACGCGGACGCGACGGTCTTGCCGACGGTGTCGTCGACGACCTGCACGAACACGTGACGCGAGGAGCGGTTGACGACCAGACGGGGACGCTCCGCCGTGCCGGCGAGGCGCTTGCGCAGCCGGAAGTGACGACGGGCGCGGGCCGCGGCCTTGCTCGTGGAACGCTTCACAATCTTTGCCATGGCTTACTTACCAGCCTTTCCGACCTTGCGGCGGATGTGCTCGCCCTCGTAGCGGACACCCTTCGCCTTGTAGGGGTCGGGCTTGCGCAGCTTGCGGATGTTGGCGGCAACCTCACCGACCTGCTGCTTGTCGACACCGCTGACCGAGAACCGGGTGGGGTTCTCGACCGCGAAGGTGATACCCGCCGGAGCCTTGACGACGATCGGGTGGCTGTAACCGAGGGCGAACTCCAGGTCCGAACCCTTGGCGGTCACGCGGTAACCCGTGCCGTGGATCTCCAGCTTCTTGGTGAAGCCGTCGGTCACGCCGACGACCATGTTGTTGATGAGGCTGCGGGTCAGGCCGTGACGCGACCGCGACTCACGCTCGTCGTTGGGGCGCGACACGTTGATCGCACCGTCGTCGCCCTTGGCGACGGTGATGGGCTCCGGCACGGTGAGCTCGAGCTGGCCCTTGGGGCCCTTGACCGCAACGGCCTGGCCGTCGATGGTCACCTCGACACCGCTGGGCACCGGAACGGGAAGACGTCCGATACGCGACATCTGTCTCTCTCCTTAACTGTTCCGGGTCACCAGACGTAGGCGAGGACTTCCCCGCCAACACCCTTGCTCGCCGCCTGCTTGTCAGTCAGCAGACCGGACGACGTGGACAGGATGGCAACGCCCAGACCACCGAGAACCTTCGGCAGGTTGGTGGACTTGGCGTAGACCCGCAGACCGGGCTTGCTCACGCGGCGGACGCCGGCGATGGAGCGCTCCCGGTTGGGGCCGTACTTCAGGTCGATCGTGAGTGTCTTGTCGACACCCTCGCCCTCGACGCGGAAACCGGCGATGTAACCCTCCGCCTGGAGGATCTCGGCGATGTGCGTCTTGAGCTTGCTGTGCGGCATGGTCGCCGAGTCGTGGTGCGCCGAGTTGGCGTTCCGGACGCGGGTCAGCATGTCCGCGATCGGGTCGGTCATGGTCATCGTGGGCACTTGCCCTTCTCACCGTGGTTTCTGCTGGCCGGAGCCGGTGCGGACCTTCGGTGTAGTTGTTACGTGGTTTTTGCTTGGGTGCACTGGTCGGTATGACGCCGCGGCGTCATACGTCTCTACCAGCTGGACTTGGTGACGCCGGGCAGTTCGCCGCGGTGCGCCATCTCGCGCAGGCAGATCCGGCACAGGCCGAACTTGCGGTAGACCGAGTGCGGGCGGCCGCAGCGCTGGCAGCGGGTGTATCCGCGCACGGCGAACTTCGGCTTCTTCTCGGCCTTGTTGATCAGGGCTTTCTTGGCCATGCTCAGTTCTCCTTGAAGGGGAATCCGAGGTGCTTGAGCAGCGCCCGCCCCTCGTCGTCGTTGCTCGCAGTCGTGACGACCGTGATGTCCATACCGCGGACCCGGTCGATCTTGTCCTGGTCGATCTCGTAGAACACCGACTGCTCGGTCAGACCGAAGGTGTAGTTGCCGTTGCCGTCGAACTGCTTGGGCGACAGGCCGCGGAAGTCGCGGATGCGCGGCAGCGCGATCGACACCAGGCGGTCCAGGAACTCCCACATGCGGTCGCCGCGCAGCGTGGTGTGCGCACCGATCGGCATACCCTCACGCAGCTTGAACTGCGCGATGGACTTGCGGGCCTTGGTGACCGCCGGCTTCTGGCCGGTGATCGCCGCGAGGTCCTTGATGGCGCCCTCGATCAGCTTGGAGTCACGGGCGGCGTCGCCGACACCCATGTTGACGACGACCTTGGTCACCGTCGGCACCTGCATGACGTTCGCGAACGTGAACTCGTCCTGCAGCTGACCCTTGATCTCGGACTGGTAGCGCGCCTTGAGACGGGGCGCGACCTTCTCGGTAGTCGTTGCGGTCATCTCAGAGGTCCTTTCCGGACTTCACCGACACGCGGGTGCGGACGGTCTTGGTGCGACCGTCGCGCTCCACCTGCTCCTCACGGATGCGGATGCGGGTCGGCTTGCCGGTCTCGGGGTCCACGATCATCACGTTGCTCACGTGGATCGGAGCCTCGGTGACCTCGATGCCACCGGCACCGCCACCCGGCTGACCGGCCTTGACGTGCTTGGTGATCCGGTTGACACCCTCGACGAGCACGCGGCGGCGCTCCGGGTCGACCGAGATGACCTTGCCCTGCAGGCCCTTGTCCTTGCCGGAAATGACCTGGACCAGGTCGTTCTTCTTGATCTTCATCTTCGGCTTGCCTGCCATGGCTTACAGCACCTCCGGCGCGAGCGAGATGATCTTCATGAACTTCTTGTCACGCAGCTCGCGGCCCACCGGGCCGAAGATGCGCGTGCCGCGCGGGTCACCGTCACTCTTGAGGATGACCGCAGCGTTCTCGTCGAACTTGATGTAGCTGCCGTCCGGGCGGCGCTTCTCCTTGCGGGTGCGCACGACAACGGCCTTGACCACATCGCCCTTCTTGACGTTGCCGCCGGGGATGGCGTCCTTGACGGTCGCCACGATGGTGTCACCGATGCCGGCGTAGCGACGTCCCGAGCCGCCGAGAACCCGGATGCACAAGATCTCCTTGGCACCGGTGTTGTCGGCGACGCGCAGTCGCGACTCCTGCTGGATCACGTTTCTTCTCCTGTCGTCTCACTGGTTCTCGCTCGCGGCGAGCCTTGCGGAACGGTCAATGTTGGTTGCGGTGTTGCCACCGCGGTGGTTGCTGTATGTCGTGAGCGACATACAGCCACGTCTTACTTCGCCTTTTCCAGGATCTCGACCACACGCCAGCGCTTCTGCGCCGACAGCGGACGGGTCTCCATGATCAGGACGCGGTCGCCGACGCCGCAGGACTCCTGCTCGTCGTGCGCCTTGACACGTGCGGTCTTGCGCTGCACCTTGCCGTAGAGCGCGTGCTTGACGCGGTCCTCGACCTCGACGACCACAGTCTTGGTCATCTTGTCGCTGACGACGTAGCCCTGACGGGTCTTGCGGTAGTTGCGCTCGCCCTCGGCAGCCTGGCCGGCACGGTCCTCGGTCACTGATTGTCCTTCGATCTCTTCACTCATGCTTCGGCCTTCTCCTGCGTGCGACCGATGCCGAGCTCACGCTCGCGCAACTCGGTGTAGATGCGGGCGATGTCCTTGCGGACCGCACGCAGCCGCGAGTTGTTCTCCAGCTGGCCGGTGGCCGACTGGAAACGCAGGTTGAACAGCTCCTGCTTGGCCTTGCCGAGCTCGTCGGCGAGGGCCTGGTCGTCCAGCTCGCGCAGCTTCGCGGGGGTCAGGTCCTTCGAACCCACTGCCATCAGAGGTCACCACCTTCACGCGCGACGAAGCGGCACTTCATCGGCAGCTTGTGCATCGCCAGGCGCAGGGCCTCGCGTGCAACTTCCTCGGACACACCGGACAGCTCGAACATGATCCGGCCCGGCTTGACGTTGGCGACCCACCACTCCGGCGAGCCCTTACCGGAACCCATGCGGGTCTCGGCCGGCTTCTTGGTGAGCGGGCGGTCCGGGTAGATGTTGATCCAGACCTTGCCGCCACGCTTCATGTAGCGGGTCATGGCGATACGAGCGGACTCGATCTGCCGGTTGGTGACGTATGCCGGCTCCAGTGCCTGGATGCCGTAGTCACCGAACGACACAGCGGTGCCACCCTTGGCCATACCGCGGCGACGGGGGTGGTGCTGCTTGCGGTGCTTCACACGACGGGGAATCAACATCAGGCTTCAGCTCCCTGGTTGCTCGCCTCGGCCGCGGGGGCCTCGGCGGTTGCGTCAGCGGCGACCGGTGCCTCTGTCTGCGCCTCGGTGCTGCGGGGGCCCCCGTCACGGCGTCCGCGGCCACCGCCGCGACGGTCGTCACGACGGCCACGCGCCGGGCGGCTCGGGGCCGCTGCCTGCTCGCGCGCCAGCTCCTTGGCGGTGAGGTCGCCCTTGTAGATCCAGACCTTCACGCCGATGCGGCCGAAGGTGGTGCGGGCCTCGTAGAAGCCGTAGTCGATGTTCGCGCGCAGCGTGTGCAGCGGCACCCGACCCTCGCGGTAGAACTCGGTGCGGCTCATCTCGGCGCCGTTCAGCCGGCCGGAGACCATCACCCGGATGCCCTTGGCGCCGGCGCGCTCGGCCGTCTGCATGCCCTTGCGCATCGCGCGACGGAAGTTCACACGGGCGGACAGCTGCTCCGCGATGCCCTGGGCGACCAGCTGAGCGTCGGTCTCGGGGTTCTTGACCTCGAGGATGTTCAGCTGCACCTGCTTGCCGGTGAGCTTCTCCAGCGCACCACGCAGGCGGTCGGCCTCGGCGCCGCGGCGACCGATGACGATGCCCGGGCGGGCGGTGTGGATGTCGACACGCACGCGGTCACGGGTGCGCTCGATCTCGACCTTGCTGATGCCGGCGCGCTCCATGCCGGTCGACATCAGGTTGCGGATCGCGACGTCTTCCTTGACGTAGTCGCGGTAGCGCTGACCCGGCTTGGCCGAGTCGGCGAACCAGCGGCTCTTGTGCTCCGTCGTGATGCCGAGACGGAAACCGTTCGGGTTGACCTTCTGACCCATCAGCGGCCACCGTCCTTTCGCTCGGGCTGTGCGACATGCAGCGTGATGTGACTCGTGCGCTTGAGGATTCGGCTGGCGCGACCCTGTGCACGCGGACGGAACCGCTTCATGGTCGGGCCCTCGTCGACATACGCCTCGCTCACGACGAGCAGCCGCTCGTCGAACGCCACCGACGCCTGGTCCGCCTTCTGGCGGGCGTTGGCGATGGCGCTGTTGAGCACCTTCAGCACCGGCTCGCTCGCACCCTGCGGCGCGAAGGTGAGCACGCTGATCGCCTCCTGTGCGTTCTTGCCACGCACCAGGTCCACAACGCGGCGGGCCTTGGTCGGCGTCACGCGGACGAACCGCGCCTGCGCCTTGGCTTCCACAGTGAATCCTTCGTTCGTTTCAGTGTTCGTTGCCATGGGACTTCACCCCGCCGCCTCAGCGGCGGCGACCCTTCCGGTCGTCCTTCTCGTGACCCTTGAAGGTGCGAGTCGGGGCGAACTCACCGAGCTTGTGACCGACCATCGCCTCGGTCACGAAGACCGGGACGTGCTTGCGGCCGTCGTGCACGGCCAGCGTGTGGCCGAGCATGTCCGGGGTGATCATCGACCGGCGGGACCAGGTCTTGATGACGTTCTTGGTGCCGGCTTCGTTCTGGGCGACCACCTTCTTCTGGAGGTGGTCGTCGACGAAGGGGCCCTTCTTCAGTGAACGGGGCATTTCTTACCGCTTCTTTCCAGTACGACGGCGACGCACGATGAGCTTGTCGCTCTCCTTCTTCGGGCGACGGGTGCGGCCCTCGGCCTGACCCCACGGGCTGACCGGGTGACGACCACCGGAGGTCTTGCCCTCACCACCACCGTGCGGGTGGTCCACCGGGTTCATCGCGACACCGCGGACGGTCGGGCGCTTGCCCTTCCAGCGCATGCGGCCGGCCTTGCCCCAGTTGATGTTGCTCTGCTCGGCGTTGCCCACCTCGCCGACGGTCGCGCGGCAGCGGACGTCGACGTTGCGGATCTCGCCGGACGGCATACGCAGCTGGGCGTAGGGGCCGTCCTTGGCGACCAGCTGCACACGCGCACCGGCCGAACGGGCGATCTTCGCACCGCCACCGGGCCGCAGCTCGATGCAGTGGACGACCGTACCGGTCGGGATGTTGCGCAGCGGCAGGTTGTTGCCGGGCTTGATGTCGGCGCTCGGGCCGTTCTCGACCTGGTCGCCCTGCTTCAGGCGGTTCGGCGCGATGATGTAGCGCTTCTCACCGTCTGCGTAGTGCAGCAGCGCGATGCGAGCGGTGCGGTTGGGGTCGTACTCGATGTGCGCGACCTTCGCGGGGATGCCGTCCTTGTCGAGGCGGCGGAAGTCGATCACCCGGTAGGCACGCTTGTGACCGCCACCGATGTGGCGGGTCGTGATGCGGCCCGACGCGTTGCGACCACCGGTCTTCGGCAGCGGACGCACCAGCGACTTCTCGGGCGCCCGGCGGGTGACCTCAGCGAAGTCGGCCACGCTCGAGCCACGACGGCCCGGCGTCGTCGGCTTGTACTTGCGGATAGCCATTGTCTGTCCTTAGGAGTCTTTGTCTACGGGCGATCTCTTCAGGCCTGGTCGCCGAAGATGTCGATCGCGCCTTCCTTGAGCGAGACGATGGCGCGCTTGGTGTCCTTGCGCTTGCCGACACCGAAACGGGTGCGACGCGTCTTGCCCTGCCGATTCATCGTGTGGACCGAGGAGACCTTCACGTCGAAGATCTCTTCGACGGCGATCTTGATCTCGGTCTTGTTCGCCCGCGGGTCGACGAGGAAGGTGTACTTGCCCTCGTCGAGCAGGGCGTAGGACTTCTCCGAGACGACCGGCGCGATCAGGATGTCGCGCGGGTTCTTACCCAGTTGCGTCATGTCGAGAATCACTTGTCCTTGTCGGTCTGCTGCGCGGCGGCACCACCGGCCGGGGCGAACCCGGCGGCAGCGGCGGCCTCGGCGGTCTTGAACCACACCTCGGCGACCGTGGCGTCATACCAACGGGATCCGGCGACGTGGTACTTCATCGAGTCCTTGTTGCCCTTGACCGTGAAGGTGTCCGGGTCGGGCGACGCGCCGTCGGCGAGCGGTGCCGCCGAGTCGGGTCCGAAGTCACCGTCGGCGGCCTCGGTCGCGGCCGGTGCGGCCTCGGTCGACGCGGCCTTGGCGGCCTTCGTCGCGGCGGCCGGGCCGGCCAGGAAGCGCTCCAGCGCCGCCTGGGTGAAGACCAGGTCGTCCGCGCACAGCACGTCGTAGGTGTTGAGCTGGTCGGCGAACAGCACGTGCACGTCGGCCAGGTTGCGCACCGACAGCAGCGCGGTCTGCTCGTCGCGGTTCAGGACCACGAGGAGGTTCTTGCGCTCGGTCAGCTCACCCAGCACGGCTGCTGCGGCCCTGGTCGACGGCTTGTCGCCCTCGACCACCGAGGTCAGCACGTGGATGCGGTCGTGACGGGCCCGGTCGGAGAGCGCACCGCGCAGGGCGGCGGCCTTCATCTTCTTGGGCGTCCGCTGCGCGTAGTCGCGCGGCTTCGGTCCGTGCACGGTGCCACCGCCGGCGAACTGCGGGGCGCGGGTCGAACCCTGGCGGGCGCGGCCGGTGCCCTTCTGGCGGTAGGGCTTCTTGCCACCGCCGCGGACCTCGCCGCGGGTCTTGGTGGAGTGGGTGCCCTGGCGTGCGGCGGCCAGCTGCGCCACCACGACCTGGTGGATCAGCGGCACGTTGGTCTGCACGTCGAAGATGTCGGCGGGCAGCTCGACGGTGCCGGTCGCGGCGCCGGAGGCGTTCTTGATGTCAACGGTCGTCATCTGGCTCAGGCCTCCTTGACGGGCGACTTCGCAGCCGTCTTGACCAGGACGATGCCGCCGCGGGGGCCGGGGACGGCGCCCTTGATCAGCAGCAGGCCCTTGTCGGTGTCGACCGCGTGAATCGTGAGGTTCTGGGTGGTCTGGCGCTCGCCGCCCATGCGGCCCGCCATACGCACGCCCTTGAAGACACGGCCGGGGGTGGCGCAGGCGCCGATCGAACCCGGCTTGCGGTGGTTGCGGTGCGCACCGTGCGAGGAGCTGACGCCGGCGAAGCCGTGGCGCTTCATGACACCGGCGAAGCCCTTGCCCTTGGTGGTGCCGACGGCGTCGACGGTCTGGCCGGCCTCGAAGGTCTCCACGGTGACTTCCTGGCCGAGCTCGTACTCGGCGGCGTCAGCGGTGCGGATCTCGGCGAGGTGACGGCGCGGGGTCACGCCGGCCTTCTCGAAGTGACCGGTCAGCGGCTTGTTGACCTTGCGCGGGTCGATCGCGCCGTAGCCGATCTGCACCGCGTGGTAGCCCTCGTTGTCGCCGCGGACGGCCGTGACGACGCACGGTCCGGCCTGCACGACGGTGACCGGGATCAGGCGGCCGTTCTCGTCCCAGACCTGGGTCATGCCGAGCTTCTCGCCCAGCACGCCCTTCACGGAACGCTCAGTGGTGTGTGTCATGTCGAGTCATCCCTCCTGATCAGAGCTTGATCTCGATGTTGACGTCCGCCGGCAGGTCGAGACGCATCAGCGAGTCGACGGCCTTCGGCGTCGGGTCAACAATGTCGATGAGCCGCTTGTGGGTGCGCATCTCGAAGTGCTCGCGGCTGTCCTTGTACTTGTGCGGTGACCGGATGACGCAGTACACGTTCTTCTCCGTCGGCAGCGGCACGGGGCCGACCACCGTTGCACCGGCACGAGTGACCGTGTCGACAATCTTGCGCGCCGAGCTGTCGATGACCTCGTGGTCATACGACTTCAGTCGGATGCGGATCTTTTGTCCCGCCATTCGCCCGTGTCTCTCTCTCGCCGTACTTACTACTTACTTAGGTCTGGTCGGTGCGAAACCTGCTTCCGCCTCCGACCCCCGCGCTCGGGTGTGTCGCGCGTGCTCCGCAGCACGACGCCGACATATCTGGCGTGGGTGGCCGGGCGAAACCGATCGGTCCCGCACCTGTAACTCGCGTTTCCCGACCTCACCCGCGAGGCTCGCCTGGCGGCGAACGGGGCGCTTTCGGGGCGGCAGCTGCACGTCTCGCCCGCCTCGAATCGCTTCGAGTCGTATGGCGACGCACGTGATCACTGCACGTCAAGCAACTTGAACAGTCTGCCAGAGACCGCCACAGGGTCCAAATCGAGGAAAGTGAGTTCCGCCACGGCGGTGTTTCGGCGCGTACCGGGGTCCCCACCCGGGGGACCTATCACCGGGAAGCGGCGCCCCGCGCGAGCCGGGGTCGACCCTGGGGGGGACCTATGACCGGGAAACGGCGCCCCGCGCGAGCCGGAGCCGACCCTGGGGGGACCTATGACCGGGAAACGGCGCCCCGCGCGAGCCGGAGCCGACCCTGGGGGGACCTATGACCGGGAAACGGCGCCCCGCGCGAGCCGGAGCCGACCCTGGGGGGACCTATGAGCGGGAAACGGCGCCCCGGCCGTGCCGGAGTCCCCACCGGGGGGACCTATGACCGCGAAACGGCGCCCCGCGCGTACCGGAGTCCCCACCGGGGGACCTATGACCGCGAAACGGCGCCCCGGCCGTGCCGGAGCCGACCCTTGGGGGACATATGACCGGGCGTCGGCCGCCCACTCGCGCGAAGGCCCCGGATCAGTTGAACTGGCTGCCCGGGTGGTAGCGCTTGACCAGCTTCAGGGTGTTCTCGTCCGTGTGGTGCATCGACTCGCCGGTCTGCGCGAGCTTGAGCACCAGGTCCGAGGTGTAGCTGAACGTCTCGGGGTCCTTGAGGGTGAAGACGCTGTTGAAGGCGGTGATCTCGGCCCGCTCCAGCAGGTAGGGGTTCTGCAGGATCCCGAAGTCGGCAGCACCGGGCGACGCGTCGAACCGCAGCTCGGTGTCACGCGCCCCTGCGCTGCTGCCGGCGAGTATGGCGATGCCGCGTCCGAAGACGACGTTGCGCAGCACGAGCTGGCGCTCGCGGTCCCACAGCAGGAACCCGATCTCGTCGTGGAACGGATCCATCGCCTCCTCGCCGTGCCGCCACGCCGTCATCGAGTAGTTGAGACCCCACAGCGTCTGCCGGCCGTTCTCCTGGATCGGGATCGGCTTGAACACAGCCTGCTCGAAGTAGCTGGTCTTGGAGGTCTCGTCCTCCTTGTTGTGGTACGAGAGGTCGACGCCGACGTCGCCCTCCCATTCACCGACCAGCGGGGTCAGCGGACCGAGCTTCTGCGGGCCTTGGATGATCTCGGACATGCCTTTGCTCTCTTCAATTTAGTTGTTACTAGTTTTACTCTTGCAAATTAGCACCGCTCCGGCCCCGCCATCCCGGGACGTCTCGCATTGAGACGCTCCCGCCCGGCACCCGCCGCCACCGCGGTTGTGGCGGCGCGGCACTCCTGCGGGCGATACTTGTTCGGTGGTGGTGGGGGTCGCCGTGTGCGGCGAACTCACGGTGCAGACGCCGGACCAGCACTTCGCGGGCCCGCGACTCGGCACGCCCAAGGCCCGCCTGCTGCTTGCGGCGCTGGCACTGACCCACCATCAGCCGGTGAGCACCGACCGGCTCGCGGAGATCGTGTGGGAGGACCGACCACCCCAGGACCCGGCCGCCAACCTCGCGACCCTCGCCAGCCGGCTGCGCCGGACCCTGGATCCCGCGGTCATCACACCCGGCCTGTCGTCATACACGCTCGGGCGGTCGGTCGAGGTCGACGTGGACACCGCGGCCGAACTGCTCCTCCTCGCCGAAGGACGATTCGCCGCAGGCGAGCCGACACTCGCCCTGGCCGGTGCCGCCCGGGCACTGGACCTGCTCGGGGACGGATCCCTCGCGGACGAGTGCGTGGGTCCCTGGGCGGACGCCCCACGGCGGGAGGCGGAGGAACTGTGCCGCCGGGCGCGACACCTGCACGCCGCCTGTGCGGCCGCGGTCGGCGCGACCGACGACGGCCTCCCCAGCGCCCGGGCCGCCACGCTGGCCGATCCGTATGACGAACGCGCGCACCGTGACCTGGTCCGGCTCCTGGTCGCGGCGGGGCGCAGCGCCGAGGCCCTCGACGAGCTCCGACGGCTGACGACGCGGCTGACGACCGAGCTCGGCAGCGACCCGGACGACGAGACCCGCCGGTTGCAGCTGGCGGTGCTCCAGGGTGGGACCCACGACGAACCGGCGGCACCGGCACGCCCGGCTCCACCGACCCGGCCGGCGCTGGTCGGCCGACGTGCCGAACTCGACCGGATCGACGCGGCCTGGACTTCCGCACAGACGGGGGCCACCCGGCTGGTGCTGGTCAGCGGCGTTCCCGGGATCGGCAAGACCCGGCTTCTGACCGCGGCCCTCGACACTGCCGCCGCCGGCGGCGGCCTGACCCTGACCGGCCGCTGTCGTCCCTCGGAGCGTTCCCTGTTCCTCCAACCTTTCGCCGAGGTGCTCCGGCCCGTCCTGCTGTCCCAACCGCCGGGTCGGCTGCGCAACCTGCTGGGCGCCCACCTGCCGGCGTGGGCCCGGCTCCTGCCGGAGCTCGCCGAACTCTTCGAACTCGGGGCCATCGACGCCCCGTCGCCCGAGCTGATCCGGCGGCAGGCCTTCGACGCCGTCGCCGGCGTCCTTTCCAGCCTCTCGGTCCAGCAACCGGTGCTGCTCGCGCTGGACGACCTCCAGTACGGAGCGCGGGCGACCGCCGGTCTGCTCGTCCACCTGGCCGATCGGCTCGGCGCGGCGCGGGTGCTGCTGCTCGGCGCGGCACGCACCGACGGCCCGGCGGCGCTCCCACCACTGCCGCCCGCCGCCGAACACCTCACACTCGGTCCACTCGCCGCCGACGACGTCGACGAACTGGTGCGCGTGTCGGGTCAGGCACCGCGCGCCGAGGAGATCCGGACCCGCACCCGCGGTCACCCGCTGAGCGTGGTCGCGGTGCTCCGGGCCCTCGCATCGGGCAGCGACGGCACCCCCGAGGACCTGACCGCAGCCGTCCGGGCACAGCTGCGCCCCCTGGACCCGACCGTTGCCCGGGCCGCGACAGCCGCCTCGGTGCTCGGGACGCTCGTCGAACCTCCCCTCCTCGCGGCCCTGCTCGGCCGTGCCGAGGCCGACGTGGTCGAGTCCTGCGAACAACTCGTCGCGGCCGGACTGTTCGTCCCCACCGGAGCGCGGTACGAGTTCGTCAACGACCTGGTGCAGGAGGCCGTCGCCCGGACCCTGCCCGAACCGCTCGCGGTCGCACACCACCGCCGGGCCATCGGTCTGCTCTCCGCCCGCCCCGAGCGGATGGCGCACCACGCGCACGAGGCCGGAGAACCACAGCGCGCAGCGGCCGGCTACCTGCAGGCCGGCCGGACCGCCCGGCGCAACGGCGCCGTCGCCGACGCGGTCGCCCTGCTGACGGCGGCCCTCACCGACGCCACGCACGCCGGTGATGATGCGCTCGTGGCCAACGTGCTGCTCGAGCGGGCTCGGGCGCACGAGGCGCGCCCCGACTTCGCCGCGGCCGAGGACGACCTGGCTGCTGCGGCGCCGGTCATCACGGCCACCGGCGACGCCCGCCTGCAGATGCGGGCGGAGTTCCTGCTGGGTGGCGACATCTCGGTGGCCCGGCACCGCACGCTCGAGGCGGTGCTGCAGCACAACCGGACGGGGTTGCTGCGCGCGGCCGAACT
Source organism: Flexivirga oryzae (assembly GCF_014190805.1). Lineage (NCBI taxonomy): Bacteria > Bacillati > Actinomycetota > Actinomycetes > Micrococcales > Dermacoccaceae > Flexivirga > Flexivirga oryzae. Next base: position 92,946 of record NZ_JACHVQ010000005.1, on the reverse strand, counting down.
CGGCGACCCGGTCGCCGTGACGCTGTTCCGCTCCCGCATGGTGGTCCTGGAGTGCAGCCGGCTCCGGCTCGACGACGCCCTCACCCTGGCCCGGCGTGGCGTCGCGGAGACCCGGTCCGGAGGCACCCGCGAGACCCTCGCGCGATCCCTGGACGGGTTGAAGACCGTGCACGCCTACTGCGCGGATGCCGAGTCGCTCGCGCCGGTCATCACCGAACTGCTCCCGCTGCTGGGCGGCCTCCGGGTCCCGTGGCTGCGGCAGTGGGCGCTGCTGGAGTCGGCCCTGGTGCCCGCCGCCGCCGGGGACTGGGCTGGCGCCCGGGCTCGGGTGGACGAGGCCCTCGCGGTGAACCGGGAGACCGGGTATGCCGCCTACACCGGCTTCTTCCTGGCGCAGCGCAGCTGGCTGGCGCGACTGGCCGGCGACCTCGACGCGGCCCTCACCGACGCCCGCCGCGCGGTCCTCGAGACCGCGGACCCATCCCATCCGTGGTGGTACGCCACCGCGGTGGGCTGTTGTGCCTCGGCGCTACTGGAGCTCGGCCGGCCCGACGAGGCGGCCGAGCTGTGCGCCACCGGACTGGAGGCGCTCGGCGACGAGGTCGGGTCGGCATACCGGTTGCGCTGCCTGGCGCCGTACGCGGCGGCGACCGGGGAGCGGATCGAGGAGACCGACCGGCTGGTGGCCGCCATCCGGGCCCCTGCCGGGCAGGCGTGGGTGCCCGGCGCGGACGTGTATGACGCCCTGGCTCGCGCGTGGGTGGCGTGCGGCGAGCCGCACCGGGCTGCCGGGGTCGTCGCGCCACTGCTGGCGGCCACGGCCCACTCCTGGCGGTCGATCCACGAGCGGGTTGCTCAGAGGATCCCGGCGACCAGCCGCGCGGCACGCTCCGCTCCGTCGGCGGGCACCGGAAGGTAATCCACCGGCCGGCTCAGCTCCCCCACCAACGCGTCGGCGATCGTCTCGGCGGTGGCCGTGGCGTAATCCATCGCCCGGCCGGCCCGGTGCCGCTCCAGCCGGTGCCGCACGTGCACCTGCTGCTCGAAATGGTGTCCCAGCGGGAAGTAGAGGAACGGACGGCCCGCCGCGGTCAACTCCATGGTCGTCGAGAGGCCACCCTGGACGAGGGCGATGTCGCACACTGCATGACGGCGGTCGAGGTCGGGCAGAAAGCCGTGGACGGTCACCCCGGCCGGCACGGTGAACGTTCCCGGATCGATGCGCGGGCCGGTGACCAGCTCCAGCCGCAGGGACGGCAGCCGCGACCGACAGGTCTCGTAGGCGTCGACGATGCGGTGCAGCAGTGCCTCGCCGACACCGGAGCCACCGACCGAGGCGACGCACACCAACTGGTCCGCGGCATACCCGAACCGGGTTCGCCAACCGGCTCGTTCGTCCGGTGAGAGGCGCTCACCCATCACATAGCCGCAGAACCGGAAGTGCTGCTGCGTCCACTCCCGGATGCCCGGCAGCCCGGGCCCGAAATCGCGCGCGACCACGTCGTCCGGGTCGCCGACGAACAGCGACAGGTCACGCAGGTCCGGGTAGCGGGTGACGTGCTCCAGCATCTCGGCGTTGTAGTCCGCGGTCAGCGCCGCCTCCCGCTCGCCGCCGTCCGGCATCGGGATCCAGCCGACGAAGTCGGTCAACCAGACGAACGGTGCGCGCTTGCGTCGCGGGTTCTCGTGCAGGAAGTGGTCCAGGTCCCACGCCTCGTCGCCCAGCCAGGCGTCGTACTCCCGCTCCGACACCAGGTCGTCGAACACGTGGAAGTTGTTGACCAGGATCTCGTCCATCCGGCGGATCGCCCGGAACGCGTGCAGGTCGTGCTCCCCCGCTTCGGCGTCGATGTGTCCGGACTCGCTGGCCAGCCAGGCCGAGGCCGGGTGCACCCGCTCCCCCGCCCGCTCCAGGAAGTCCGTCACCGGCGACTGTGTCAGCCAGTCCACCTGCAGCCCCGGCCGCTGCCGGCGCAGCGCGTCCGCGATGGCCAGGTCGCGGCGTACGTGTCCGAGGCCGATGGGTGACGACAGGTACAGGACCCGCGGGCGCTTGCGGCGGCGGGACGCCGGCGGTCGGCCCGGGGCCGTCCCGCCCTCGACGGTGACGACCGCGTCGGCGCGGCCGGTGCGCGCCGAGCGGGTGTCGACGACCCGGACGAGCACGGCACGGCCGGCCACGTCCGCGGCAACTGCGTCGCCCAGGGCCCGCACCACCGACGCCGCGCAACGGTCCCGCGGCAGCCGCTGCACGAAGAACTCCAGCAGCCCGGGCTGGTCGGCCAGGGCACGGTGCGCGTCGACGAGCACCACTCCGGCGACTCGGGCCCGGTCGGCGGCGAGCGCGCTGGCGATCCGCCCGGCACCGGGCGGGGCGAAGACCACGCAGTCCCTGATCCCGGCCGCCTCCAGCGCCGCCCGGACCTCTGCCACCCGGTCGACACCGGTGTCCAGCACGAGCAGCGGCAGGTGCCGAGCGACGCCGGGCAGCTGGGCCGCCCAGGCGTCCGCGTCGGCGCCTGCGGCCGGCAGCAGCACCGCTTGCGGCACCCCCTCGCCGTATGCCGTGCCGCGGCCCAGCCGCCGCCCCTGCGCCAGCGGCGGCGCCGGGTCCCGCCGGGTGTTCAGGTGCGCCCGCACGGGACTCGGGCCACCCCGCCGGGGCACCGCGGACCCGTCGTGGACGCGTGCGACGAAGTCGGCGATGGCGTGGTTGACGGCGACCGGATCCCGGCCGGTCGGCACGTGACCGGCGCCGCCGAGCGCGAGCAACTCGCCTCCGAACATGCGGGCCAGGTGAGCGCCCCGGGCGAACGACTGGCACAGGTCGAGGGTGCCGTGGATGAACAGCACCGGGCACCGCAGCGGCGCCAGCACCTGCACCATCTCGTCCGGGGTGTTCACCGTGTAGTCATCCCGCTCGGCCGCCGCGACCTGTGCCGCCCCGGTGCTCTCGCACGCCCACGCGGTCAGGTCCTCCACGATCTTGGTGCTGTGCGGGTCGTTGACGATCTGCCCGAAGAAGAACTGCGGCCACCGCGGCCAGTCGTGCAGCCAGATCTCGCGGTTGAGCATCGCCCAGCCCTGCTGGCCGGTGTCCGGGGCGTACCAGCACGACGCCAGGTCGTCATACACGTCCGTGCCCCGGTCCGGGCGCGGGGTCCCGTCCAGCACGCTGCTGCCGATGGCCACGACCGCCTCGATCCGGTCCGGCTGGGTCGCTGCCAGCACGAGCGCGTAGTAGCTGCTTTCGCACAGACCCACCGCGACCGCCCGGTCGATGCCGAGCACGTCCAGCACCGCGACCACGTCCGCGACCATCTCGGTGTCGGCATACGCCGCCTCGTCGGTTGGCTTGTCGGATCTGCCGTTGCCGCGCGGGTCGACCACCACGACGGTGAAGTGCCGGGCGAGGTAGCCGACCTGCGCCTTCCACATCCGGCCGGTCACCAGGATGTCGGTGAGGAAGACCAGCGCGTGCTCGCCGTCGCCGAACGCCTCGTAGTAGCAATGGACGTCGTCCCGGGTGACGAACCCGGCGCGGTCCGGCTCGCGTGCTCGCATGGCGCGCCTCCTCGGACGAACCCGGTCGACGCCGACGTCGACCGTCCCACCAGCACGGTGGCCGGCGCCGGTTGCAATCTGCTTGCAATCGCGCCGGGCGATGCTCCGTCCACCAGCATCCACCTGCGACAAGGAATCCGCCATGAGCATCGACAACGACAAATTGATGGAATTCGTCGGCCGGTTCGCCGGCGACCTGGGAGCGACGGTCGCCGCCGGCAGCATCGTCCTCGGCGACCGGCTCGGCCTCTACCGAGCTCTCGCCCAGGGGCCCGCCACCGGCCCGGAACTCGCCGACCGCACCGGCACCAACGCGCGTTACGTCACCGAGTGGCTGCGCGGCCAGGCGGCCGGCGGGTACGTGGAGTATGACGCCACGGCCGACCGCTACTCCATGACCGAGGAGAAGGCGTTCGCCCTGACCGACCCCGACGGCCCGCTGTACCTGCCGGGCGCCTTCGAACTGGCGCTGGGGACGCTCGAGGCGCTGCCCCGCATGCAGGAGGCATTCGTGACCGGTGCCGGCCTCGGCTGGCACGAGCAGGACACCCAGGTCTTCACCGGCTGCGAGAAGTTCTTCCGGCCCGGCTACCTGGCCCACCTGACCACGGAGTGGATCCCGGCCCTGGACGGGGTCGAGACCACCCTCAACGCGGGCGCCCGCGTGGCCGATGTCGGCTGCGGCCACGGCGCCAGCACGGTGCTCATGGCGCAGGCGTACCCGCGCTCGACGTTCGCCGGGTCGGACTACCACGACGGCTCGGTGGCGGCCGCGAGCAAACGGGCCGCCGAGGCCGGAGTGAGCGACCGGGTCTCCTTCGAGGTGGCCGGCGCCCAGTCGTTCTCCGGCACCGGTTACACGCTCGTCACCACCTTCGACTGCCTGCACGACATGGGCGACCCGGTCGGTGCCGCCCGGCACATCAACTCCACCCTCAACCCCGAGGGCGCGTGGCTGATCGTGGAACCCGCCGCGGGCGACTCCGTCGCGGAGAACCTCAACCCGGTCGGGCGGGTCTACTACAGCTTCTCGACCCTGCTGTGCGTTCCCAACGCGATGTCCCAGCCGGGCGGGTACGCGCTGGGCGCACAGGCCGGTGAGCGGGCCATCCGGCAGGTCTGCACCGACGCCGGGTTCACCCGGTTCCGCAGGATCGGCGAGACACCGTTCAACCTGGTCTTCGAGGCCAGGGTCTGACCGGCGACCGGGTTCGCCGCACGGTGACCCCACAGGGCCGTGGTCCCGTTCCGGCAAGTCTGGCGCCCAGACGGCGGGCGCCCGGTTAGGCTCCCAACATGGGGGTCGCCGACACGCAGGGTCTGACGATGCAGTACCCCCGCGTCCGGGCGCTCGACGACCTCACGCTCAGTGTCCCGGAGGGCATCACCGGCGTCGTCGGGGTCAACGGCGCCGGCAAGTCCACGCTGATCAAGGTGCTGCTCGGCCTGCTGCACCCGACCGGCGGCACCGTCCGGGTGCTCGGCATGGACCCCACCGTCCAGGGCGCCGAGGTCCGGGCACTGCTGGGCTACATGCCGGAGCACGACGTACTGCCCGGTGACGTCTCGGCCGCCGACTTCGTCATGCACATGGCGATGATGTCCGGGCTGCCGCGCAACGCGGCCCGCGAACGCACCTCCGACGTGCTGCGCCATGTCGGCCTGGCCGAGGAGCGGCACCGGCCGATGGGCGGCTACTCGACGGGTATGAAGCAGCGCGCCAAGCTCGCGCAGGCGATCGTGCACAGCCCGCACCTGGTGCTGCTCGACGAGCCCACCAACGGCCTCGACCCCCGGGCCCGCGACGACATGCTGGAGCTGATCGGCCGCATCGGGCACGACTTCGGCATCTCCGTCATGGTCACCAGCCACCTGCTCGGTGAGCTCGAACGCACCGTCGACCACGTGATCGTGATCAACGCCGGCCGGCTGCTGCGCGCCGAACGCACCCAGGACCTGACACACACCACCGGCAACGTGCTGGTCGAGGTGCTCGGACCGCCCGGCAGCGACCGCCGGATCGGCCAGGCGTTGCTCGACCGTGGCGTGCACGCCTGGCCGGTGGGCGACCGCATCGAGGTACAGGTGGAGCGCCCGGAGACGCTGGACCTGATCCGCGACCTGGTCGCCGACGAGGGCCTCGGCCTGGTGCGGCTACAAGAGGTGCACCACAGCCTGGAGGAAGTCTTCGCGCAGGGAGGGGGCCCGCAGGTATGAGCGAACCCGCCAGCTCGCCGGCCCGGCGTGGCGTCATACACGACATCGGCTACCAGCCGTTCACCGGCAAGCGACAGAGCACCGGCGCGGTCGCCTGGTCGCTCTACATCCTGTCGCTGCGGCACTGTTTCGGCCTCGGCCGGTCCGGCAAGTCGAAGGTGATGCCCTGGCTGGTCGCCGCCCTGCTGATGGTGCCGGCCCTGGTGCTGGCCGGGCTGCTGCTGCAGCTGAACAAGATGTCCCTGTCCAGCCAGGCCGACCTGTTCGCGCCGCTGGCCAACTACTTCGGCTTCCCCTACTGGACGCAGCTGCTCATCACGATCTTCGCGGCGGCGCAGGCACCGGTGCTGTTCGCGCGCGACCTGCGCTACCGGACCGTCGTCCTCTACTTCGCGCGGCCCCTGTCGCGGACCGCCTACATCCTGATGCGCCTCGCCGCGCTCACCACCGCCCTCTTCGCGGTCGTCGCCGTGCCGCTGACCGTCTGGTATGCCGCGGCGATGAGCGCCGACGTCGACCACGGCGAACACACCCGCAACTACCTCGCCGCGATCGTCGGCGTCGCGATCCTGGCACTGCTGCTGGCGACGTTCTCCGGCATGGTCTCGGCGATCACCACCCGGTCCGGGCTCGCCGTCACCGCCGTGATCGTCGCACTGATGCTGACCTCGGGCATCGTGACCGCCGTGCAGGGCACGGCATACGACTCCGACAACCGGACGCTCAGCTTCATCGGCGCCCTGTTCAACCCGTTCACCGTGGTCGCGGAGTTCGTCAGCGGCGCCTTCCACCAGCCCACCCCGTCCGACTCGATGCCGCACCCGGCCGGCGGCTGGACCCTCGGCTTCGGGATCGCCGCGCTCTGCTGGCTGCTCGGCTCGGCATACGTGCTGCTCCACCGCACCCGGAAGGCGGCATCAATATGAGCGACCTGGTGCTCACCGACGTGTCCCGGTGGTACGGCAACGTCGTCGCGGTCAACGACGTCAACATGCACATCGGACCCGGCATCACCGGCCTGCTCGGACCCAACGGCGCCGGCAAGTCCACCCTGCTGTCGATGATGGCCGGGCTGCTGCCACCGTCCAGCGGCACCGTCACCATCGACGGTCAGCCGACCCGCGGCAACATCGCGATCTACCAACGGATCGGGCTGGTCCCGGTGCAGGAGTCGCTCTACGACTTCCTGACCGGCACCCAGTTCGTGCGGCTCAACGCCGACCTGCAGCGGGTGGCCGAGCCCGACAAGGCGACCCGGTTCGCGATCGACCTGGTCGAGATGAGCGACGCCGCCGACCGCAAGATCTCGACCTACAGCAAGGGCATGAAGCAGCGCATCAAGGTGGCGTCGGCGCTGGTGCACAACCCGGAGGTGCTGCTGCTCGACGAACCGTTCAACGGCATGGACCCGATCCAGCGGCGGCACATGATGGGCCTGCTCACCCAGTTCGCCGAGCAGGGGCGCACCATCGTGTTCAGCTCGCACATCCTGGAGGAGGTCGAGCAGGTCGCCCGGCAGGTCGAGGTCGTGGTCGCCGGGCGGCACGCGGCCAGCGGCGACTTCGCGGCGATCCGCCGGCTGATGACCGACCGGCCCAACCAGTACCTCGTGCGCAGCTCCGACGACCGCAAGCTCGCGACGCTGCTGCTGGCGGACCCGTCGGTGCGCGGCGCCCGGATGCGTGGCGGCACCGCGCTCGAGGTCGAGGCCGACGACTTCGGTGCGTTCGCGGTCCTGGTGCCGAAGGTCGCCCGGGCGGGCGGCATACGCATCTTCGAACTCACCCCGACCGACGAATCGCTGGAGAGCGTCTTCAGCTACCTGGTGAACTCATGAGACATCCGCTCCGACACCTCGCGGGGGCACCGCAATGAACAGCGCCATCCTGCGCCTCGGGATGCGCTCCCTCTTCGGGCGTGCCCGCGTCTGGCTGATGATCGCGATGCCGGTGATCATGCTCGCGCTCGCGACCCTCATCCGCGCCACGTCGGAGGGCACCATGGACGACTCGGGCGCCGAGGGCTTCCTGCGGGTGTTCGGCATCGGGATCGTCGTACCCGTGGTCGCGCTCGTCGCAACCACGACACTGATCAACTCGGAGTTCGACGACGGCTCGATCATCTACCTGCTGACCAAGCCCGTCTCCCGGCTGACCATCATCTCCAGCAAGGCCGTGGTCGTGCTGGCAGCGGGCATCGTCTTCGCGGCCGTGCCGATGTTGCTCGCCGGGTTCCTGCTGGTCGGCGGCTCCTCGCACGTCGCCGTCGCGGCGTTCGCGGGCGGGGTCGTCTCGACCGTCGCCTACGTCGGCATCTTCACCGTGCTCGCCACCACCATGAAACGCAGCATCGTCGGCTGCCTGCTGTTCTGGCTGCTCTGGGAGTCGACGATCTCGTCGCTGCTGTCGCCGGTGAAATGGCTGTCCGCACGGGCGTGGGGCACCGCCGTCATACAACATCTGGCGACCGCCCTCGGTGACGGCAAACCCGGGGTGCCGTTGCTGTATGCCGTGCTCGGCGCCGTCGTGGCCTTCGCCGTCGGCATCGCACTGGCCGGGCAGCGGCTCGCCTCGATGACGATCTCGGAGGAGTAGGACCGCGCTGCAGCGCGGTCGGTGGCCCATGACCCGAACACCGCACCTGACCATGCTGTGGGAGCAGCACGACCCCGCGGTCCAGCTACGGGACCGGTTCGGTTTCCCCGATGCCGCCGCGGCCGGGGACTGGGTCGCCCGGTCGGTCGAGAGGCACTGGGGCGTCCGGGTCGAAGCGTGCGAGCGCATCACGATGAGCTCCCGGAACGCGCTCGCCGCGCTCCGGACACCGCTCGGCCCGCTGATCGCGAAGTGGTCGGTCGCATCCGACGTCTTCCCACGCCTCAGCGCACTCGCCACGCTCACGTCGTGGCTCGAGAGGCAGCGACTTCCGGTCTCGGCACCGGTCGCCGCTGTGGACGGCCGGCTCCAGGTGGAGCTCGACGGCACCTCGATCGGGTTGCAACGACGGATCGACGGGGACCTGCTGGACACCGCCGATCCCGCGCAGCTCCGGGCCGCCGGCGCCGTCCTGGCACGGCTGCACCGTGCGCTCGCGGCCTACCCGGACGCAGGTCGGGTGGCGGATCTGGTGCCGCACCCGAAAACACCGGGCACCTCCATCGCGGGCTGGCTGGCGGACGCACCCGGCCATCTTCCCGACCCGGCGTGCGACGTGCTGCGACGCCTGCTGTCGTCGGCTCCCGGGATGACGCTTCCCGGCCAGCTGGTGCACGGCGACATCCGGTCGGCCAACGTCCTGTGTGCCGAGTCCGGCGTCGCGGCGGTCCTCGACTTCGAGGAGATGCGCTGGGATCGGCCGGTCGTCGAACTGGCGCGCTCCGCCGTCCTGCTCGGCACCCGTTTCCGGGACTGGGGTCCGGTGGGCACCGACGTGCACACCGCCCTGCTCGAGGGCTACTGCTCGGAACGGCCGCTGGACGGGGTCGAAACCCACTGGTGGCGCGTTCTCGTCCTCTGGTACTCGTTGCTGATGATCCCGGACGGCCCGGACCCGACCGGCTGGCGCGCGGCGGCACTCCGGCTGAGCGGCGCCGCGCCCGCTGCCCTGCCGTGAGAACCCCCGTCGTTCAAGCGCGTTCGGCGACCCAGCGCATCGGGTCGCCCCAGCCGAGATCGGTGATGCCGTGCTTGTCGAGCGCGAGCGCGACCAGGGTGCGCCGGTGCGCGGCGAAGGTCAGCACGTGGGCGATCATCCCGCCGTACGTGAAGACCTCCGCCTGCTCACACGTCGCATCCACGAAGGTGTCGTCGAGTTCGTCGTGCTCGATCGCGTGCCGGACGTTGTCGGCGAAGCGCGGTCCCTCCTCGGCGAGGCGGGACCGCAACGAGGTGACCGTCTCGTGCTGCTCGATGTCCCAGTCGTATTCGCGGTCTGCGAGCGCGGCGTTCCACATGCCCATCTGCCCGACGAGCCGGGACAGCAACCGGCGCAGGGTCATCTCGTCGGGGTCGTCGTCCAGGCCGTAGTCGATCCGCTCGTCCAGCTGCTCGTCGGTCAATCGACTTGCGCGTTCGACGAATTCGCCGGTCAGCCAGATGTGGTGGTCGATCATCTTGGTGAGTAGTTCCATGGCGCTGACGCCTCCTCGTCCCGGCAGCCGTAGCCCGCCGGGTGGTTGAAAATGAACGCCGTTGTCCGCCGGGATCTTGAAACCTGTCGGTTGGCAGCGGAATTCGCGTGGTGTGACGTTGAAATGACGCGCGAAGGCACGCGTGAACGCTTCGTGTGATCCGTAGCCGGCCTCGACGCCGACGTCCAGGATCCGCGACCGGGTCGTGATGAGCCGGTACGCCGCTCGTTCCAGCAACAGTCGCCGGCGCAGCGCCCCGGGCGACTCCCCACCGACCGCCGAGACGATGCGGTCCAGGTGGAACCGCGAGGTGTAGAGCCGTTGCGCCAGCTGCGCGGGTGACGTCTCGTGGTCGTCGAGGGTCTCCGCGAGCACACCGACATACCGCCCGAAGACGTCGGCCTGGGTCGCTGTGCTGCTCATGGGATGAGCATGCCGCACCACGGCGCCGAGGGACTTGATCGCGCTTGCCGGGTCAGGTCGGGTCGGGCGTCATACGGCCCGCCCTGGCCGCGCGCAGTGCCGCGATCCCCTGCGGTATGGCGGCACACGCCAGGACGGACATCGCGATCGTCCAGGAGCCGGTGCTGTCGTGCACCGCTCCGATCAGGATGGGCCCGGCGGCTGCGAGTACGTAGCCCACGGCCTGCGACATACCGGAGACCTGACCGGCCTGGGCCGCGGAGTTGCTGCGCAGCACCATGAACAGCAGCGCGAGCCCGATGCCGCACCCTGGCCCGATCATGATGATCCCGGCCCACAGCGCCGACCAGCCGTGGACGGTCAGCAGGCCGACGAAGCCGAGCATGCTGAAACCGAGCGACCCCAACGTGATCGCACGCTGGCCGGCGAAACGTCCCGCCACGATCGGCGCGAGCAGCGAGCAGCTCAGGCCGACGGTCTGGCCGATGGCGAGGACGGCACCCGCGGCGCCGGTCGACATACCCCGTTCGTCGGTCAGGAACTTCGGCAGCCATGCGCCGAAGGTGTAGAAGATCAGCGACTGGCAGCCCATGTAGATCGTGATGGCCCAGGCCGTGCGGTCCCGCCAGACGGCGCTGGACGGCTTGGTCGCGTCCACCGTGTGCACCCGCCGCAACTGCGGCAGCCACTGCACCATCGAGACCACGACGAGCAGACCCCAGGCGGCCAGGGTCAGCCGCCAGTCCCCGCCGAGCGCGTGGTCGATCGGCACGGTCAGCCCGGCCGCGACGGCGGCGCCGCCGGACAACGTCATCGAGTAGAGCCCGGTCATCAGGCCGGAGCGGTGGGCGAAGTCGCGCTTGATCAGCGCCGGCAGCACCACGTTGCAGACCCCGATGCCCGCCCCGATCAGCACCGATCCGCCGAAGAGGGCGCCCGCCGACGGCACGAGCCGCAGCGCGATCCCCGCCACGAGCACCGCGAGGGAGGCGAAGATGGTGCGCTCGATGCCGAAGCGGTGTGCCAGCCGTGGAGCCACCGGCGCGGCGATCCCGAAGAACAGCACCGGCAGCGTGGTCAGCAGGCCCGCCGTCGAACTGCTGAAGCCGAAGCTGTCGGAGATGGTGTCGATCAGCGGTGAGACGGAGACGACCGCGGGCCGCAGGTTCGCCGCGACCAGCATGATGCCGAGCGCCGCCATCAGGGCGGCAGTGCCATCCAGTGGGCGTTCGGCTGCGCTCGCCGGTGGTGATTCGTCGAGCGCGGCCATCTGTCGAACTTAACCCTCCGCGGCCGCATGCCGAGACGTCAGGTCGTATGACGAGACCTCGTGCGGAGTGCCGTCCCGTACCACCGACCGTCGGCACTTCGGGACGCCAACACCGCGGCATCGCGTCCCGGGCCACCGACCGTCGGCACTTCGGGACGCCAGCACCGCGGCATCACGTCCCGAGCCACCGACCGTCGGCACTTCGGGACACCGGCACCGCGGCATCACGTCCCGAGCCACCGACCGTCGGCACTTCGGGACACCGGCACCGCGGCATCCCGTCCCCTACCACCGACCGTCGGCACTTCGGGACACCAGCACCGCCAAACCCCGTCCCCTACCACCGACCGTCGGCACTTCGGGACGCGAATTCCGCCGCACCCGTCCCGAGCCGCCGACCGTCGGCACTTCGGGACGCCGGCACCGCCATACCCGTCCCGCGCCACCGACCGTCGGCACTTCGGGACACCAACCCCGCCATACCGCGTCCCCTACCACCGACCGTCGGCACTTCGGGACACCGGCCAGCACCGCGACATCCCGCCGCGCCGCAGCCCGTCGCACCAACGCGAAGGCGCCCCTCCCGAGACCGGGACGGGCGCCTTCGGCGGGCTCAGGGCTCAGGCGTCAGGCGCCGGCTTCCGCACCGTGCTTCGCCAGCCGCAGCCAGGTCTCGACGACGGTGTCGGGGTTGAGCGACATGGACTCGATGCCCTGGTCCAGCAGCCACTCGGCGAGGTCCGGGTGGTCCGAGGGGCCCTGGCCGCAGATGCCGACGTACTTGCCGCGGTCGCGGCACGCCTTGATCGCCATCTCGAGCATCGCCTTGACCGCCGGGTTGCGCTCGTCGAAACCGGCCGCGACCAGCCCGGAGTCACGGTCCAGGCCCAGTGTCAGCTGCGTCATGTCGTTGGAGCCGATCGAGAAGCCGTCGAAGTGGTCGAGGAACTTGTCCGCGATGACGGCGTTGGACGGCACCTCGCACATCATGACGACCTGCAGGTCGTTCTCACCGCGCTTCAGGCCGTGCTTGGCGAGCAGCGCTATGACACCTTCGGCCTCTTCGAGGGTGCGCACGAAGGGGATCATCACCTTCACGTTGGTCAGCCCCATGTCCTCGCGGACGTACCGCAGCGCCTCACACTCCATCGCGAAGCAGTCCTCGAAATCCTTGGACAGGTAACGGGATGCGCCGCGGTACCCGATCATCGGGTTCTCCTCGTGCGGCTCGTAGCGGTCGCCGCCGAGCATCCCGGCGTACTCGTTGGACTTGAAGTCCGACATGCGCACGATGACCGGTTCCGGTGCGAACGCCGCGGCGAGCGTCGAGACACCCTCGGCGACACGCTTGACGAAGAACTCCCGGGGGCTGTCGTATGCCGCGATCAGTGCGCGGATGTGCTCCTGCAGGTCCGGGTCCTGGTCGTCCAGCTCCAGCAACGCGCGCGGGTGGATGCCGATCTGCCGGTTGATGATGAACTCCAGCCGGGCCAGGCCGATCCCCTTGTTGGGCAGCCGGCTGAACTCGAACGCCTGGTCCGGTGTGCCGACGTTCATCATGATCTTGACGGGCAGGTCGGGCATCTCGTCCAGCGCGGTCTCGTTGACGTCGAACTCGCGGGCGCCCTCGTACACGAACCCCGTGTCGCCCTCGGCGCAGGACACCGTGACCTGCTGCCCGTCGGCCAGGTCCGTCGTCGCCGAGCCGGTGCCGACCACGGCCGGTATGCCGAGCTCACGCGCGATGATCGCCGCGTGGCAGGTGCGGCCGCCGCGGTTGGTGACGATGGCCGACGCCCGTTTCATGATCGGCTCCCAGTCGGGGTCGGTCATGTCGGCGACCAGCACCTCACCGGGCTGGAACTCGTGCATCGCGTCGATCGAGGTGAGGGTGCGGACCGCGCCCGCGCCGATCTTCTGACCGATCGCGCGGCCCTCGACGACGATCGGGCCGCGCTCCTTGAGGACGAACCGCTGCAGGGTCGAGGTGTTGGCCCGCGACTGCACCGTCTCCGGGCGGGCCTGCAGGATGTAGAGCTTGCCGTCGACCCCGTCCTTGCCCCACTCGATGTCCATCGGGCGGCCGTAGTGCTCCTCGATGGCGAGCGCGTGCGTGGCCAGCTCGGTGACCTCGTCGTCGGTCAGCGACAGGCGGGCCTGGTCCTCCGGCTCGACGGGCACGAAGTGGATGGTCTCCCCCACTGTCGAGTCACCGGTGTAGACCATCTTGGTCGCCTTGGACCCGACGCCACGCTTGAGGATCGCGGGACGACCGGCCTTGAGCGCCGGCTTGTAGACGTAGAACTCGTCCGGGTTGACCGCGCCCTGCACGACGGCCTCACCCAGGCCGTAGCTGGAGGTGACGAAAACCGCGTCGCGGAAACCGGATTCGGTGTCCATGGTGAACATCACGCCGGACGAGCCGATGTCCGAGCGCACCATCCGCTGGACACCGGCGGACAGCGCGACCAGCGAGTGGTCGTAGCCCGCGTGCACCCGGTAGGCGATCGCCCGGTCGTTGTAGAGCGAGGCGAAGACGAGCTTGATGGCGTGCAGCACGTTGTCGATGCCGCTGATGTTCAGGAAGGTCTCCTGCTGGCCGGCGAACGACGCGTCCGGCAGGTCCTCGGCGGTCGCGCTGGAGCGCACCGCGAAGGTCGCGTCCTCGCCCTGCTCGGCGGTGAGTTTCTCGTACGCCGCACGGATGTCGGCCTCGAGGTCGGCCGGGAAGGTCTGCTCCTCGATGTCACCACGGATCTTGGCGCCGACCCGGGCCAGCTCCTGCACGTCGTCCACATCCAGGCCGTCGAGCAATGTGTCGATCTGGTCCTTCAGCCCCGTGTCGTTCAGGAAGCGCCGGTACGCGTCCGCCGTGGTTGCGAACCCGGTCGGCACACTCACCCCCGCCTTCGACAGGTGCTGCACCATCTCACCGAGCGAGGCGTTCTTGCCACCCACGGTCTCGACGTCGTTCATGCCGAGATCGGCGAACCACTCGATGTTCGTCATGTCGGGATTCCTTTCGTATGACGCGACTCTCGCGTCATCGTGCTCCAGCGCGCGTCGTGCGTCCGGCGCTCAGTTTGAGGGTCTGCATGATCGTCGCAGCCATCTCCTCCACCGACATGGCAGCGGAGTTGATGTAAGGGATGCGGTGTGCGCGGAACATCGCCTCGGCACGTCGCAATTCGTAGGTGCACTGCGCCAGCGTCGCGTAGGACGACCCGGGTCGCCGCTCGGAACGGACCTGGCTCAGGCGGTGCGCGGTCGAGAGCAGGCCGTAGCACTTGTCGACATACGGCGCGATGGGCCGCGGCAGTCCACCGGTCTCGAAGTCCTCCTCGACCAGCGGGTAGTTGGCCACCCGCAGGCCGTACTGCAGCGCGAGGTACATCGTGGTGGGTGTCTTACCGCAGCGCGAGGGTGCGGTGATGATCAGATCCGCACGCTCGAGCTGGCGCAGGCTCTGGCCGTCGTCGTGCTCGATCGCGAACTCGACGGCCTTCATCCGGGCGTCGTACTCCCCGACGTCCCGCACCCCGTGGGCACTGCTGGCGTTGTGCGCGGCGTTGACGTGCAACACCCGCTCCACCATGTCCAGGTGCGACCCGAACAGGTCGATGAAGGCGCACTGGGTGCCGGACAGGATCTCGCGGATCTCCTCCACCGCGACGGTGGAGAACACCAGCGGGGTGACGACCTCGGTCTTGGCCGCGTCCATCTGGGCAACGGCGTCGTGCGCCTGCTCGGACGTCTTGATGAACGGCAGCTTCTCGCGCACGAAACGGACGCTGGGAAACTGCTGCAGCATCATGTTGCCGAGGGTTTCCGCAGAAATCCCCGTACCACCGGCCACGAAGAAGACCGGTGTCGCAGGCGTTTCAGCCGGGAAATCCACAGGGCGAACTCTGCCATACGCCCGCGAACCCGCGGGAGTGGGTTCGCTCACTCGTGGCCCGTTCATCGACGGCCGTCCCCGCGACGATCCGCTTATCCCGCGAGTTTCTCGGCCGCGGCCAGCAGGATGCAGGTGGCCACCGCCTCCATCGCTGCCGTGACCTCCTCCAGCACGGGAAACGACGGGGCGAGCCGCAGGTTGGTGTCGTCCGGATCGTTGCCGTGCGGGAAGGCGGCGCCCGCCCCGGTGAGGGCGATGCCGGCCTCCTTGGCCAGCTGCACCACCCGGGAGGCGGTGCCGGGCACGACGTCGACGCTGACGAAGTAGCCGCCGATCGGGTCGGTCCACTTCGCGACACCGAGGCCGCCGAGCTGCTCGCTCAGGATGCGCTGCACCTCGGCGAACTTCGGCGCCAGGATCTCGCGGTGCTTGGCCATGTGCGCCAGGACACCCTCGGCGTCACCGAAGAACTCGATGTGCCGCAACTGGTTGACCTTGTCCGGGCCGATCGACCCGACGCCCAGGTACTTCACGAACCACTCGATCTGTTCCTTGGACGCCGCCAGGAACGCGACGCCGGCACCCGCGAAGGTGATCTTCGAGGTCGACGCGAACATGACCGGGCGGTGCGGGTTGCCGGACGCGGCGGCCAGCGACAGGATGTCGGCGCTCTTGGTCTCCTGCGGAGTCAGGTGGTGCACGGCATACGCGTTGTCCCACAGGATCTTGAAGTCGGGCGCCGCGGTCGGCATCGACGCCAGCTTGGCGGCGACCTCCTGGCTGCACACGTCCCCGGTGGGGTTGGCGTAGGTGGGCACCATCCACATGCCCTTGATCGTCGGGTCGTCGGCGACCAGCTGCGCGATGGCGTCGGCGTCCGGGCCGTCCTCGCGCATCGGAACGGTCACCAGCTCGAAACCGAGGGTCTCGGTGAGCAGGAAGTGCCGGTCGTAGCCGGGGACGGGGCAGATGAAGCGACGCTTCTCCTCCTGGACCCAGGGACGGGTCGAGTCGACGGCGCCGAAGAGCAACAGGTCGGTCAGGACGTCCTTCATCAGCGTGAGGCTGGAGTTGCCGCCGGCGATGACCTGCTCGGGCTCCACCCGCAGCACGTCGGCGAAGATCTGCCGCAACCCGGTGAGGCCGTAGAGGCCGCCGTAGTTGCGGGTGTCGGTGCCGGCCGCGTCCCGGTAGGTCGTCGGCAGGTCGAGCAGCCCGTTGGACAGGTCGAGCTGCTCCGCCGACGGCTTCCCACGCGTGAGATCGAGCTTGAGCCCCCCGGCCTTCAACGTGTCGTATGCCGCCTGCTGCTCCTTGCGGAAGACAGCGAGTTCGTCGGCGGACAGCTCGTGCAGCGGGCGTGTGTTGGACACGGCAGGTTTCTCCTGGGGGACTTCCGAAGCGGTCGCCCCAGTGTCTCAAACCCGCATGGATCGCCCTGCCCGGGACCGTATGACGGACGCGTGCTCGCCGTGGGCGTCGGTCATCGGGTCGCACGGCACTCCACCGGGCGCACGCAGCAGGCAGCGCACCGCTTCACGTGCCTGCGCTCCGGCCACCCGCCACTCGCGCTGTTTCGCCATCTCGACGCTGCTGCGCCCGGCATACACGAAGGAGTAGACCAGCGCCCTGCGCGTCGTCGACCTGCGCTGTGCCGGCGGGACGTGGCCACTGATCAGACCGATCGCGGTGACCCGCTCGCGGATGTTCTCGCCGGTCGCCATCCGGTGTGCCGTGTCGGACCCGCCGTGCTTGCGGTAGCCGGCGAGGATCTCGTCCACGAACATCACCGGCCCGTGCGACGCCATCCGGGTCCACAGCTCCCAGTCCGCGGCGTGCGGCAGGTCGGTGCGGAAGCCGCCGAAGGTCTCGTATGCCGAACGTCGCACGACCATGCCGGGAGCACGCACCCGGTTGGACACCGCGAACGCGTCGAAGGCGCCCTCCCAGATGCCGGTCCCTTCCCGGTAGCGGCGGGTCTCGTGCAGGGTCGCCCCGTCGCCGTCGATGTGCCGCGTGCGGCACATCGCGGTCAGCGCGGGGCTGCCTTCCAGGGCCATCTCCATCGCGACGTAGAAGCCGGGCAGCACGAGGTCGTCGCCGTGCAGGATGTGCACGATCTCCCCACGTGACAGCTCGATGCAGCGGTTGAAGGTCGCGACCGCGCCCAGGTTGCGGGCATTGCGTTCGTAACGCACCGCACCGCCGCCGACGGCACGCACCACGGCCTCGACGTCCTCGGTGGACGCGTCGTCCACGACGATGATCTCCGCGTCGTCGCGGCCACCGAGCTGCTCGACCACCTCGGCGAGCGTCTCGCCGAGGAAGTGCGCACAGTTATGCGCCGGTACAACCACCGACCACCGCAGCTTCTCCCGGCGTTCATTCCCGCGCAGCACGCTGTGCCCACTGTGACTCAACTGTCGTCCCATTTCGATCACGGTCAGGACGCTAGGCGCCCCCGGTAACCGTTGCGGGAGCGCGAAGTGAACGGGACAAACACAATCGACTTCAGGAGCGAAATGCAGATCGGAATCGCCGGCGCCGGGTTCTCGGGCGCCGTTGTCGCCCGCGAACTGGCCGAGGCCGGGCACCGAGTGGTCGTCCACGACACCCGCGGCCACGTCGCGGGCAACTGCCACACCGAGCGGGACGCCGCGACCGGCATCATGATCCACCGCTACGGCCCGCACATCTTCCACACCGGCAACGAGCGGGTATGGCGCTATGTCAACCGATTCGGCACGATGCAGCCCTACCACCACCGGGTGTTCAGCACCGTCGGCAGCCGGGTCTACTCGCTGCCGGTCAACCTGCTGACGATCAACCAGCTGTTCGGCACCGCGCTCACCCCGGCGCAGGCACAGGAGTTCATCGGCGAGCAGTCCGACGGCACGATCGTCGAGCCGCAGAACTTCGAGGAGCAGGCGCTGAAGATGATGGGGCGCAAGCTCTACGAGGCGTTCTTCCACGGATACACCTGCAAACAATGGGGATTGGACCCGACCGAAATCCCGGCATCGGTGTTGCGCCGGCTGCCGCTGCGGTTCAACTACCAGGACTCGTACTTCGCGCACCCGCACCAGGCGATCCCGCGGGACGGTTACACGGCGCTGGTCGAAGCCATCCTGGACCACCCGGGGATCGAGGTACGACTGAGCACGCCATACACCGAGGCGGAGCACGACCGCTTCGACCACACCATCTGGACGGGCCCGCTCGATGCGTGGTTCGACCACCGGTTCGGCCGGCTCGGCTACCGGACGCTGGACTTCGAGGAGATCCGCGGCACCGGCGACTACCAGGGCTGCGCGGTGATGAACTACGGCGACGTCGACGTCCCGTTCACCCGCATCTCCGAGCACAAGCACTTCGCGCCGTGGGAGGAGCACGAGGACACCGTGTGTTTCCGCGAGTTCTCCCGGCTGGCGGAGGGCGATGACATCCCCTACTACCCGATCCGGATGGCGCGGGACAAGACGTTGCTGAACCGCTACCTCGACGAGGCCGGGCGTGCGCCGCGTGTCACGTTCCTCGGGCGGCTCGGCACCTACCGGTACCTCGACATGGATGTCACCATCGCCGATGCGCTGCACGCGGCCGACGAGCTCACCGCCGCGATCAGCGCAGGGCGGGCGCTTCCTGCGCTGCTGCAGGACTGACGTCACCGGCGGCGGCACCGCCGGGTGCCGCCGCCAGGCCGGCGACCTCCTCCTCGAGGTCGGTCAACCGTTGTTGCACCACCGCCAGCGCGAACATCAGATCGGCGTTGCTGACCTTCGCCCTCGAGGTGCCGATCCGGGTCACCGCCTGGAGCCGAGCATTGGCAGCCAACTGCTCCCGCGCGTACTTGCCGGTCATCGTGGCCGTCTGCCGCACACCGGAATTGCGCAGGTGGTGCCAGCCGACACGCAACTTGTTGTCAGTGGCGGGACGGCCGGCGAGCACCCGGCGGAAGCCGGCGCGGCTGTCCCTGGCGATCAGCAGACACAGACGCCGCGTCTGCTCGCCCTTGTGTCCCTCGGCGAGGGACCGGTTGACGACCGCAAGGGGATACTGCGCGAAGATCGGCCGCACCGCGTCATACAGCTCGTCGCGCAGTGCCTCCGGCGTCCGACGCGAGATCCACTCCAACTGCGAGATGACCCAGGCCAGCAGGGTCACCTGGTGGATCTCCAGCACTCCGCGTTCGTGCAGCCACGCACGGATCGTGTCGTGGTGCGCGAAGATGCGCAGCAGCCGCTCATCGGCCGTCGCCATCGTCTGCCCGGACCGGGCAACGCGGTGGTACGCCAGGACCGTCGGCACCACCGCGATCGACCGTGCACTCACCAGGGCGAACCAGTGGAACGGGTTGTCCTCGAAGAAGTAGTCGCCGACCGGGAAGCGGATCGACTCCGCCTCCAGGAAGGACCGGCGGTAGAGCTTGCGCCACGGCACGGCGACGAAACGCAGGAACTGCTGCCGGGTCGTCGGGTCGAGGTCGTAGCCGGAGCGGTCGAGCGCGGCCCACCGGTGCGCGTCGGCCGGCTCATTCTGCTGCCCGGTCGTGTCATCGACCTCGAGGTACTTGCACATCGCCAGGTCCGTTCCAGCAGCCTCGGTGGCCCGCACGAGACGCTCGAACATGTCCGGTTCGACGTAGTCGTCGCCGTCCACGAAGCCGACCCAGCGCCCGGTGGCCCGGTCCAGGCCCGCGTTCGCGGCGGTCGCGACCCCGCCGGGGCTGTTCTCCGGCAACAGCACTGGAACGAATCGTGCGTCACGGGAGGCGAACTCGCGGATCTTGTCGGGCGTACCATCGCTCGACCCGTCGTCGACGACAAGCACCTCGATGTCCTGGAGTGTCTGCGCCGCAACGCTTTCGAGGCATTCTTCGATGTAGGACTCGATGTTGTACGAGGTGACGACGATGCTGACAGTTGCCATGCGGGTACTTCCGATCAGACGAGCGAGCGACGGACGATGCGGTCGGCGAGCGAGGGGTCCCGTCGCTCCCGGATACGCATGAAATCGGCGAGGTTGATGCGCAGCAGATGCTGCTGCAGGCGTTGCCTCCCGGCGTCCACCACTTCAGGGGCGAGGCGATCCAGCGCCCAGGCGGACGACCGCAGCACGAAATCCCAGTAGTGGTGCGAATATCGGTTGCGCAGCTCGGGGCGACGCTCCAGCGTGTCGTACGTCTCGTCGAGCGCGTCGAACAGCGCCAGGCGCTCCCGGCCCATCCGGTGGGACAGGTTGCCGCCGCCGTCTCCGACGATGTGGGTGCAGACCGGATCGTCCAGCAGCAGGATCGAGCGAGCGTCGAGCAAGGTCATCCAGTGCCCCAGGATGTCGTTGTGGACCTGGGTTTCGCTGAACCGCAGTCCGGTTCGACGGAATCGGTCGGTGCGCAACACCTTGTTCCAGGGGTAGTTGGAGAAGCCCAGCAGCCGCGGCACGTCGGACAGCCGGACGAGTCTGCGACGCTCGTCCCGCAGATAGTGCTTCCAGACCACGTCGTCGAACGCGTTCATCCCGGTGTGGTCCGACGTCCAGCCGCGGCGGTAGGTGTACGGCATCATCGCGACATCTGCATCGGTCGCGTCCAGGGCATCGACCGCTTCCGCGATCACCTCGGGGTGCAACTCGTCATCCGCATCGAAGAAGATCGCATGACGCCCGTGGGCCTGGTCGAAGCCCACGTTGCGCGCGTAGCCGGCCCCGTGATTGCCCTCGAGCCGGACGAGGCGCACCTCGTCCCGGGCGAGCGCCTGCACGACCGCGACCGAGTCGTCGGTCGAGCCGTCGTCGACCACGACGACCTCCACTCGGTGGCCCGGGACGTCCAGGAACGATTCGACGACCTTCCCGACCGTCGGTGCCGCGTTGCACATGGGGATGATCGCCGACAGATCCGGCGACGGGGCTTGGGAGAACACGTGAATCTCGCTGCTTTCACTTCGAATTGGCGGTGACGCACCACTGTGAACGCCGGTGACGTTACCCCACTGCGCACCGCGCGGGACCACCTCAGGGCGGGTCTCACCGGGATGTCGACACAACGTCACCGACTGTCCACCCGGAGTCCACCCGGGCGGGCTACTTTGCCGGGAGTTCGTGCTCTCACGAGCGGGAAAGGTTGGGAGAGAACATGGCCGACGGCTCCACCGACGAGCTCCTGCGGCAGGTGCTGAAGCAGTTGCGCACGACCCGTGACGTGCCCTCGACCGCATTGGGTCTGCGTCGGGCGGCCGTCAAGGACTCGGTCGACCACATCCACGGCGACGAACGCTTCACGTATGCCCAGGTGCACCAGCACAACCCGGACGCACTGCGTGCCGCGGCACGCGAAGCGCCGGCGTTTCCCGGGCTGATCGCGGAGTTCGGCGTGCACAAGGGCGCCAGTCTCACCCTGCTCGCTGATCACTTCGAGAGTGCGGTCGTGCACGGATTCGACTCGTTCGAAGGGCTTCCCGAGGCATGGACCGGAAGCCGCGAGGGGGCGGGCGCGTTCGACGTCGGCGGCAAACCCCCTGAGTTGCCGGTGTCCAACGTCGAGTTCCACGTCGGCTGGTTCGACGAGACGGTGCCCGCGTTCGCAGCGGTCACCACCGAGCCCTTCCGGTTCGTGCACCTGGACGCGGACCTCTACAGCTCCACCAAGACCGTGTTCGACGCCGTCGGCGACCGTTTCGTGCCCGGCACCATCGTCGTGTTCGACGAGTACTTCGGCTACCACGGGTGGCGCCAGCACGAGCATCGCGCGTTCGGGGAGTTCCTCG
The DNA here is from genome assembly GCF_014190805.1 of Flexivirga oryzae. Classification (NCBI taxonomy): domain Bacteria; kingdom Bacillati; phylum Actinomycetota; class Actinomycetes; order Micrococcales; family Dermacoccaceae; genus Flexivirga; species Flexivirga oryzae. Next base: position 70,681 of record NZ_JACHVQ010000005.1, on the reverse strand, counting down.
CCGCCCGCCCGGACCTGGACTTCGACGCCGTCGCTATCGGGCACATGAACCTCGCGGTCCGGCTGCGGCACGCCACCCGCTGATCGCCCGCCATCGCAGTCACTCGGTGCGGCATGCTGGGCACATGGACCAGGAGACCCTCGACCGGTATGTCGACGGCCTCACGGCCGTGGACCCGGCGATCCGGGACGACCACGCCTTCACCGGTCTGGCGACAGTGATCACCGAGGACGGCCTGAGCACCGGGCAGCGCCGGTGGCTGGGTGATCGCATGGTCGAGCGACTCGGCCACCGCGACCCGTTCGCCCGGTCGTTCGCACCACTGATCTTCGCCGTCCTCGCCAGCACCTGGGCGGCGCCGGAGGACGGCGAGTGGCCGCCGGAGTGGACCGACGCGCTACTGGCCTGGTGGCCGACCGAGTCCGATCTACGCGGTCACGACCCGACGGTCGGCTGGATCCACGCCGTCGCGCACGGTGCCGACGCCGTCGGCACGCTCGGCGCCACCCGCCTCGCACCGGCCGACCGGCTGCTCTCCGCGGTGGCCGAACGACTCACGGCGACAACCGAGTTCGTCTGGCGTGAGCAGGAGGACGACCGGGTGGCGGCGGCCGTTGTCGGCATACTGCTCGGCAACCCGGAGGCCGGCCTCGAGCCGTTGCTCAAGCCTGTCGCGGCGATGTTCGCTACGGGTGAGCCCGGCCCGGTCCCCGCGGCGGCCACCAACACCATGCGCACGCTACGCAGCCTGTATGTCGCGCTCGGCAACAGCGTGCTGCACCCGGAAACCCGCGAACCTCAACGCATCCCGAACGCGCCGACCCTGCAGCAGGACATCGCCGAGGCGCTGCAGGTGACCACGCCCTGGTTGTTCAACGCAGCCCGCTGATCCGCGGGTTGAGCGCGAAGACCACGCACAGGACGCTCATCGCCATACCGAAGCAGGTCGTCGCGAGTACCACCGACGACGCACCGGCGAGCACCCCGAACAGCGGTGTCGTCGCCGGGGTGAGCACCAGGTCGCCGAACTGGCTGACCGAGGAGACCCGCCCGAGGTGGCTGGGTGCGATGACCCGCTGGAACGAGCCGCTGAGCCAGACCGACGCCAGACCCGCGGTGCAGCCGATGAGCAGCATCCCGCCCACGAGCGCGACACGGCTCGGCAGGCCGACTGCGGCGAGCCCGATGCCCTGGAGCACGAGCAGCCGAAACGACCGCCGCGGCAGGAAGTCACCCTGCCAGCGGATACCGGCGACCGACCCGATGATCGCACCGACGGCGAACGTCGCCTCGGACGCCCCCAACCAGCCCGATCCCCAATGAGATTGGGAAACGCGTAAAGCGACTCCGACCGCGAAGACCGGCGTGACGAAGACGTTCAGCGCGGCCAGGCCGAGCAGGAACACCCGCGCCACCGGGGTGTTCCGGACGTAGTCCCACCCGGATCGCAGCGACCGCAGTACGGGCTCCTTCGGTGCGCGCGGCAGCCGGAAGCGGGTGCGCACGACCAGCCGCAGCACGATCAGCACGAGAAGGAAGGTCAGCCCGTCGGCCAGCATCGAGAAGCCGAACCCCCAGTGGATGACGACCGCTCCGAGGGGTGCCCCGAGCAGCCGGGCCAGGCGCGAGCCGGTCTGGGTCCAGCCGCTGACGGTCACCAGGTCCTCGACACGCACCAGCTGCCGGACCAGCGTCGCACCGGCCGGCCCGCTGAGCCCGCTCACCGTGCCGAAACAGATCGCCACTCCGAAAAGGACTGCGCCGACGTGTAATCCGCTCTGCCAGCACAGGACCGCGGCGGCGAGCACGACCACCCTGGCCAGCTCGCCGAGCATCATCACCCGTCGGGTGTCGAAGCGGTCCGCGATCACGCCGCCGAGCAGCGTGCACAGCGCCTGCGGCAGCATCTCGATGCCGAGGACGAGTCCGGCGAGTCCGGGTGTGAACAGGTGCACGGCGGTCCACGCCAGACCGATCGTGAAGACCGTGTCGCCCGCCGCGGACACCATGACTGCCAGCACGTACGCCTGCACCATCCGGTCCTTGCGGACCGGCGGGGGTGCCGGCGCGATGAGCTCCGGCCGGTCGAGCATCGGCGTCGTCATACCGCACCCGGCTCGCTGGGGAAGACGCGCGCGATGAAGCGGACCGCCCGTCGCTCGGCGTCCGGGTGCGCCTCGGCATCCGCCCGCACCTCGCGCGTCCACTCGGTCGTCAGCGCGTCGACACGCTCCTTCAAGTCCTCCAGCTGCGCCGCGGTCGCCGGAACGAAGTTGTCGCTGGCGAGTCCCTCCCGCCAGGGGGCGGGCAGGCTGTCGCGGGTGCGCATCCACTGCACCGTTGCGGCGTTGAGGTATTCGAGGTTGGCCCGCTCGGCCGCGTCGGCGACCTGCCGGGCGAAGCTGCCGTCCGCGTAGTCCTCGTTGCTCCAGGACAACCGGCGGTTCTTCCCGCGCCACCAGGACTCACGAGTGTCGCGTGCGAGCTCGGGGGCGGGCTCGATGAATCCGGTGCGGTGCATCGGTTTCAGGTGGTGGCTCACCGAACCGACGGCGATGCCGAGGCGGTCGGCCAGTTGTCCGACGGTCGCCGGCCCGTCGTTGGTGAGGATCTCGTAGATGCGCCGCCGTACGGGGTGGTGCAGTGCGAGCAGCGCGTCGATGAGCGCGGCGCCCTCCGGCAGGTCCGTCCGGTCGTCCGGTGGCGCGGAGTCGGTATGCCGCTCCGCGGCGATCTTCCGTGGCATGCGATATATCGTGACCGCCGCGGGCGCCATACACAAGGGCTCTTGTATAACTCACCGACAGGCCCAGCAAATCTCGACAGGCCCAGCAAATACCCGCCCGGAGACCGCCTATATCTGCGCCTCTCGGCATTATGTGGGCCTCTCGGTGAGGGGGGACGGGGAGCGCGGGCATGCGAAAGGCCCCGAACCTCGGGATGAGGTTCGGGGCCTTTCAGCCGTTCAGTTCAGATCCGGCAGAGCGACCTCGTCGAGGTCACTTGAGGATCTTGGTGACCCGGCCGGCGCCGACGGTGCGGCCGCCCTCGCGGATGGCGAAGCGCAGGCCCTCCTCCATCGCGATCGGCTGGATCAGGGTGACGGTCATCTCGGTGTTGTCACCGGGCATGACCATCTCGGTGCCCTCAGGCAGCTTCACGACACCGGTCACGTCGGTGGTGCGGAAGTAGAACTGCGGGCGGTAGTTGTCGTAGAACGGCGTGTGACGGCCACCCTCGTCCTTGCCCAGGATGTAGACCTGGCCCTCGAACTCGGTGTGCGGGGTGATCGAACCCGGCTTCACGACGACCTGGCCGCGCTCGACGTCCTCGCGCTTGGTGCCACGGAGCAGCAGACCGACGTTCTCACCCGCGCGACCCTCGTCGAGCAGCTTGCGGAACATCTCGATACCGGTGACGGTCGTCTTCTGCGAGGCCTCGCGGATACCCACGATCTCGACCTCTTCGTTGACGTTCAGCACACCGCGCTCGATACGGCCGGTGACGACGGTGCCACGACCGGTGATCGTGAAGACGTCCTCGATCGGCATCAGGAACGGCTTGTCGGTGTCGCGCACCGGGTCCGGGATCGACTCGTCGACCGCGTCCATCAGGTCCTCGACCGACTTGACCCACTCCGGGTCGCCCTCGAGCGCCTTCAGCGCCGAGACCTTGACGACCGGGGCGTTGTCACCGTCGAACTCCTGGCTCGACAGCAGCTCACGGACCTCCATCTCGACGAGCTCGAGGATCTCCTCGTCGTCGACCATGTCGGCCTTGTTCAGTGCCACCAGGATGTAGGGGACGCCGACCTGGCGGGCGAGCAGCACGTGCTCACGGGTCTGCGGCATCGGGCCGTCGGTGGCGGCGACCACGAGGATCGCGCCGTCCATCTGGGCCGCACCGGTGATCATGTTCTTCACGTAGTCGGCGTGACCCGGGGCGTCGACGTGTGCGTAGTGACGCTTCTCGGTCTCGTACTCCTGGTGGGAGACGTTGATCGTGATACCGCGCTGACGCTCCTCGGGCGCGTTGTCGATGTCGGCGAACGCGGCCGCGGTGTTGAGGTCGGGGTACTTGTCCGCAAGCACCTTGGTGATGGCGGCCGTCAACGTGGTCTTGCCGTGGTCGACGTGACCGATGGTGCCGATGTTGACGTGCGGCTTTGTCCGCTCGAACTTGGCCTTAGCCACTGTGGGGTCCTCCTTCAAGGACTGTTGCTGACGCCGGGGCGGCGCCTTCGGTGTGTTTGATTCTTCTTCTTACAAACCGGGCTGACGATAGGCGGTGCGGCATACCACGATCAATTCGGTATGACGCACCGCCCGCGCGTCACTCGCCCCGGATCTTCTTGATGATCTCCTCCGCCACGTTCTTGGGAACCTCGGCGTAGGAGTCGAACTGCATCGTGTAGTTGGCGCGACCCTGGGTCTTGGACCGCAGGTCACCGACGTACCCGAACATCTCCGACAGCGGAACGAGGGCCTTGACGACCTTGGCACCGCTGATGTCCTCCATGGCCTGGATCTGGCCACGGCGGGAGTTGAGGTCACCGATCACGTCGCCCATGTAGTCCTCGGGCGTGCGGACCTCGACGGCCATCATCGGCTCGAGCAGCGCGGGGTCGGCCTTGCGGACCATTTCCTTCAGCGCCATCGAACCGGCGATCTTGAACGCCATCTCCGAGGAGTCGACGTCGTGGTAGGCACCGTCGAGCAGGGTCGCCTTGATGCCGACCAGTGGGTAACCGGCGAGGACACCGAGCTGCATCGCCTCCTGGATGCCCTGGTCGACGGACGGGATGTACTCGCGCGGCACACGGCCACCGGTCACCTTGTTCTCGAACTCGTAGAGCTCGCCTTCCTCGGTGTCCAACGGCTCGATCGACAGCTGGACCTTCGCGAACTGGCCCGAACCACCGGTCTGCTTCTTGTGCGTGTAGTCGTACTTCTCGACCGCACGACGGATCGTCTCGCGGTAGGCCACCTGCGGCGCACCGACGTTGGCCTCGACCTTGAACTCCCGCTTCATGCGGTCGACCAGGATGTCGAGGTGGAGCTCGCCCATACCGCCGATGACGGTCTGGCCGGTCTCCTCGTCGAGGCGGACCGAGAACGTCGGGTCCTCCTGCGCGAGCTTCTGGATGGCGGTGCCCAGCTTCTCCTGGTCACCCTTGGTCTTCGGCTCGATCGCGACGTGGATGACGGGCTCCGGGAAGCTCATCGACTCCAGCACGACCTGGTCGTTCACGTCCGACAGGGTGTCACCGGTCGTCGTCTCCTTCAGACCGATCGCCGCGTAGATGTGACCGGCGAGAGCTTCCTCGACCGGGTTCTCCTTGTTGGCGTGCATCTGGAAGAGCTTGCCGATGCGCTCCTTCTTGCCCTTGGTCGTGTTGTAGACCTGGCTGCCGGCGGCGACCCTGCCCGAGTAGACCCGGATGAAGGTCAGCGTGCCGAAGAAGGGGTGCGCGGCGATCTTGAAGGCGAGCGCGGAGAACGGGTCGTCCGTGCTCGGGTGACGCAGCACCTCGACGCTCTCGTCGCCCGGCTTGTGGCCGACCATGGCCGGCACGTCGACGGGCGAGGGCAGGTAGTCCACGACCGCGTCGAGCATCGGCTGCACACCGCGGTTCTTGAACGCCGAACCACACAGGATCGGGTAGACCTCCGAGTTGACGGTCAGCTTGCGAATGCCGGCCTTCAGCTCGTCGATGGTCAGCTCGTTGCCCTCGAGGTACTTCTCCATCAGGTCGTCGTCCGCCTCGGCGACGCGCTCGACCAGCTTGGAGCGGTACTCCTCCGCCTTCTCCTGCAGGTCGGCGGGGATGTCCTGGACCTCGTACTTGGCGCCGAGGGTCACGTCACCCTTGGCGTCACCCGGCCACACCAGCGCCTTCATCTGCAGCAGGTCGACGACACCGAGGAAGTCGGCCTCGGCGCCGATCGGCAGCTGGAGCACCAGCGGCTCCGCGCCGAGCCGGTCGATGACCGTCTGCACGGTGAAGTAGAAGTCGGCGCCCATCTTGTCCATCTTGTTGATGAAGCAGATGCGCGGGACGTCGTACTTGTCGGCCTGGCGCCAGACGGTCTCGGACTGCGGCTCGACACCTTCCTTGCCGTCGAACACCGCGACCGCGCCGTCCAGGACGCGCAGCGAGCGCTCCACCTCGACGGTGAAGTCGACGTGTCCGGGGGTGTCGATGATGTTGATCTGGTGACCGTCCCAGAAGCTGGTGACAGCAGCGGAGGTGATGGTGATCCCCCGCTCCTTCTCCTGCTCCATCCAGTCGGTGGTCGACGCACCGTCGTGGGTTTCGCCCATCTTGTGGTTGACACCGGTGTAGAACAGGATCCGCTCGGTGGTCGTGGTCTTACCGGCATCGATGTGCGCCATGATGCCGATGTTGCGGACCTTCTTGAGGTCGGTCAGCACGTCGAGTGCCACGTTGTCTTCTTTCCTGTGTGCTTAGTGCTCAGACTCGAAATTTGATGGAGGGCGTATGCCGTCCGGGGCTCCGCCGCCCGATGCGTGACGCATCAGGCGGCGGTGGGCATCACCAGCGGTAGTGCGCGAAGGCCCGGTTGGACTCGGCCATCTTGTGGGTGTCCTCGCGACGCTTCACCGCGGCACCCAGGCCGTTGCTCGCGTCGAGGATCTCGTTCATCAGACGCTCGGTCATCGTCTTCTCACGACGCTGCCGGGCGTAGCCGACCAGCCAGCGCAGCGACAGCGTGGTCGCGCGACCCGGCTTGACCTCGACCGGGACCTGGTAGGTCGCACCGCCGACGCGGCGGCTCTTGACCTCGAGGCTCGGCTTGACGTTGTCCAGCGCGCGCTTCAGCGTCACGACCGGGTCGGTGCCGGTCTTGTCACGGCAGCCCTCGAGGGCGCCGTAGACGATGCGCTCGGCGATGGACTTCTTGCCGTCCAGCAGGATCTTGTTGACCAGCTGGGTGACCAGCGGGGACCCGTAGACCGGGTCGACGACGAGGGGGCGCTTCGGAGCGGGGCCCTTGCGAGGCATTACTTCTTCTCCTTCTTCGCGCCGTACCGGGAACGAGCCTGCTGGCGGCCCTTGACACCCTGGGTGTCGAGCGCGCCGCGGATGATCTTGTAACGCACACCCGGCAGGTCCTTCACACGACCGCCACGCACGAGCACGATCGAGTGCTCCTGCAGGTTGTGGCCGACGCCGGGAATGTATGCCGTGACCTCGATGCCCGAGGTGAGGCGCACACGCGCGACCTTGCGAAGCGCGGAGTTCGGCTTCTTCGGGGTCGTGGTGTAGACGCGGGTGCACACACCGCGTCGCTGGGGGCTGCCCTTGAGGGCCGGCGTCTTGACCTTAGAGATCTTGTCCTGCCGACCCTTGCGGACGAGCTGGTTGATTGTAGGCAACCTACTGTCTCCGTAACTGATCGAATCTTGTCTGTCGGCAGGGGTGTTCACCCCTGCCGACTCCTTGGGCTTCCCGCCCCTCCCACACCCCGCGGTCGGGGGTGTCGTCGGGCCGGCGCTCTCCCCCGCACTTCCCGTGTGACGACCTGACCCGTCGGACACCGACCGGCCGACGCGCCCGATGGGCTGCCCGGCGAGAGCGTGTGGTGGCCTGGTGCCACGCGACCCGTCATACACTCGAAATGCGGTGACCGGTCAGCGGGCAGGGCAGAGCCCACGCACGAATCACAATCCTACCGGTCCGCGGTATGACGGCAAAATCGGCCGATTACGCACCTCCGCGCGACCCTGATGACGTCGATCTGGCAGATTTGCGACCGTGACAGCGCCCGCCCCCTCCTCCCGTCCGCCCACCGCCGGCCACCCCGTGGTCTCGGTCGTGGTGCCGATGTACAACGAGGAGGCGGTGCTGCCGCTCTTCGTCGAACGGCTCCGGCCGGTGCTGGACGACCTGGGCGCGGGGTATGAGGTGGTCGTCGTCGACGACGGGTCGACCGACACGACGCCGGTCGTGTTGCAGCGGGTGCTCCGTGAGTGGCCGAACGTGCGGGTCGTGCGACTGCGCGCCAACGCCGGTCATCAGGCGGCGATCTCGGCGGGGCTGCAGCGCGCCCTCGGTGACTGGGTGGTCACGATCGACGCCGACCTGCAGGACCCGCCCGAGACGATCGCCCGGATGTATGCCGCCGCCACCGCCGAGCACGTCGACGTGGTCTACGGGGTGCGGACCGACCGGACCACGGACTCGGCGTTCAAGCGGCACACCGCCGGGGCGTTCTACCGGATGATGCGCCGGCTGGCGAAGCTCGACATCTCCCAGGACGCGGGCGACTTCCGGATGATGTCGCGCTCGACGGTCGATGCGATCAATGCCCTGCCGGAGCACAACCGGGTGCTGCGGTTGGTGGTGCCGACGCTCGGGTTCCCGTCGACGACGGTCGACTACAAGCGCGACCCGCGCGCGGCCGGGGAGTCGAAGTACCCGCTGCGCAAGATGATCAGTCTCACGCTGGACTCGGTCACCGGCTTCTCGCAGGCGCCGCTGCGGTTCGCCACGTGGTTCAGCCTGCTCGGTTTCGTGGTCGCGGCGCTGGTGCTGGTCTATGTCGTCTGGAGCAAACTGGCCGGCGGCACTACCTCGGGCTGGGCGTCGACGGTCGTGATCCTCGCCGTGTTCTCGGCGCTGCAGCTGCTGTGCCTCGGCATACTCGGCGAATATGTGGGGCGCACGTATGCCGCCCTCCAGCAACGCCCCAGCTACTACATCGCCTACGACTCCGACCACACCGGCCCGTTGCACGGTGAGACCGACGAACCGGTGGACTGACCGACGTACGACTCGCGGCCCTGCCCCGTCCCCAACCAGCAACCGACGTCATACCTGGACCCCCTCGCCGACAGGCTCACATCACGACCGACAGGCTCAGTAAATCCGCCGCTTTCGCGGCGATTTACTGAGCCTGTCAGTGTGTTTCTGAGCCTCTCGGCGAGGACTTGGTCAGCTGTCGAAGCCGAGCGAGGCGTCGTCCAGGCGGACGGCCTCACCCGAACCCGGGCCGAAGACCGGGTAGTCGTACGGCTGGTAGTCCGGCAGCGCGTAGAGCGCAGCCTTGGCCTCCTCGGTCGGCTCGACCTTCACGTTGCGGTAACGCGGCAGGCCGGTGCCGGCGGGGATCAACTTACCGAGGATGACGTTCTCCTTGAGGCCGAGCAGCGGGTCGCTCTTGGCGTGCATGGCCGCCTCGGTGAGGACTCGCGTCGTCTCCTGGAAGGACGCCGCCGACAGCCACGAGTCGGTGGCCAGCGACGCCTTGGTGATGCCCATCAGCTCCGGACGACCGGACGCCGGGCGACCACCTTCGGCGAGGGCGCGACGGGACGCGTCCTCGAAGCGGCTGCGCTCGGCGAGCTCGCCGGGCAGCAGGTCGGTGTCGCCCGCCTCGATGATCGTGATCCGGCGCAGCATCTGCCGCACGATGACCTCGATGTGCTTGTCGTGGATCGACACACCCTGCTGGCGGTAGACGCTCTGGACCTCGTCGACCAGGTGCTTCTGGACGTCGCGGGCACCCTGGATGCGCAGCACCTGCTTGGGGTCGATCGCACCCTGCACGAGCAGCGTGCCGACCTCGACGTGCTGCCCGTCCTGGACCAGCAGGCGGCCACGCTTGCTGATCGGGTAGGCGTGCTCGTCGGAGCCGTCGTCAGGGGTCAGCAGGATGCGACGCGCCTTGTCGGTCTCCTCGATCTGGATGCGACCGGTCGCCTCGGCGATCGGCGCGACACCCTTCGGGGTGCGGGCCTCGAACAGCTCGACGACGCGCGGCAGACCCTGGGTGATGTCGTCACCCGCGGCACCACCGGTGTGGAAGGTGCGCATGGTCAGCTGGGTGCCGGGCTCACCGATCGACTGGGCGGCGATGATGCCGACGGCCTCGCCGATGTCGACCAGCTTGCCGGTCGCCAGCGAGCGGCCGTAGCACATGGCGCAGGTGCCGACCCGCGACTCACAGGTGAGCACCGAGCGGACCTTGACCTCCTCGACACCGGCTGCGAGCAGCTTGTCGAGGTTGACGTCACCCAGGTCGGCGCCGGCCTGCGCCAGCACCTCACCGTCGACCTCCACGTCGGTGGCGAGATTTCGTGCGTAGACCGAGGTCTCGACGTTCTCGTGCTCGACGAGTGAGCCGTCCGCGCTGCGCTGACCGATCGGCAGCAGCAGACCACGGTCGGTGCCGCAGTCGTCCTCGCGGATGATGACGTCCTGCGAGACGTCCACCAGGCGTCGGGTCAGGTAACCCGAGTCGGCGGTACGCAACGCGGTGTCGGCCAGACCCTTACGGGCACCGTGCGTGGAGATGAAGAACTCCAGCACCGACAGGCCCTCACGGAAGTTCGCCTTGATCGGACGCGGGATGATCTCACCCTTCGGGTTGGCCATCAGACCACGCGCACCGGCGATCTGCCGGACCTGGAACCAGTTACCACCGGCGCCCGAGGACACCATGCGGTAGATCGGGTTCTTGGCGTCGAAGTTGTGCTGCATGTCCGTGGCGACCTCGTTGGTCGCCTGCGTCCAGATCTCCACGAGCTCCTGACGGCGCTCGTCGTCGGTGATCAGACCACGGTCGTACTGCGTCTGGATCTTGGCGGCCTTCTCCTCGTAGCCGGCCAGGATGTTCCACTTGTTCGACGAGGTCTGCACGTCGCTGATGGCGACGGTGCAGCCCGAGCGGGTGGCCCAGTAGAAGCCGGCCGCCTTCAGCGCGTCGAGCGACGCGGCGACCTGCACCTTCGGGTACCGCTCGGCCAGGTCGTTGACGACGCCGGACAGCGCCTTCTTGTCGATGTCCTGGTTGAGGAACGGGTAGTCCTCCGGCAGCGCCTCGTTGAACAGCACCCGACCCAGGGTCGTGTCCAGCTCGAACGACGCGAGGCGACCGAGCTCGTCGGGCTCCGCGCCCTCGGGCAGCTCGAACCCGGCCGGCGGGACCTGGTCGTAGAGACGGATGGTCGTCAGCGAACCGAGCTTGATCTCGCCGCGGTCGAACGCCATCCGGGCCTCGGCGGCCGAGGAGAACGCGCGCAGGTGCTCGCCGTCCTCGCGCTTGGCCTCGCCGTCCTGTGCGGACAGGAAGTAGAGGCCGGTGATCATGTCCTGGCTGGGCATGGTCACGGGGCGACCGTCGGCGGGCTTCAGCACGTTGTTGCTCGAGAGCATCAGGATGCGTGCCTCGGCCTGCGCCTCCGCGGACAGCGGCACGTGCACGGCCATCTGGTCACCGTCGAAGTCCGCGTTGAACGCGGTGCAGACGAGCGGGTGGATCTGGATGGCCTTGCCCTCGACCAGCTGCGGCTCGAAGGCCTGGATGCCAAGGCGGTGCAGCGTCGGTGCGCGGTTCAGCAGCACCGGATGCTCGGTGATGACCTCTTCGAGGACGTCCCACACCTCGGCGCGCTGGCGCTCCACCATGCGCTTGGCCGACTTGATGTTCTGGGCCAGGTCGAGGTCGACCAGGCGCTTCATCACGAACGGCTTGAACAGCTCCAGCGCCATCTGCTTGGGCAGACCGCACTGGTGCAGCTTCAGCTGCGGGCCGACGACGATGACCGAACGGCCCGAGTAGTCGACGCGCTTACCGAGCAGGTTCTGCCGGAAGCGGCCCTGCTTGCCCTTGAGCATGTCGGAGAGCGACTTCAGCGGACGGTTGCCCGGGCCGGTGACCGGACGGCCGCGGCGGCCGTTGTCGAACAGCGAGTCGACAGCTTCCTGCAGCATGCGCTTCTCGTTGTTGACGATGATCTCCGGCGCACCCAGGTCGAGCAGTCGCTTCAACCGGTTGTTGCGGTTGATGACCCGGCGGTAGAGGTCGTTCAGGTCGGAGGTCGCGAAACGGCCACCGTCCAGCTGCACCATCGGGCGCAGGTCCGGCGGGATGACCGGGACGCAGTCCAGGACCATGCCGCTGGGGTTGTTCTTGGTCTGCTGGAACGCGGTGACCACCCGCAGCCGCTTCAGGGCACGCGTCTTGCGCTGCCCCTTGCCGGTGGCGATGATCTCGCGCAGCGACGCGGCCTCGGCGTCGAGGTCGAAGGTTTCCAGGCGCTTCTGCAGCGCCTCGGCACCCATGCCGCCCTCGAAGTAGAGACCGAACCGGTCGCGCATCTCGCGGTAGAGCACCTCGTCGCCCTCGAGGTCCTGGACCTTGAGGTTCTTGAAGCGGTCCCAGACCTGCTCCAGGCGCTCGATCTGCTGGTCGGAGCGCTTGCGGATCTGGTTCATCTCGCGCTCGGCGGACTCGCGGACCTTGCGGCGGGCGTCGGCCTTGGCGCCTTCCTTCTCCAGCTCGGCCAGGTCGGCCTCGAGCTTGGCGGCGCGGGTGTTGACCGCGTCGTCGCGGGAGTTCTCCAGCTCCTTCTTCTCGACCTCGATCTGCGCCTCCAGGGACGGCATGTCCTTGTGGCGCTGGTCGGTGTCGACCGAGGTGATCATGTATGCCGCGAAGTAGATGACCTTCTCCAGGTCCTTCGGGGCGAGGTCGAGCAGGTAACCCAGGCGCGACGGGACGCCCTTGAAGTACCAGATGTGGGTCACCGGCGCGGCGAGCTCGATGTGGCCCATCCGCTCGCGGCGCACGGAGCTACGGGTCACCTCGACGCCGCAGCGCTCACAGATGATGCCCTTGAAGCGGACGCGCTTGTACTTGCCGCAGTAGCACTCCCAGTCGCGGGTCGGGCCGAAGATCTTCTCGCAGAAGAGTCCGTCCTTCTCCGGCTTCAGGGTGCGGTAGTTGATGGTTTCGGGCTTCTTCACCTCACCGTGGCTCCACTGACGGATCGATTCAGCGGTGGCGAGGCCGATGCGTAGCTCGTCGAAGAAGTTGACGTCCAGCACGTTGTGCCTTCCTTCTCGTGTCTAACGAAAGTCTGAAAAGAGTTGTTATCTAAAGGATTTGGCGAGGTATGCCGAGGAGCTCCCCGGCATACCTCAACCGGTTGTCTGTTTTCAGACTTCCTCGACGCTGCTCGGCTCGCGCCGGCTCAGGTCGATGCCGAGCTCCTCCGCCGCGCGGAAGACCTCCTGGTCGGAGTCGCGCAGGTCGATCAGGCTGCCGTCGCTGGAGAGCACCTCGACGTTGAGGCACAGCGACTGCATCTCCTTGATCAGCACCTTGAACGACTCGGGGATGCCGGGCTCGGGGATGTTCTCGCCCTTGACGATCGCCTCGTAGACCTTCACGCGGCCGGTCACGTCGTCCGACTTGATCGTCAGCAGCTCCTGCAGGGCGTAGGCGGCGCCGTACGCCTCCAGTGCCCAGACCTCCATCTCACCGAAGCGCTGGCCACCGAACTGGGCCTTACCGCCGAGCGGCTGCTGGGTGATCATCGAGTAGGGGCCGGTGGAGCGTGCGTGGATCTTGTCGTCGACCAGGTGGTGGAGCTTCAGGATGTACATGTAACCCACCGACACCGGCTCCGGGAACGGCTCGCCGGAGCGGCCGTCGAAGAGCTGGGTCTTGCCGGTGTGGTCCACCAGCCGCACACCGTCGCGCGTCGGCAACGTCGCGTCGAGCAGACCGGTGATGACGTCCTCGGACGCACCGTCGAAAACCGGCGACGCGACGCGCGACCACGGCGGAGCCTCCTGGGCGTCCGGCGCGATCTGCTTGGCGAAGTCGGGGTTGCCGTCGATCTTCCAGCCGCGCGAGGCGGACCAGCCGAGGTGCAGCTCCAGGATCTGGCCGAGGTTCATCCGCCGCGGCACACCGTGCGGGTTGAGCACGACGTCGACCGGGGTGCCGTCCTCCAGGAACGGCATGTCCTCGACCGGCAGGATCTTGGAGATGACGCCCTTGTTGCCGTGCCGGCCGGCGAGCTTGTCGCCGTCGGTGATCTTGCGCTTGTTGGCGACGTAGACGCGCACCAGCTGGTTGACACCCGGCGGCAGCTCGTCACCCTCCTCGCGGTCGAAGACCTTGACGCCGATGACGGTGCCGGTCTCGCCGTGCGGGACCTTCATCGAGGTGTCGCGCACCTCGCGCGCCTTCTCACCGAAGATCGCGCGGAGCAGGCGCTCCTCCGGGGTCAGCTCGGTCTCACCCTTCGGGGTGACCTTGCCGACCAGCAGGTCGCCGTCACGGACCTCCGCACCGATCCGGATGATGCCGCGCTCGTCCAGGTCGGCGAGGACGTCCTCGCTGACGTTGGGGATGTCGCGGGTGATCTCCTCCGGACCCAGCTTGGTGTCGCGGGCGTCGATCTCGTGCTCCTCGATGTGGATCGAAGAGAGCGTGTCGTCCTGCACCAGACGCTGGGACAGGATGATGGCGTCCTCGAAGTTGTGACCCTCCCAGGACATGAACGCCACGAGGAGGTTCTTGCCGAGCGCCATCTCGCCACCGTCGGTCGCGGGACCGTCGGCGATGACCGCACCCGCCTCGACCCGGTCGCCACCGTTGACGACCACGCGGTGGTTGTAGCAGTTACCCGCGTTGGAGCGGATGAACTTGCTGATCCGGTAGGTCGTCTGGGTGCCGTCGTCGTTGAGGACGGTCACCAGGTCGGCGGAGACCTCGGTCACGACGCCGGCCTTCTCGGCGCGGACGACGTCACCGGAGTCGAGCGCGGCGCGCTGCTCCATACCGGTGCCGACCAGCGGAGCCTCGGACTGCACCAGCGGCACGGCCTGACGCTGCATGTTGGCGCCCATCAGCGCACGCGAGGTGTCGTCGTGCTCCAGGAACGGGATCAGCGCGGTCGCGGCCGACACCATCTGGCGCGCGGACACGTCCATGTAGTCGACCTCGTCGGCCGGCACGTCGCTCGCCTCACCACCGCGGGTGCGGACCAGGACGCGCTCCTCCGCGAAGTGGTTGTCGTCGGTCAGCGCCGCGTTGGCCTGCGCGATGACGAAGTTGTCCTCCTCGTCGGCGGACAGGTAGTGGATCTCGTCGGTGACCCGGCCGGCGCTGACCTTGCGGTACGGCGTCTCGATGAAACCGAAGGCGTTGATCCGGCCGTATGACGCCAGCGAGCCGATCAGACCGATGTTCGGACCCTCAGGGGTCTCGATCGGGCACATGCGGCCGTAGTGGCTCGGGTGGACGTCGCGGACCTCCATGCCGGCGCGGTCACGGGACAGACCACCCGGGCCGAGGGCGTTCAGCCGACGCTTGTGCGTCAGGCCCGACAGCGGGTTGTTCTGGTCCATGAACTGCGACAGCTGGCTGGTGCCGAAGAACTCCTTGATGGAGGCGACGACCGGCCGGATGTTGATCAGCGTTTGCGGCGTGATCGCCTCGACGTCCTGGGTCGTCATACGCTCACGCACGACGCGCTCCATCCGGGACAGACCCGTGCGGACCTGGTTCTGGATGAGCTCGCCGACGTTGCGGATGCGGCGGTTGCCGAAGTGGTCGATGTCGTCGACCTCGACGCGCAACTCGACGTCCTCGCCGTCGCGGCGGCCCGGCAGGGCCTCCTGGCCGGCGTGCAGCGCCACGAGGTACTTGATCGTGGCGACGATGTCGTCGACCGACAGCGTGCTGTCGTTGATGGAGGCCTCGAGACCGAGCTTCTTGTCGATCTTGTAGCGGCCGACCTTGGCCAGGTCGTAGCGCTTGCCGTTGAAGTAGAGGTTGTCCAGCAGGTTCTGGGCGGCCTCGCGGGTCGGCGGCTCGCCCGGGCGCAGCTTGCGGTAGATGTCCAGCAGCGCCTCGTCCTGGCTGGCGGTGTGGTCCTTCTCCAGCGTCTGCCGGATGGACTCGTAGTCGCCGAACTCCTCCAGGATCTGCGCCTCGGTCCAGCCGAGCGCCTTGAGCAGCACGGTCACCGACTGCTTGCGCTTGCGGTCGACACGCACGCCGACCTGGTCGCGCTTGTCGACCTCGAACTCCAGCCACGCACCGCGGCTCGGGATGATCTTGGCGGTGTAGACGTCCTTGTCCGAGGTCTTGTCGAGCGAACGCTCGAAGTAGACGCCCGGGCTGCGGACCAGCTGGGAGACGACGACACGCTCGGTGCCGTTGATGATGAAGGTGCCGCGGTCGGTCATGAGCGGGAAGTCGCCCATGAAGACGGTCTGGCTCTTGATCTCACCGGTGCCGGAGTTTATGAACTCGGCGGTGACGAACAACGGCGCGGCATAGGTCATGTCGCGTTCCTTGCACTCCTCGATGGAGTACTTGACTTCCTCGAACCGGTGGTCGCGGAAGGACAGGCTCATCGATCCGGAGAAGTCCTCGATCGGGGAGATCTCCTCGAAGATCTCCTCCAGGCCGGACCGGTCCGGGACGTCGACCTTGCCGGCGTCCTTGGCTTCGGCCACACGGGCCTGCCAACGCTCGTTGCCGAGCAGCCAGTCGAAGCTGTCGGTCTGCAGAGCAAGCAGATCAGGGACTTCCAGCGGTTCGCGGATCTTGGCGAACGACAGACGGCCGGAGGCCGTCTTTGCCGAGGAGAGGGATTGGGTCGCAGTGCGCGAGGCAGCCAAGGATGGATCCTTCCACAGGCATTTTCAAAGCGGGCGATTCGTGTCGCGCCGCCGCAACCTCGCGGTTCCCCCGTCGACCCCGTCACCGCCGCACGGCGTGACGACATGAGCTTGTTCTCGACGCATCCGACACGGAATCGGGCGCGCAGATTTCAGCACGGTCAAAGGTGGGTTGGCTGGATACGGGCAGCGCAAAGCAACACAATACCCGAAAAGAGGCCGCGTGTCTACACGCGGTAGTGGTCGGACCTCAGCTGCCCCCCAGCGACGAGATTCGACGCCACGAGAGTGCACCCTTCCGAGCCGCTGGTCAAGGGCTACCGGCAAGTATGGCGTGTCGCGTCTCCGACTCCCCTCGTCTCACGCGGGCGACGAGCGGTAGGCCTGCGGGCTGACGCCATACATCTTCTTGAAGGCGGCGCTCAGACTGAACGGGCTGCCGTAGCCGACCTCGCGGGCGACCGACGCCACGGTCCGATCGGATCCGCGCAGCAGGTCGGCCGCGAGGGACAGCCGCCACTGGGCCAGGTAGCCGATGGGCGGCATACCGACCACCTCCTGGAAGCGGCGGGCGAGCGCCGCCCGGGACACGCCCGCCGCCGCAGCCAGCGCCTCGACGGTCCAGCCGTGCGCCGGTTCGGCCCGGATCAGCCGGACCGCCTCGGCCACCGCCGGGTCCGCGAGCACGCGCAGCCCGCCGACCGCCGACGGCGTCTCGGCGGCCCAGGCGCGGACCACGGAGATCAGCACCACGTCGAGGATCCGGTCCAGCACCGCGTCCTGACCGAGTGCATCGCGCGCGGCCTCCTGGACCAGCACCGGCAGCAGCGGGCTGTCGGCGCCGCACACGAGGGCGAAGTCCGGGAGCGCTCCCGCCAGCACCGTGCCGAGCTGGGCCCGGTCGGCGTAACTGGCCACCAGCATGGTGTCCCGACCCGCCGGATCGTTGCCCCACGCCCGCACCCCGGCGCCCAGCTCGTCCGACAGATCACGACCATCGGTGCCGGAGCAGGTCTGCCCGGGACCGATGCGGATGTCCGGGGCGGTCGTCGGCTCGTCGCTCATGATGTAGCGGGCCAGCCCCCGCACGAGCAGCACGTCGCCGGCGACCAGGCGTTGCGGGGGTTCGCTCGTGCGGCGCAGCCACGTGCCGCCGGTCAGCATCGCGACCATGGTCAGCGGGGCGTCCTCGGCGATCTCCAGCGCCCACGGCGGCTGCATCACCACGCGCAGCACGAACGCGCCGCGGGCGCGAGGTCCGTCGATCAGGTCCGGCTGGTCGGTCACGCCTGCCGAGCCCAATCGCCGGCCGTGACGGACCGCGAGGTCCGTCAGCTCGGCGAGCGCCGCGCGCTCAACGCAGGACATCGGCGCTGACCCGGTGCGGATCTGTGACGGGAGCCGCCGACCCGCTCGCCCGGCCCTGCGCGGCCGCGACCGAGCCGCCGACCAGCAGCAGGGTGGCCACGCCGGACAGGACCGCGCGCACGGTGTTCGCCGCGGTCCAGCCGCTCAGGTAGTCCCGCCAGACCCCGATACTGCTCGCGGCATGCGGGTCGAGACGGGCGAGCCGGTCGTTGAGCGGGACGTTGTAGACCATCGTCAGCAGGAAGCCGAGCAGGTATGCCGCACCACCCGCGGCGAGCAGCACCCCGGCCGTCGACCGGTCGCCGCGGGCGAAGCGATAGATCAGGTAGCCCCCGGCGAGCGCGGCACCGAAGAAGCAGAACATGAAAGGGCCCTGCTCAGCGGTCCGGTTGAAGGACTGCATGCGCGCGATACCGGCGGCATTCGCCATCCGGCCGAGGGACGGCATCACCCGGGCCGAGAAGTTGAGGTAGACCACGGCGGTCGCGCCCGCGGTCAGCGCGCCGAAGACGCTTGCCGCCATGGCGAGTCGTGAGTTCACGGGATTCCTCCTGGGTGCGGCACGCCCGGTGCGTGCGTTCACCGAGCAGTCCATCGCCGATCGCCGCCGGTAACCATCGGTGAGACGCTCGCCGGCATACGTGAGGCTCTCGTACGACGAGCGCCGTCACACCCGGGGAGGACGGCGGGTGCGACGGCGCTCGTGGACCGGGGTTCCCTCGTCAGACCCCGGTGACCGAGCGGATCCAGGACCGGCTGGCGGTCAGATTCGCGTAGTTGGAGCCGGCGTGGATGTCGCTGCCGGGATCGGCGACGTCGCCGGTCGAGCAGACGCCGACGATGACCCCGCCGACGAACAGCGGACCACCGGAGTCGCCGTGGTTGGAGGCACCGTTGCTGCCCTTGACGTGGATCGCGCTGCCGCCATAGGCGTCGGTGCTGGAGCCGACCACGTTGACGGTCGCCTTGTTGAGGTGGGTGGGCTGTGCACCACCCGCGGTGAGGCCGTAGCCCCAGATGGTTCCCGAGTCACCGGAGCGCGCGCTGTAGGAGGACGCGAGCGGCGCGTAGCTGCTCAGCGACTTGCTGGACGACAGGTGCACCAGCGCGACATCGCCGTACGACGAACCGCCCACCTGGTCCGCGGCGATGGGGGTGCCCGGGCTGGTCACCGAGTTGCTGAAGTAGACGTCCATCCACTGTGTGCCGTCGATGCAGTGCTGCGCGGTGAGGATCCACTGTGGTGCGATCGCCTCCCCGGTGCAGCCGTAGGTGCCGTCGCTCTGGCCGAAGACCAGTTGCACGATGTATGGCGAGCTGCCGCTCGATCCGCCGATGATGTGCGGGCTGACGGTGTCGCCGGTGACCGTGGTCGCGGAGGCCGAGGCGGTGCCGGTGGCGACGAGTGCCGCGGTGGCGACGGTCGCGAAAGCCAGTCGATAGAGACTGCGCATGTGATCTGCCTTCTTCTCGATGTGACGGGAAATGGACACCGCAGGCGCGAAAACGCCTGCGGTGTAGCCACTTTCACTATTCGAGAAGTCCGGCGCAATGCCTGCGGGTAATTCTTGCCAAAGCTGGACGGGCGCTTGACCAAGTTCTTACGGGATGCAGAGACGCCGCTTGTGTCGAGCTGACGGTCAGGTCAGTAGGTCCACCTGCTCGTGGTCGTCCAGTGCCCCCGCCAGCCGGGCCAGGTGCCACCGGGTGTCGCCGAAGGTGTGCTCGATCGCGGTCAGCCGGGCCGTGTGGTGCCCCACCGCGTACTCCGCGGTCATCCCGATGCCGCCGTGCAACTGGATCGCCTCCTGGCCGACGTGGCGGCCCGACTGTCCGATCACGACCTTCGCCCGGGAGGTGGCCGTGGCGTCATACGGGTCGGCGGCCAGCGCCATACCCTCGTAGAGCACCGTGCTTCGGGCGAGTTCCAGCGAGACGTACATGTCGGCCGCGCGCTGGGTGAGCGTCTGGAACGCCGCGAGCGGCACCCCGAACTGCTTGCGGGTCTTGAGGTATTCGACGGTCATCGGCAGCGCCGCGTCCATCGCGCCGAGCGCCTCCGCGGTCACCGCGAGGATGCCGAGGTTGACGCCGGCCCGGATGGCACGTGCCGCGTCGTCGACGCTGCCCAGGGCGACCGCGGGGGTGTTGTCGAGACGGACCCGCATGCCGGACACCGTCGCGCCGTCGACGAGGAAGAGGCCGGTCCGGTCCCCCACCCGCGCGGTGACGACGAGCTTGTCGGCGGCGTCGGCGTAGGGCACCGGCTCCTTGGTGCCGGTCAGCGTCACGTCACCCTGCACCCCACGAAGTTTCTCCTCCGCTTCGCTCCCCCGAATACTTCGCGGGGACCCCGCTCCGGCGCCGGACGCCGTGACGTCATACGCCTCCAGCGACCAGGCGCGACCCGGCTCGGCGAACGCCGGGACGACCAGCGAAGTGCCGTCGAGCAGGTCGGGCAGCAGCTTCGCGCGCTGCTCGTCGCTGCCGCCGAAGGCGATCAGGCCGGCCGCGGTGAGTGCCTCCGCGTATGCCGTGGCCACCCGCGCCCTGCCCAGTTCGGTGGCGGCGATGGCGACCTCGACGGTGGACGCGCCCGCGCCCCCGACGTCCTCGCCGAACGGCAGCGCGAGCAGCCCCATCTCGGCGATCGCCGACCACGCCTTGGGGTCGTGCGCCGCGGGTCCGACCGGGACGTCGCCGTGCGCCTCCGCGGGCGCGTTGCGGGCCGCGAGCTCCCGGACCGCGTCCTGCAGGGCCTTCTGTTCGTCGTCGAATGTGAAATCCATGGTGGTCAGCCCTTCAGTCCGAGGATGCCCGAGGCGATGATGCTGCGCTGGACCTCGTTGGACCCGCCGTAGATCGACGCCTTGCGGAAGTTGAGGTAGGTGGGTGTCGCGACGGCGGCCCAGCTCTGCAGGTCGGTGTCGTCCGGCTGCTGCCACTCCAGCGAGGCCGGGCCGGCGATGTCGATGGTGAACTCGAAGACGTCCTGCTGCAGTTGCGAACCCCTGAGTTTCAGGATCGACGATGCCGGGTCGGGCTTCTCGCCGCGCGAGTTGGCGGCGACCCGCAGGACGGTGAGCTCGAGCGCGGCCAGCTGGGTCTCGAGTTCGGCGAAGCGGGCCGCGACCAGCGGCTCCTGCAACAGGGTGCCCTCACCGGACCTGGCCGCGGCGGCATACCCCTTGGCACTGGCGAGGGCCCGCTTGATGGTGCCGACCGGAGCCACGCCCACCCGCTCGTTGCCGAGGAGGAACTTGGCGATCGTCCAGCCCTTGCCGCGCTCCCCCACCAGTTGGTCGGCGGGCACTCGCACGTTGTCGAAGAAGACCTCGTTGACCTCGTGGCCGCCGTCGATCAGTTGGATCGGGCGGACAGTGATGCCCGGCGTCTTCATGTCGATCAGCAGGAACGAGATGCCCATCTGCTTCTTCGGAGCATCCGGCTCGGTGCGCACGAGCGCGAAGATCCAGTCGGCATGCTGGCCGAGCGTGGTCCAGGTCTTCTGCCCGTTGACGACCCATTCGTCGCCGTCGAGCACCGCCTCGGTGCGCAGGCTCGCGAGGTCGGAGCCGGCGTTGGGCTCCGAGAAGCCCTGACACCACCAGATGTCCAGGTTCGCGGTGGCCGGCAGGAAGCGCTCTTTCTGCTCCTGGCTGCCGAAGGTCGCGATGACCGGCCCGACCATGCTGGCGTTGAACGCGAGCGGCGGCGGCACGCTGGCAGCCTGCATCTCCTGCAGGTAGAGGTGCCGTTGCAGCTGGGTCCAGTCCTTGCCGCCCCACTCCACCGGCCAGTGCGGGACGGCGAGACCGGCGGCGTTGAGCAGGCGTTGCGACTCGCGTATGTCGTCGGCGCTCACCTCTCCGCCGGACGCCCAGCGCTCGCGGAGGTCGGCAGGGATCTCGGTCGTGAAGAAGTCACGCATCTGCTGCTGGAAGGCAGCGTCCTCGTCGGACAGTTGCAGGCGCATCGTCGGGCAACCCTTCGGTGGTCGTGAGTGTGCTACTTAACAGTAGCTGACTCACTAAGCGCTTGCTTAGTAATCGCCGGAGAACTTCCGGGCGTGCCGGGTCGGCGGGCGGGGGTCGGGCGGGGGTCGGGCGCGGCGCGCGGCCGTGCACAGGTCCCCCCGGTGGGGAGTCGCGTACGGCCTTAGGCGGCATATCCGGTCATAGGTCCCCCCGGTGGAGACCTACGCGCACCGGCACCGGCATACCCGCTCATACCTCGACACTGGGGAGACTCCGGCACGCCGCCGACCCCGAAACCCGGTCATAGCTCCCCCCGGTGCAGACCTACGCACGCCGGGACCGGCATACCCGCTCATACCTCGACACTGGGGAGACTCCGGCACGCCCTGACGGCGTCGCCCTCAGGACCGACGGATCCGGTCCCGCCAGTCGGCGACCGGGACGTTCTTCCGGCCGGCGATGTCGGCGGCGTCGTGATACGCCTCCGTCACCAGTACCGGCGGCACCTTCTCCAGACGCAGGAAACGAGCCGGGCGGCCGGGCCGAGAACGCTCGAAACGTATGTCGGTCAAGGCGATCCGCAGGTCATCCTCCGGCAGCACATTGCCGGAAAAGTAGATCGCGACGGTGACGGCGGTGCTGACGAAGGTCTTCTCGTAACGGACGAACCAGCCGCCCTCGAGGGTGGGGCCCCGCTGATAGCCGAGCTTCTTCGCTCGATTGCGCAGGGTGAATCCGGTCAGCAGGCAGCCGGTGAAATCGGCGATCTCGGTGCTGCGCCGCTGCCCGTCCGGGACCACGTACGCCGCGCGGCCGAACTGCGACAGCACCGGCGCCGCATCGCGAGCGCCCAGCCAGGCCGTCCATCCCTCGACCTCGGCGGCCGGGAGGCGGGATCCGTGCGCGAGGCCGACGACCGTATCGGGCGGCAGCTCGGTGACCGAGCCGGTCACCGCGAGCGGACGGCCGTCCGGGCCGACGGTGAACACGACGGGCTGCGCCCCGTCGGACGGCGCGGCGCGCCATACGAGCCCGGACACCAGGGGTGCGATGACGGGGTGCGAGGTGAAGCGCCGCCAGTCCGGCACCGACCAGAGCCGTTCGGAGACCATCGCCTCGTAGAGCCGTGCGGTCTGTTCGCGCTGCACAGACTTCAGCTTCCTGCCGGTCACGTCCTCCGGAATGGTCCGGTCGGCGAACTCGTCGGGCGTCCAGCCGTGACGCTCCGCCATACCCTCGATGAGCGCTGCAGCCTCCTTGCGGATCGAGGGTGTCCGGAACTTGCGACCGACCGCGAGCAACAGGTTGACCGCGCTCGGGTCGTCCACCCAGGCGAGCATGGTCAGCAGCGCCTTGCACTGCGCCGCACGCATGCCGTACCACTCGTTGAGGTAGGACTGCACCAGCGGGGTGACACCGCCACCGGCGCAGGCTGCGGCCACCGCGAGCGCGCCCTTGGCTGCGATCAGCGAACCGATGCGCGGGTCCAGGATGGGCTCGTTCTCCCGCTCGAGACGCCGCACCTCGGCCAGATCGGCGTCGATCCACGACCGGGCCACGAAGTCGCCGAGCCGCTCCCGGTCCGCCGGGTCGTAGAGCGCGCAATACCGCCGCAGCAGCACGTCCGGCTGGGGATCCTTGGACCGCACCGACTGCACCAGGTGCGCGCGGATGACCTCCGGCGGCACCGGCGCGCCGGAGTCGGCCCAGCGCACGACCGGCAGCTCGGGCCACGGGAACCAGGCGAGCGTGTCGGGCAGCGGTTCGGCGGCTGACTCCCGCGCCTTGCCCACCAGCGCGTCCCGGTCCACGTACTCGCTCACCGACCGTCCGAGCGCCTCGAGCGCGTCGAGCTGGGCCGCTCGGACGGTGTCGCTGCGTTCCGCCCGGACGGCGCGCTCCAGGGCAGGGACAGCGGCGGACAGGTGCCGTTCTGCGGCCCATCGCGCGCCGGCGGTGCGCACCGTGGCACGGCCGTGGCCGATGGCGTTGCCGACGGCCGCCACCGCATGCGGACCGTCACCCAGGGCTGCCCGGGCGGCACGCTGGATCTGCTGCGGCCCGGTGACGGCCGCCGTGCCGAGCTGCCGGACAACACGTTCCGGCGGGTCGTCCAGGGCGCCGAGCAGTTCGGTCGCCGCTGCCCGCTGCTCGACCTCCGTGTCGCCGAGCGCGGACCGGTCGTGCGTCTCCTCGGTGAGCGACAGGATGGTCGGCAGGTGCCGAGCGACGAATCCCGCGAGGTCGGCCCGATCCCACGGCGCGCCCAGGGTCTGGAAGCAGACGGCTTCGACCACGGCCGCCCGCGGGACCCCGAGGTCGGTGAGCGCCCGGGCGACGTCGTCGAAGGACGGCGGCTCCGGACGCGCGTCGTGCAGGGCGTGTATGCCGAGCACCGTGTATTCGGACAGCGAGCCCTCGATGCGCAGCAGCCCGAACCACTGCAGCGCGCGAAGCAGGGCGGGCAACTGCACGCCGTCGCTCTGCGCGAACCGCTCGAAGCTGGTCGTCGAGGCGAGCCACCTCCACTTGACCCGGCTCCGATCCGCTCCCGTCCCCGTGCCCAGCACGGCGGCGGTCAGGTCCAGCAGACCGTCGTTGCCCAGGACACCGGGGTCGTCGGGGCCGGGAGCTCGGCCGCGGGGCGCGGTGAGACTCATCTCGGCGGCCGCCAGGTCGAGGTCGTCGCGCAACTGACGCAACGCGAGGTTCAACTCCGGCGACTGGCTCACCTGCCAGTCGACCGATGTCGTCGGCGCCGATGGCAGCTGCACCGGCGCGGTCTCGATCGGCAGGTCGTCCGCGACCTGGCGGACGCTCGCGGCCCGGTCGGAGCGGGCAGCCAGAAGAACACGCTCGCGCGCGTCCGGGTCACTCGCGCGTTCGTACAGGCGACGGAGGGCGTGGGCGCGTTCGTTCGGCCGGCCGTCGGCCGCGAGCCGCCAGAACGCGTCGTCGACCTCGGTCGCCGGCGCCTCGGCCAGCAGTTTCTGCGCCGCCGCACGGACTTCCGACGACCCGGAGACGGCATACTCGGCGAGCACCTGGAGGTACTGCCGCAACACGGCGAGTGGCTGCCTCTCCAGCAGGCCCAGGACGGCGAGGCGGCCCCGCCCGGCGGCGTTCCGCATCGACTCGACCACCGTGTCGTGGTGGCGGGTCAGGGCGTCGGCGTAGCCGGGCATCGCGGTGAGCAGGTCCCGCACACCGTAGAGCTCGTCCTCGGTCGACGCGGCGAACGCCCGGCCGAGGACGGCAACCGGTGGGTGGCCGGCGAATTCCAGCAGTCGCTCCAGCTGCGGGTGACCGAACGACGGCCCGTCGGTGACCGCGTTCGCGTAACCGTGGAGCAGGGCAGAAAGCGGCAACGGGTCGTCCGTCGTCTGCGGGTGCAGTGCGGCCAGCACCCGGTACCACCGCAGCTGTATGGCGGGAGTCGACGCTCCCAGCTCCTGGTAGAAGCCGCGCTGGGCACGCCGGTCCGCTTCGACACTTCCCGTCCCGTAGCCGCCGATACGGGCATGCAGCAGCCGATCCTGTCGCCGCTGCTCCTCGCTCTCGAACGAACCCGTGCGAGGTGGTTCCAGCAGCATCAGCACCGCGTCGGAGCCGCTGTGCAGTACGAAATCGATCAGCGCGGCCGGCAGCCACGGGTGCACCTCGGCCAGCGGTTCGACGAGCGCGCCGAGCGCGGCACGCAGTCCACCCGGGCCGGTCGATGGGTCCATGGTCATCTTCGTCCTCCCTGACGACACCGTAATTGCCTCTACGATCACCGGTGAATGTTCCTGACCGTCCATCGAATCCGTGAGGGCAGATGTCGACATACCAGTCGGACCCCATTCCGACGGACCCGAAAGACCTGGGGTTGCAACCGCATCCGGAGGGCGGGTGGTTCCGCGAGACGTGGCGCCACCCACAGACGGTCGAAACGCAATATGGGACACGGTCGTTGGCGACGTCGGTGCTGTTCCTGCTGCGTCCCGGGGAGACGTCGGCCTGGCACCGGGTGCGGTCCCCGGAGCTGTGGATCTGGCAGGGCGGCGGCCCCGCGCGGGTGACGCTCGGCGGCACGGGCACCGGCCCCACGGAGACCGAAACGGTGACGCTCGGCCCCGGTGGCCAGCACCTCGTCGCGGCCGGCGAGTGGCAGAGCGCCGTGCCGGCCGACCCCGACCGCGCCACCCTCGTCGCCTGCATCGTCTCCCCCGGCTTCGACTTCGCCGACTTCAGCCTGGCCGAGTCATGAGTCCGGCGTCGGAGCGGCAGGCGCAGCTGCGCGGTACCGCACCACGTAACCGTTGGCGACGCGTGCGATCAGGGTAGATGGTGGTGTTCACCCCGGGTGCGACAGCATCACTCCCGATCAGCCGATCGGTGACGGTCACGCTCCGCGTGACGGTCCTTGATCGATGATCGATGATCGGTGATCGTGCACGGGACCGGGTTTTGCGACGTCGGCGGTGATCGTCGACAGGTCCTGGGCTGCGAATGTCGTGTCAGCGTGATCCAGGTAGTTCTGGGAACTACTCGGCGCGGATCAGCACCTCGAGGAACTCGTGATTGACGAACAGCACCTCCTTGCCGTGCTTCACTTCGCGCAGCAGCCCCGCACCAGCGAGAGCGTGCAGCCAGTTTGCCGCCGTCGGCCGGGAGACCCCACAACGTTCCACCACCACGTTGATGCGGCAGTAGGGCTGCTCGAAGAGCAGCTCCAGCAGCGCCGCATTCTGGCCGCCTTTGGTCACCGTTCGAGCGCGACCGGCAATGTCGCGCTGGCACGCCCGGATCGCATCGATCTTGCGGACGGTGGAGTTCGCTGAGCGCGTGACGGCATCGAGCATGTAAAGGATCCAGTCGATCCACGCGTGCTCAGCAGTCACGCCCCGCAGCAGCCGGTAGTAATCGTTCTTGCGCTCGATGATGGCCCGGGACAGGTAGAGAATCGGCTCATCGAGCAGGCCGGCTTCGATCAGCATCAAGATGTTTATTACGCGCCCGGTCCGGCCATTGCCGTCATGGAACGGGTGGACAGCCTCGAACTGGTAGTGCGCTAATGCCATGCGTACCAAGGGGTCGAGGTCGTCGGTTGCGTGTACGAACCGTTCCCAGTCGCCCAGCTTGTCCAAGATCACAGCGGCACCTTCCGGCGGTGCGTAGACCACCTCCTGGGTAGCCGGGTTGGCGATCCGGGTTCCCGGTACGGATCGCACGGCCATCTCCCGGGCGTGCAGGACCGAGCAGATACGCGCGGCCGTCGAGCTCATCAGCGGACGCTTCTTGATCTCGCTAACTCCAGCGAACAGAGCCGCCCGGTAGCGCAAAGCCTCCTTGGTGGCAGCATCCGCGGGCTCGCCGGCATTGGCCTCGGCGTATTTGAAGAGTTCGTCTGCGGTGGTGACGATGTTCTCGATCTCGGAGCTCGCCTGCGCCTCGAGTAGGAGTACGGCGTGGATCAGGATGGTCGGGTTCGGTAACTGCCGCCCCTCCTCGGCAAGGGTCGCCAGAGCCACGCGTGCTTCGACCGTTGCCTTCAGGACAGGCTTAGGCTCCAGATCCAGACCAGGCGGCGGCAACGGCGGTAGCTCGTTGTACGGGACCTGCGGGCTCCACGACATGGTTCAACTTTCTTGACAGGTTCTCCATACGTATAAAAATATCGTCCAAAACTTATCACGTTGGGCCGTCGTAGCAGGTTCCTTTCTGCAGCGGTGCCTCCGGTGGGTGAAACCGCACAACCTGAGCGTCCATAACCCATCAGTCTTGGCGTTCGACCAGCTCGAAGGTCAACGCAGCTCCGGAAGCAGGCCGCGGCTCTGTCGGACGCGACACGCCAGCAGTCCTGTCCGGTTGAGGATCGTCACCCGGAGCGTGACGACCGCCGATGGACGCAGTGCGGCCCGCCGTCATGAGCTACGGCTATTCCAGTTCGGCGATTGGGCGTTCGTGATCGGGGAGGCGCTTCCACCTCTCAGTCTCGAACAGGTGGATCATCGGGTAGTCATTCGAAGGCGTATCGCAGTACGCCCGCCAGATGCCGTGGTTGACAAGCGCCTGCGTGGCGTGGCGCAGTAGGAGTCGTCCGATGCCCTGACTGCGATATGCGGGCGCGACCCCCATGTGGTAGATCGTTGCTTCGTCGAGACCGTCGCGGGCGCAACCGTCGTAGATGACAGGCAGTACGAAACCTGCCATCGACCGCCGCACCATCAGGACGTGCCAACAGCTCGGTAGGTAGCTGAACCCCGGAGCCAGGGCAACGAGCCGACGGGCGGCTTCGTCGGCTCCGAGTTGGTCGACCGCTCGGCGATCCTCCGGCCCTGGCGAGTTCGCCAGCACTTCGCCGACCAGCCCGACCGGCGCCGCCAACGTTGTCCCGTCACGCCACGACCAACCCGCGGGTAAGGCATCGTCCGGTGGGGGCGTGGTCGCTGTCCACTCAAACGGGACCTTCCAATACGTCTGCTGCGGCATCGTCAGACGGTAGCCCCAGGCGGCGAAGATTGTGAGGCGGTCATTGAGTCATTGATCGCGCCCATCGTGTCGGTGCAACTCGGAGCGGCGGGCACTTCCCTTCGACGGGTCCGCGATGGCCGGCTAGCTGACCTCTACGGTCCGGATCATGATCCGCGTCGACGACTCCTGCTCACACCAGGCAACAGTGCTGCCACCGGCGGCGACACGGCAGGGAACGAACACGGGATCCGTCGTCACCGTGAGCAGGTCATGAGCGTTGGCTGCGTTGACCACCTCGAGATCGCCGTCTCTGTCCGCGAACGCGACGAAGTTCTTGCCAGGGACCGCCATCGTTGCCGCAGGCTCAACCAGAGACGTCGACCGTCCGGAAACTCCGGTCTCCCAGTTGACGCTCTCCGCATCATTCACCGACGGTGCCAGCCAGACCAGGAGGTCAGACCCATTGGCGGTCCGTGGAATGGTCGCGTCCGGACCACCCTGAATCTGCCGAACCTGCCCGGACGACAGGCTGACGTCCATCAGCTTCGTGCTCGGGCTGCTGGGCTCGATCAGCCTCGTGAACACGACGAACCCTTTGGCAGGGGTGGTGAACGAGTACCAACCGGTGCCGATCTTGTGCTTCTTGCCGGTCTTCGGTGTGAAGGTCCACACCGTCGCAGTGGTCCCCTTCCTGTTCGCTGCGCGATACCACACCACGTAACCGTTGGCGGCGCGTGGGATCGGAGTGGGCGACGACCACGAGTCCGAATGGTCCAGCTCGATGACCTTGCCGGTCAGCAGATCCATCCCCTTGAATGTCCACGCCGGAGTCGTCGCGTCGGTCGGCTCAAAACTCTGATCGGTCCAGAACACCCAGTTACCGGTGCCCTCGACCCAATCCGTCTGCCCGTCGGCCCATGCAGTCGTGGCGATCCGGCGCACGGCGCCGGTTCGCCGGTTGATCACCGAGACCGTGGTGGGGTTGGCTCCACCGCTTGGCCCGGACGCGTACGCGATCCAATCACCGAAGACAGCCACGTGGCCCACGACCCCAGCAGTGACCTCGTACGACTTCCGTGCCACCACGCGCAGATCAGCGGGAGCGGCCCGAGCGGTCTGGCCCACCGATGAAGCATGCCCGCTACCGGTAGACCGTGAGCGGCTGGCCTCTGCGGGTGACGACACATGTCGTGCCGTCACCGGTTTGCCCGATGACGAACACCCCACGATCAGGAGGAGGCATGCCGCACCACTCAGTGCAGCCCGGGAGCACCTCATCCGCATCACGTCGCGTGAGCATACTCATCGTCTCCAGCTCTGCGTCGAGACCGCGCCACCCACACGAAAGCGGCCCGATCCCAGGTGGGATCGGGCCGCCTCAGTGAAGCTGTGAAGCGTCAGCTCACTTGAGCTCGACGGACGCGCCGGCGCCCTCGAGCTGCTCCTTGGCCTTCTCGGCCGCGTCCTTGTCGACGTTCTCCAGAACCGGCTTCGGAGCGCCGTCCACCAGGTCCTTGGCCTCCTTCAGGCCGAGGGAGGTCAGCGCGCGGACCTCCTTGATGACCTGGATCTTCTTGTCACCGGCGGCGGTGAGGATGACGTCGAACTCGGTCTTCTCCTCGGCGGCCTCGGCGGCCGCACCACCGGCGGCGCCACCAGCAGCGGCGACGGCGACCGGAGCCGCAGCGGTGACGTTGAAGGTGTCCTCGAACTCCTTGACGAACTCGCTGAGCTCGATCAGGGTCATCTCCTTGAACTGGTCAAGGAGCTCTTCGGTGCTGAGCTTTGCCATGGTTGGCAACCTTTCGTTCGTTTCTACGACCACGCAGGTCGTATGCCGTGAGTGGCTTTGTCCTTGTTAAAGATTCGAGCCGTATGCCGGAGCACTCAGCTCTCGTCGCCACCCTCGGCGACGTCGGTCGCAGCCTCGGCCGGGGCCGAGGGCGCGGTCTCTTCGGCGGCAGCGGCCGGGGCGTCGGTGGCAACCGGGCCCTCGGTCTCGACCTTGGCACGCAGTGCGTCGACGACCCGAGCGGTCTGCGACAGCGGCGCGGCGAAGAGGTAGACCGCCTGGCTGAGCGACGCGTTCATGGCGCCGGCCAGCTTGGCGAGCAGGGTCTCGCGAGACTCGAGGCTCGCAAGCTTGGTGATCTCTTCCGATGACAGGGCCTTGCCGTCCATGACGCCGCCCTTGATCACCAGCAGAGGGTTCGCCTTGGCGAAGTCACGCAGCCCCTTGGCAGCCTCCACCGGGTCACCGGTGATGAAGGCGATCGCGGACGGACCCTGTAGGTCGCCCTCGAATGCCGTCACACCGGCCGCCTCGGCGGCGCGCTTGGTGAGCGTGTTCTTCACCACGGTGTAGGTCGCGTGCTCACGGATGGAGTTGCGCAGCTCGGTGAGCTGTGCCACGGACAGACCGCGGTACTCCGTCAGCACGGCCGCACCCGAGTCACGGAACTTGTCCGTGAGCTCGGCGATGGCAGCCGACTTGTCGGACCTGGCCATGCGGACCTCCTTGATCGGTGAATGTTCGTCCCGATGGATCGCCGCGGCCCGACATACGAAAAAGAGCCCCGGCACAAGTGTCCGGGGCTCACATGAGTCACGCGTCATAACAGGTATGACGTGGTCGTGCTGCCTGGCTCACCTGCGCTGGTCGCCCGCTCGTCGCGGAACCTTCGGTCATGTGCCGGGGCACATGAACAACCGGCGGTCTTCGGTGCCTCAAGGGTACGTTCCGAAGCGACCGGCAGGCAAATCGGCGCCCGCCGGCGCCTGACCGCCGGTCACGATCGTGTGGTGACCGGCCACCACACGATCGTGGTGTGGTCGATCAGGTCCTTCTCGTCACCGCGTGGGAGGTAACGCTCCCGCACCGGCCCGTCGCCGGACATCGCCCGCTCCGTCACCGACTGGCCGAGCACGCCGTACGCCCGGTCCAGGTCGATGAACGGCCCGTCGTAGGTCGTCACGGCGAAGTCCCCGCCCGGCACCTGCTCGGCTCCGCGGGTGTGCGCGTCGACCGGGACGTAGGCGACCAGTTCGGCGGCTCCCTCGGTGAAGTACTCGGTCGGGAAGATCACCCCGTCCGGCCCGGTGCGCCTGCCGCGACCGACTCGCAGACTGCGGTGCAGCTGCGTGAAGGTGTCGATCCACCACGCCATCGCGGTGTCACCGGTCACGTGCTCACGGACGACCAGCGCATGCACCGTGGGCTCGTGGATCGTCTCGACCGCGAGCTCCTGCTGCTCGTCCTGCAGGATGCGCCGCAGCGAGTCGACCGTCTCCTGGGTCCGGCGCAGTTGCTCGGTCATCCGGTCCAGGTGCTCGGCGATGATCACATCACGTGCCGCCGGGTCGGGCGCGGTCACCACCTTGCGCACCGCGTCGACCGACATGTCCAGGTCCCGCAGCCGGCGGATGAGCTGCGCGTCCGCGACCTGCCCGGGCACGTAGTAGCGGTATCCCGAGTGCGGGTCGATCCGCGCGGGCTCCAGCAACCCCACGTCGTGGTAGTGCCGCAGCGCCTTGACGCTGAGGAACGTCATCCGGGAGAAGTCGCCGATGCTCAGTAACTCTGTCATGCGCACAACGCTCAACCCTCCCCCAGCAGGAGGGTCGATGTCAGCCGAATTGTTGAGTCTCCCCCTGGGGGAGGCTGGAGAACTTCAGGTATGACAACACAACACACGGTGCGTCGCCCCGGTCGCCATACCTCATCCGAAACCGTTACCGCACAACCACTTCGGGGTACGGCGACGGCCGGCCCGGTGCCGCTCATCACGTTGTTGGCCGGCGTCTTCGTGGTCGTGCTGGACTTCTTCATCGTCAACGTCGCGCTGCCGTCGATGCAACACGACCTGCACACCGACGACACCGGCATCGAGTGGGTGATCGCCGGGTTCGGGCTCACGTACGGCGGCCTGCTGCTCGCCGGCGCCCGGGCCGGTGACCGATGGGGCCGCCGCCGGATCTTCGCCACCGGAGTGCTCCTCTTCACGCTCGCGTCGGCGGCGTGTGGCCTGGCCCCGTCGATCGGCACCCTCACCGGCGCCCGCATCGCGCAGGGCATCGGCGGCGCGCTGATCACCCCGATGGTGCTGGCGCTCATCGGCGACATCTACACCGGGCCGGCGCGGGCCCGCGCCATCGGCGCCTACTCCACCGCGATGGGTATCGCTGCGGCGAGCGGACAGCTCATCGGCGGCGCGCTCATCCAGCTCGACCTCCTCGGTGTGGGCTGGCGCTCGATCTTCCTGGTCAACGTGCCGATCGGCGTCGCCATACTCGCGCTCGTGCGGCGGCTGCCGGGCACCCGTGCGGACCACCCGCCGAAGCTCGACGTCGCCGAGATGGCGCTGTCCGTCGCCGCGCTCACCACCTTGTTGCTGCCGCTGCTCGAGGGACGCCGGCTCGGCTGGCCGAGCTGGACGTGGGCGTGCCTCGCAGCGTCCGTCCTGTGCACCGCGCTGCTGGTCGTCCGCTGCCGGGTCCTGCTGCGCCGCGCTGACGACCCGATGCTCGGTGCGGTGCTGCGCGGCTCGCCGGCCGTCCGGAACGGCTTGATCATGCAGGTCGCACTCTTCCTCGGGATGGCGTCCTACTTCCTGGTCCTCGCGGTGTACCTGCAGGGCGGGCGCGGCCTGAGCGCGCTGGGATCGGGCGCGATGTTCACCTTCCTCGCCGTTGCCTACCTGGTCGGCACGGCGCAGGCGGAGCGGCTGGTCGCCCGGTTCGGACGTCGTGCGGTCGCAGTGGGAGCCGCAACGAGCCTGCTCGGACACCTGGCGACGGCGTTCGTGGTGGTCGACCTCCCGGCGGCCGGGGTCCTCTGGCTGGCACCCGGGCTGGTTCTGACGGGGCTGGGGATGGGCGTGTCCCTGACCAGCCAGATCGCCGCGATCATGTCGTCGGTGCAGCCGGCCGAGGCGGGTTCGCTGTCGGGCACGTTGTCCGCGGTGCAGCAGGTCGGCAACACCGTCGGAGTCGCGCTGATCGGCATCGTCTTCTTCGGTGCCATGGACCGCGGGCCGCGGGTCGCGCTCGAACACGGCCTGGCTTACCTGGTCGCGGTCACCGCGTTGCTCGGTCTCCTCGCGATGTTGCCGGCCCAGATACGGCGGCGCTGAGCCACCTGCGGCTGCCCCGGGCACCCGTATGCTCGGGGCATCGGTCCGGTGACCTGTAACGCGGGACGTTGTTCGCGGCGTCTTGTTCGACATACCGAGTCACCTCGACCTCAGGGGGTTCATCGTCATGATCGACGAGCTGGAAGAACAACTGCGGGCGGCGTATGCCGACCTGCCGTCCGACGCACACGGTGCCGCGGACCTCGCCGAACACGCGATCTCCGCCGGCCGGCAGCGCAAGCACTTGCGGGTGGCGGCGGGTGCGAGCGGCGGCCTGGTCGCGGCGACCGCGATCGTGGCGACGGTCGCGCTGACCGGCAACGCGGTGGGCAACGGCGCCAACTCCGTCCACCGGGTCGACCCGGCCGGTCCGGGAGTGCACCTGCAGTTCTCCACACAGAACCCCACCCGCCACCCCGCACCGAGGAAAGCCACGTCCTCCCCGTCGATCACCACCGTCCAGCCCGGGTACGACGACTACTCGGGGCCGGATGACACCAGCACCTCCGACCCGTACCAGGGGCACAACAAGAAGATCGCCGGGCTCGCGGGCTACCTGCTGCCGCACGGCGCACAACTGCCCAAGGGGCTGACCTACTCGCGGCACCGGCCGACCTCCAACGTGGATGCGGACGACCTCGGCGCAGCTCCCGTACCCACCCTGGTCATGGCGCGCAGCAACGCGCAGAACGACAGCACCCCGGACACCACCGGACAGGTCGCCAACGTCTTCGACAGCGCCTTCAACTACCGCACGGACGGCAGCATGCCGGGCGACGGCAACCCGGACCAGCGCAGCCTGATGACCCTGATCGTCGCGTTCAAGAACGTCCACCTGGCGCGGACAGCCATCCCGACGGTGCAGGCCAGCCGCGGCGGCTGGATCTGGGTGGCCGGTCAGACCGGCGCCGTGCAGGTCCCGTGGTCCGGTGTCGCCGGAGCGGACGGACCCAGCTACCTCTTCGAACAGCCATCGACCGGCGTACCCAGCCAACCGGACCTGAAGTTCAAGTCGAACTACATCGCCGTCCAGGTCGTCGGCAAGTACGTGATCTCCGCCATGACCCAGTCCGAGCAGGGAGCGTCCACCGCCATCAGCAGCATCATCACCAACCTGCAGAAGGCGAATCTGCTGTGACGACAAGCGATTTCGCGTCCTTCGTGGAGCGGGAGACCGCGGGTTTACGCAAGTTGGCGACCTCGCTGACCGGCAACCGCACCGACGCGGACGATCTGTTGCAGGAGACCTTCACCAAGACGTTCGTGTCCTGGCGCAAGGTCCGGTCCGCAACCGCTCCCTCGGCGTACGTGCGACGGATGATGGTGCACACCTTCCTGTCCGGGCGGCGTCGCCGGGCATCCTCCGAGATCGTCAGCCCGTTCGACAACGACGAGCTGACCAGCCCGGATCCGGCCGAGGCGTATGTGCAACACCACGCCCTGCTCGCGCAGGTCCGTCGCCTGCCCGAGCGGCAGCGCGCCATCGTCGTGCTGCGCTTCATGGAGGATCTTCCGGTCGGCGAGGTCGCCTCGATCATGCGGATGCGCGAGGGTGCCGTGCGCACGGCATGCCACCGGGCCCTCGCCGAACTGCGTGAAGCTGCGGCGGCGAACACCGACCTCGGGGACTCACGCGCGACGAGAACTCAGTCGTCCTACGCGATCTGAGCCTCGGTCCGGGTCACGCAGCCGCTTGCGCGGCAAGGCGGACGTGCGTGTTGCGGGCGCCATACCCGTCGTAACCGCCTCTGCGTTCGAGGATCTCGACGAAGAAGCCGTCCTCGCAGGGCATCGTGTACGCGTGCAGGAGTTCGCCGCCGCGCGCGTCCGCGTCGTAGAGCAACCGGTGGTCCCGCAGCAGCCCGAGGAACTGCGGGTCCAGGTCGAACGCGGCGTCCAGGTCGTCGTAGTAGTTGTCCGGGACGGGCATCAACGCCACTCCCGCGGCGCGGAGGCGGCCCACCTCCCGGGCCGCGTCGGCGCACCCGAACGCCAACTGGGTGATGCCGCGTGCTCCGGCCGATGCCCCGTCACCCTGTGACACGTTGAGCACGATGCGCAGGCCGCCGCTGGCGGGCCGCAGCGTCCTGCTCTGCAACCGTCCGTGCGGCTGGATGAACTCCTGCAGGGAGCCGGGACGCAGCCCGAGCAGGATGCGGTAGAAGGCGGTCTCCTCGTCGAGCCGGTCGGGCGGCACGGTGATGCCGACGTGGTCCAGCCCGAGCCAGCCGCTGTCGCCGAGCGAGGTGTCGGCGCGGAAGTCCGAGCGCCAGTCGTCCGGTGCACCGGCCGGGGCGCTGACGAAGACATGCACACCGCTCGGTGCCGTGATGCCCGGCAGGGCCGACTCGTCGGCGCCTCGGGTGCGCTGCAACTGCGGCCAGTCGAGTGCTGCGGCCCGCGTCTGCACCGCGGCCACCGAGGGCGCGACCAGTCCGAGCGCCTGCGGCCGACCGTGGCCGGTCTCCTGGCCGTTGAGCACCAGCGACGCCCCGCCGTTGCGCCACCAGGTGACCGGCTTGGTCCGATGGACCCCGGCCAGCCGGAAACCGAGTGCTTCCAACGTTCCTTTCACCTGCGGATCGTCCGGCGGCGCCGCCAGTTCCACGAAGGCGGCTTCCTGCGCGGCCACGGCGGGCAACGCACCGGTCAGCTGATCCTCCAGGAACAACAAGGAACGCATCGCGTCCCGTGCCGTCACCGTCGGGGGCGCCTGCCGGACCACGTCGCTGAACACCTCGAGCGAGACCGGCCCGGCATACCCTGCCGCGAGCGTGGCAGCCACGACACCGGCGACGTCGAGCGTGCCCTGGCCCGGGAAGCAGCGGAAGTGGCGCGACCACTCCAGCACGTTCATGTCGAGCATCGGTGCGTCGGCGACCTGCAGGAAGCCGATCCGGTCGCCGGGTATGCCGTCCAGCGCTGCCGCGTCGTCCCCGCGGGCGAGCAGATGGAAGGTGTCCACCGCGAGTGTGACCGCCAGGTGATCCGCGTCCTGCACCGCGGTCCAGGACTGCCAGACCCGGTTGACGTGCCGGCCCCAGGCGAGCGCCTCGTAGGCGACGACCAGTCCGTGTTCCTGCGCGAGTTCGCCGATCCGGTGCAGTTGTGCAGCGCGCAGCGCGGGACCGTCGACGGCGTCCGGCGAGACGTTCGAGCAGGCCAGCACGACCGGTGCCCCGAGTTGTTGCGCTATCTCGAACTTGCGCTCCAGACGGTGCAGGACCCGGCGGAACCCCTCGGGCGGCACTCCTTCCACGTCCCGCACCGGCTGGAAGAGGTCCACCGTGAGCCCCAGGTCGGCACACCGTGCCGCGACCTCCGAAGGATGCAGCGGTGACGCGATCAGGTCGTTGTCGAAGATCTCCACCCCGTCGAAGCCGGCCGCCGCGATGGTGGCCAACTTCTCGGGGAGCAGCCCACTCAGCGACACCGTGGCGATGCCCTTGCGCAGCGCGCTCACAGCGCGGTCAGCTCGCTGAAGTACTGGATCATCCGGTCCGCGTCCGGGGTGCGGCCGGTGAAGTGCGCGAACGCATCGGCCGCCTGGAACACCGCCATGCCGCCGCCGGGAAGGACCCGGCAGCCGAGTTCCCTTGCACGTTCGACCAGTTCGGTGTGCAGCGGGAAGTAGATCACGTCCGACACCCACAGGTCGGGGCGCAGCAGGTCGGCCGCGATCGGCATACCCTCGTGGCCGAGCATGCCGATCGGCGTCGCATTCACCAGCCCCTGTGCGTCGGCCAGCGCCCCGGCGACGTCACCGGCGACAGCAACCCGCTCGTCACCGAACACCTTGGCCAGGCGGGTCACGCACCCGTCGGCGCGCTCCCGGTCGACGTCGACGACGCTCACGTGCTCCGCGCCCTGGTGCAACAGGGCGTACCCGACCGCCGAGCCGGCGCCGCCGGCGCCGACCAGCACGACGCGGTCGTGGACCGCGTCCGGCAGCTCCCGCCGGAACGCCTGCCCGTACCCGGACCAGTCGGTGTTGGTCCCGACGAGCCGTCCGTCCCGCATCAGGACGGTGTTGACGGCGCCCAGGTCGTGGGCGTCATCGGTGAGCTCGTCGAGCAGCGGTATGACGGCCTGCTTGAACGGGTGCGTGATGTTGAGCCCGTCGAAACCGAGCCGCCGGGCCCAGCCGAGGACCTCGGGCAGGTCGGCGCTGGTGAAACCCTCGATGCCGGCGTCGATGCGACGGTAAGTGAGGTTCAGCCCGCACGCCGAACCCTCGTGCTCCTGCATCGCCGGAGTGAGTGAGGCTCCGATGCCGGCGCCGACCAGGCCCAGCACGAAAGAAGTCTGTTGCGTCATGGTGTTCACCGCTGCCCGATCAGTTCGCCGGGACGGCCGGCACGAGCTTGTGGCTGCAGCCACGCTTGGCGCCCAGCTCGGCTGTCGGCATCGTGTGGGTCCGGTTCGGCCCGCTCAGGACGGCGATCGCCGAGGCGGTACACGCGAGGAGCGCGAACGCTGCGACCTTGTACCAGTTGCCGGCCTCGCCGCCCATCAGGGCTCCCGCGATCGACGGGGTGAAGCCGGCCAGGGCGAAGCCGCACTGCGTTCCGACCGCCATACCCGACAGCCGCACGCTCGTCGGGAAGTACTCGGCATACGTCACCGGCCACACCGAGTTCGGCATCGAGTAGACGACACCGGCGAGCAGGATGCCGGTGATCATGACCAGCGGGAGGCTGCCGGTGGAGATCGTCCAGAGGAAGACCACGACCATCACACCGGTGCCGATCAGTCCGCCGACGAAGACCGGCTTGCGGCCGATCCGGTCCGACAGTGCGGCCCAGGCGGGGATGGTGCCCAGCGCCACTACGTTCGCGATGATCGCGAGCCACAACATCGCCGTCTTGCTGATCCCGATGCCGTAGGCGTCCGAGGTGGCGAACGTCAGCGCGAAGACCGCGAACACCGTGTTGACCATCGCCACGAATGCGGCGAAGAAGACCCGGACCACGCCGCGCCAGTGGTCGCGGAACAGCACGGCGAGCGGGGCGGGTGGCACCTCGGCGCTCGCGGACTCGGCGCGGAACTCCGGTGTCTCGTCGAGCTTGGCGCGGATGAAGTAGCTGATCGCGACGACCACCGCGCTGAGCAGGAAGGGGATCCGCCAGCCCCAGGTCAGCAGCTGGTGCTCGGGCAGTGCGGCGATCGGCAGGAACACCAGTGGTGCGAGGACCTGGCCGCCCTGGGTGCCGTTCAGGGTGAAGCTGGTGAAGAAGCCGCGGCGATGCTGCGGTGCGTGCTCGAAGGTCATCGAGTTGGAGCCCGCCTGCTCACCGGCCGCCGAGAAACCCTGCAGCAGTCGCAGCAGCACCAGCAGTGCGGGAGCCAACAGCCCGACCTGGTCGTAGGTCGGCAGGCAGCCGACCAGGAAGGTGGACAGGCCCATCAGGATGATGGTGCCGATCAGCACCCGCTTGCGGCCCAGCTTGTCACCGATGTGGCCCATGAAGAACGACCCGACCGGGCGGGCGACATACCCGACGCCGAACGTCGCGAGCGACGCGATGGTCGCCGTCGAGGCATCGGCTTCCGGGAAGAAGATCTTCGGGAAGACCAGTGCCGCGGCAGTGCCGTAGATGGCCATGTCGTAGTACTCGAGCGCACTGCCGGTCCACGCGGCAATGGCCGCGCGGCGCGGGGAGCGCCCCTTCTCGTGGGTGGTGTCTGACATCGCTTCGTCCTCCGTCGTCCTGCATCAGTGCGTACCTACGACGCTACGAGTGACCCAAATCACCTGGCAATCGTTTGCCAGAATTTGCCATACTGTCCTCCATGGACGCTCCCCGGCCGCGCAAGCGCGCGACGATCCTCGATGTGGCCCGCGAGGCAGGCGTGGCGGCATCGACCGTGTCACGCGCCTTCACCAACCCGGGACGCGTCAACCAGGCGACGCGTGAGCACGTCCTCGACGTTGCGAAAAGCCTTGGCTACACGCCGAATCCGATGGCACGCGCACTGGAGAGCGGCCGCACCGAGACGCTCGCGCTGCTGGTCCCCGACATCACCAACCCCTACTTCGCCGGCGTGATCAAGGGCGCCGAAGGGGCCGCGGCGCGGTCCGGTCGCACGCTGGTGCTCGGCGACACCCAGGAGTCGGCGGCGACCGAGGCCGAACTGGTGCGACGGCTCGGACCGGCGGTCGACGGGTTCGTGCTCAGCGCGTCCCGTCTGCCGGACACCGAGCTGCGCCGGGCCGCCGAGCTCAACAACCTCGTGCTGCTGAACCGCGCGATCCCCGGCATCACCGGCGTCGTCGCGGACTTCGGATCGGGCACGCGCCAGATCATCGACCACCTCGCGTCGCACGGACACCCGTCGGCGGTCTTCCTGGCCGGCCCACCCGAGTCGTGGTCCGGCCGTCGGCGCTGGGCCGGCCTCGAGGACGCCGCGCACGCGGTCGGTATGACGGTCCGCAGGCTCGGCCCCTACGCGCCGACGAGGGAAGCCGGTGCGGCGGCCGCGGATGCCGTCATCACCTCGGGCACCACGGCGGCCGTGTGCCACAACGACATGCTCGCCCTGGGCGTCATGCGGCGGCTGCTGGAGCGCGGCGTGCGCGTCCCGGACGACGTGAGCGTCGTCGGCTTCGACGACATCTTCGGCGCGGACCTGTGCACGCCGACCCTGACGACGCTCGCCGAGCACACGCAGGACGCCGGAGCACGCGCCGTCGAGACCCTGATCCACCTGGGACTGCAACGAACTCGGACGGACCAGTCCTGGCAACTGCCCACGCACCTGGTCGTTCGCGAGTCCACCGGGCCGTGCCGCATACGCTGAACCTCTGCTCAACCGGACCATCAAGGAGTGACATGTCGACCCAACCGCTGACCGTGATCAACGGACCAAACCTCAACCTGCTCGGGACACGCGAGCCGGAGATCTACGGGCACGAGACGTTGGCCGACATCGAGGCACAGTGCGCCGAGACCGCACGGGAGTTCGGCCTGACCGTCGACTGCTTCCAGAGCAACAGCGAAGGCGCGATCGTCGACAAGCTGCACAGTGTCCGTGGGAGCACGGCCGGCATCGTGCTGAATGCCGGCGCCTACACCCACACGTCGGTGGCCATCCGCGATGCCCTGGCCAACGTGCCGGCACCGTTCATCGAGGTGCACATCTCCAACGTGCATGCGCGCGAGGCGTTCCGGCACCACTCGTACCTGTCCGACGTCGCGGCGGCGGTGATCGTCGGATGCGGGTCGCAGGGCTACGAGTTCGCCATCCGCCGCCTCGCGACCCTGGTCGGCGCGTCGCGTGGTTCCGACTGACGGTGGCACACACCCGATCCTGCTGTCCCGCATAGGGTCACTGTCATGAAGCCGGTGATCCGCGAGCTGACCGACGACGACCGCAAGGCCAACCACCGGCTTGGCGCCGAGGCATTCGGGTACGGACCCGACCGCCGGCCGGTCGAGTTGCCACCCGCCGGTGGGACGGTGTTCGGTGCGTTCGTCGACGGAAGGCTCACCGCGAAGATCCGGGTGAGCGACTACGAGGCCCACCTGCCGGGCGGACGCACCCGACCGGTCTCCGGCGTGGAGGGGGTGGCGGTCCACGCCGAGGCTCGCGGCCGCGGGCTGCTCACGCCGCTCTTCCGGGCCGGCTTCGAACGGGCCCAGCGGATGGGTCAGCCGGTCAGCGTACTGTTCCCCACCGCGGCCGGGATCTACCGCCGGTTCGGCTACGAGATCGTAGGTGCCCTCGAACACCGCGAGCTGCCCGTGTCCCTGCTCGCCCACGTCGCGGCGCCGACGTCGATCTTGCTGCGCCGCGCGACGGCCGCCGATGTGGACACGATCCGTGGTCTGTATGCCGAATGGGCGGCCGAACGCCTCGGGCCGCTCACCCGGACCGGCCCCGGTGAGCCCCACCTGTGCGCCGACTACGTCGCGGACCCGGCGTCCGCAACCCTCGCCGTCGACGACGGCGGCCGCATCGTCGGTAGCGTGCGATGGACCCGTGGAACGGGATACGACCCGGAATCCTCGGTGATCGAGGTGCAGGACCTGATCGGTCTCACCCCGGACGCGACCCGCGCGCTCTGGCGTTTCCTCGGCAGCTTCGGATCGGTCAGCGGCCGGGTCGACGTCGAGCTACCCACCGGCGACGAGTCGCTGGGGGTGCTGCCCTTCGAACCGCCACCACCCGTGCGCGAGCACCGTTGCATGATCGCGCTGCTCGACATACCGGGAGCCTTCGGCGCACGTCGCGGAGTGCCCGGTCTGCAGGTCGACCTGCCGTTCACCGTCGAGGGGGCCTTCGCCGCCGGGGTCGACGGAGACTACACACTCACCGCGGAAGGCGCCGGATTGCGTTGCGAACATGGCAGTTCCGGTGCTGGGCCGGTCTTCAGCGCACGCGGCCTCGCGGCGTTGTACGGTGGCGCGCAGCGTTGCTCGGGCCTGCGCCTGACCGGCCAATTGCACGGACCCGTCGACCACGACCCGATCTGGGACGCGCTGTTCAACACGCCGATGCAGCTGCGCGACTACTTCTGACGGTGTGCCCGGCGATGCTCAGGCCGGGACGGAGTCGGGCGGTGCGGTGATCTTGATCGCCGGGCCCCAATGGGAGTACTTCGCCTGCAGGGTGGTCTTCGCGTTCGCCACGACCTGCATGCTCAGCAGCAGCTGTGCGGAGGAGACGACTTCGATGATGTCCTCGCCGGAGGCCGGGACCTTGACCAGTTTGCTGGTCCCCAGTTTCGTGGCCTGAGCCTTGACCTGAGCCGCGGTGAGGTGCGTCCGGTAGGTCACCGCGGACGGTGTGCTCGCCGTGACCTTCCAGGTGACATCCGTCGTGCCGCCGGCCCGACCGCCTTCGCTCTGTCGCATGGCGGACAGCAACGGCGCGAGCTGCCTGGAGAGCGCGTCCGTGCCATCGGGTCGAACCGCGATCCAGCCCGAGCCGTCCGACGGAACCTGCAGGTAGAGCACGTCTCCGACATACAACAGATTGGCCTTCTTCGCACCGACGTGCTCGACCATCCGCTCGGTCGCGGTACCGTCCTCGGCGAACGACACGACACCATCGGCGGTGAACGCGCCGTGGGCGCCGGTGTTCTCCGTCACGTGCGCGGACCTCCCGCGCCGCGCTTGCTGCAACCGCTGCTGCAGCGCCGTGCCCGAGATGGTGTCGCCGACCTTCGCGGTTGCGTTGACAGCAGTGGCGGCCGCCGCGCTGGTGGTCGATGCGGCCGAGGATGGCGAATCGGCCGCTGCCCCGTGCTGGGGCAGCGGCCGCTTCGTGAGGTATGCCGGAGGCGATACTCAGGCGTCGGCGCCCTCTTCCAGCAGGTTGCGCGTGACGGACGCGTCGAGCGGGATGCCCGGGCCCATCGTGGTCGACATCGTCGCCTTGGAGATGTAACGGCCCTTCGAGGCGGCCGGCTTCAGACGCAGGATCTCGTCCAGCGCCGCACCGTAGTTCTCGATGAGTGCCTTCTCGTCGAAGGAGACCTTGCCGATGATGAAGTGCAGGTTGGAGTGCTTGTCGACGCGGAACTCGATCTTGCCGCCCTTGATGTCGGAGACAGCCTTGGCGACGTCCATCGTGACGGTGCCGGTCTTCGGGTTCGGCATCAGGCCGCGCGGGCCGAGCACCTTACCGAGACGACCGACCTTGCCCATCAGGTCCGGGGTGGCGACGACCGCGTCGAAGTCGGTCCAGCCACCGGCAACCCGGTCGAGCAGCTCGTCCGAGCCGACGAAGTCCGCACCCGCGGCCTCGGCAGCGGCGGCCTTGTCCCCGTTGGCGAAGACCAGCACGCGCGCCGTCTTACCCGTGCCGTTCGGCAGGTTGACGGTGCCGCGCACCATCTGGTCGGCCTTGCGCGGGTCGACACCGAGGCGGAAGGCCACCTCGACGGTCGAGTCGTACTTGGTCTTCGCACCGGACTTCGCCAGGCGCACCGCCTCGAGCGGGGTGTAGAGCTTGTCCTTGTCGATCTGCTCCGCCGCTGCGCGGTAGTTCTTGCTGTGCTTCATGTGTTCTTCCCTTTCGGAATTGTGGTTGTGCGGGCCGAAGCAGGCCCAACCACGGTCGATGAGGTGGTGCTCAGGCCTCGGTGTCGATACCCATCGAGCGAGCGGTCCCGGCGATGATGCGCGACGCCTGCTCGATGTCGTTGGCGTTGAGGTCGGCCATCTTCTCCTGCGCGATCTCGCGGACCTGGTCCTTGGTCAGCTTGCCGACCTTGGTCTTGTGCGGCTCACCGGAACCCTTGGCGACACCGGCGGCCTTCTTGATCAGCTCGGCGGCCGGCGGCGTCTTGGTGATGAAGGTGAAGGAGCGGTCCTCATAGACCGTGATCTCCACCGGGATGACGTTGCCGCGCTTGTCCGCCGTGGCGTCGTTGTACGCCTTGACGAACTCCATGATGT
This sequence comes from Flexivirga oryzae, assembly GCF_014190805.1. Classification (NCBI taxonomy): domain Bacteria; kingdom Bacillati; phylum Actinomycetota; class Actinomycetes; order Micrococcales; family Dermacoccaceae; genus Flexivirga; species Flexivirga oryzae. The sequence goes on along the minus strand of NZ_JACHVQ010000005.1, from coordinate 26,889 downwards.
TGACGCCGTGCTGACCGAGCGCCGGACCGACCGGCGGGGCGGGTGTCGCCTGGCCGGCCTGGATCTGCAGCTTGATGAAGCCGGCGACCTTCTTCTTGGGAGGCATGCTGTTGTTCCTTTTCGTGGGCCGACGCCGTGGGCGATGACCCGGTTGCAATGTCCTGGCAGGCGAACCCTGTCAGGGATGTGTCGTCATACCTGGGTCTAGATCTTCGCGACCTGGTTGAACGACAGCTCGACCGGGGTCTCCCGGCCGAAGATGGACACGAGCACCTTGAGCTTCTGGGTGTCGGTGTTGATCTCGGAGATCGACGCGGGCAGCGTCTCGAACGGGCCCTCCATGACCGTGACCGACTCGCCGACCTCGAAGTCGACGTCCGCCGACGCGGCGGCCTTGCCGGGCTTGGCGACACCGCTCGCAGCGGGAGCGCCGGACTCGGCCTCGCCCGCCGGCTCCTCGAAGACCGGGTTGAGCATCGTCACGACTTCGTCGATCGACAGCGGCGACGGCTGGTGGGCGTTGCCGACGAAGCCGGTCACACCCGGTGTATGGCGCACGGCGCCCCAGCTCTCGTCGGTCAGGTCCATGCGGACCAGCACGTAACCGGGCATCCGGACCCGGGTGCCGGTCTTGCGCTGGGAGTTCTTGATCTCAGTGAACTCCTCCATCGGCACCTCGACCTGGAAGATGTAGTCCTCCATGTTGAGGCTCGTCATACGGGTCTCGAGGTTGGCCTTCACGCGCTTCTCGTAACCGGCGTAGGAGTGCACGACGTACCACTCGCCGAACTGCAGCTTCAGGTCGGCGATGAACGCCGCGCGCTGCTCCTCGGCGCTGAGCACCGGGCCTTCCTCGTCGTCCGCAGCCTCGTCGTCCGCAGCCTCGTCGGAATCGGCCTCGTCGGACGCGACGTCCTCGCCCAGGTCGGCGGCTTCGGCGGCCACCGCGGCGTCGGCCTCCTCGTCACCTTCGGCCCCGTCGACCTCGTCCTCGTCGCGCTCCGCGTCGGCCTCGGCGGAGAGGTCCGCGTCCGCCTCGGCGATCTCGGCGTCGATCTGCGGGTCGTCCTCGACCTCGGCGGCGTCGAAGTCCTCGTCGGAGTCGTCGCCGTCCGCGCCGTCGTAGTCGGGGTGGATCGCCTCGAGCTCGGCCGGGTCCTCCGGGTCCGCGCCTTCGCCCGCGGCGGCCAGGGACTGCTCGCTGTCGCTGTCGCCGTCGGCGAGATCGAGGTCGTCCTCGAACGTCTCGCGCAGGTCGTCCGCGGGCGCCTCGCTGTCCGCCTCGGCGGCGATGTCGAGCGCGTCGGCGTCCTGCGCGTCCTCCACCTGGAGGTCGGCGTTCCACGCCTGCGATTCGGCGCGCTCCGCGTCCAGCGCCGCAGCTTCGCGCGGGTCCAGCTCGCCAGTCATTGCCCTGCTTTCGTTGATGTCTTGTGTCGGACCGATGCCGTCGCGGGAGCCGCGTCGGCAGCATCGTGCGTCAGCCGAAGACCCAGCCGACGAGCTTCACCACCAGCTGATCCAGACCCACGATGTAGGCCATGATCAGCGCCAGGAAGACGATCAGCGCGATCGTGTAGCTGACCAGCTCGTCCCGAGTCGGCCGCACGACCTTGCGCAGCTCGTCGATGACCTGCCGGATGAACAGCAGGATCTTGCCAAGACCGCGCGGGGATCGCTCCTCGGTCGAGCCACGCGTGGAGGCGGTGCTCGTGCTCACGATGTTTCCTGCCTTGTCGATGCTGATGTACCTGTCCTGCAGGGCACGAGGGACTTGAACCCCCAACCCCCGGTTTTGGAGACCGGTGCTCTGCCAATTGAGCTAGTGCCCTCCGAGCGTTCAAGCGTCGTCGCCGCCCGTTTTTCGGGCATGCCACATCAGCTTGAGGTTGATCGGTGTGTCAAGCATACGGGGTGTGCCCCGCTCCCAACAAAACGGAGACCGGTCGATCCGGGTTCCCGCGGTCTCAGTGACCGACCGCGCCACCGGCCGCTTGGTACGCCGAAGGAGTCAACGGCACCAGCCGTGCACATCCGAGCGTGTTGCACTCGCACGCGTAGTCGAAGGGGCTCTCGGGTGGTGCGTTCTCGCCGAGGGACCGGCGGAACGCGGCGATCTGGCCGTTCGCCACGGCATTCTCCTCACGCCGTACGGCGCGGCGCTGCGCGCCGTCGACCGCCCGTTGACCGGCCTGCACGACCGGCCGGAAGAAGGTGTCCAGGCGAGCCGCGCTCTGCTCCTCCTCCTGCGCACCGTCCATCTCGACGACGGCCAGGTCGCGCTCCGCGGCCGCCCGACGGATCCGGTCGGTGAGCAGCGCATCGCGCTCCAGCCGGAGCCGGCGCCCGCGTTCACGGTCACTTTCTCGTTCCAGCGGCGTCGGGCTGTTGCGGATGCCGAGGCTGCGTGCGGTGAACTCGGAGGTCGGCAGCAGCCACACTCCGTGGCCGCGACCCGCCATGACCGGCTGGACCAACTCCGGCAGCAACTGCGGGCCCTCCACGACCACGAGCGGGCCGTCTCCCCGAGCGGTGACGTCCTGCAGGATCATCTCGAACCGCTCCGTCGCGTAGTCCACGAAGCGTGACGCCTGCTGCTCGGCGGTGGGGTCGACCATCAACTCCTTGAAGTCCATGGCATGGGTTCGAGCCATCACCGGCTGCGACTTCGGGTCGGTGCGTTCGACGTGGGCGTACGTGTAGGCATCGACCGGGTGCAGTCGCAGGTCGTGTCGATAGGCGATGCGCCGGGCCAGTGTGGACTTCCCCGCGCCGCTCCCGCCGCCGATCCAGAGCACCTGCGCCAGTTTCATGGCCGTCAAGCATAGGTGTGCGCGCCGTCGGGTCCACTAGGTTCGGGGCCATGCCCGAACGTTCGGTGGCGACCCTCCCCAAGGCTCATCTGCATCTGCATTTCACCGGATCCCTGCGGATCGCGACCCTGCGTGACCTCGCGGACAAGCACGACGTGCGGCTGCCGGAGGCGCTGCTGGCGCAGTGGCCGCCGAAGCTGTCCGCACGGGACGAACGCGGCTGGTTCCGCTTCCAGCGGTTGTATGACGCCGCCCGCGCCTGCGTCACCGACGAGTCCGACCTGCGCCGCCTGGTGCGGGAGGCGGCGCAGGACGACGTCGCCGAAGGCTCCCGCTGGCTGGAGATCCAGGTCGACCCCACGTCATACGCCTCCGGCCTGGGCGGCATCACGCCCGCGCTGGAGATCGTGCTCGACGAGGCCCGGTCGGCGAGCGCCGACCTGCCGATCGGCGTCGGCGTGATCGTGGCGGCCTCCCGGCTGAAACACCCGATGGACGCCCGGGCGCTCGCCCGACTCGCCGCACGGCACGCCGGGGACGGACCCGGAGAGGTCATCGGCTTCGGACTGTCGAACGACGAACGCCGCGGAGTCACAACCGATTTCGCACCCGCGTTCCGGATCGCCCGGAAGGCCGGGCTGGCGTCGGTCCCGCACTCGGGCGAGTTGCTCGGGCCCGACGCGGTCAACGAGACGCTCGGCTCGCTGCAGCCGAGCCGGCTGGGACACGGTGTCCGCTCCGTCGAGTCGCACTCGGTGCTCAACCGGGTGGTGGACTCCGGTGTCGCGCTCGAGGTGTGCCCGGGGTCCAATGTCGCCCTCGGCGTCTACCGCACCCCGCAGGAGGTGCCGCTGCGGACGCTGGCCGAGGCGGGTGCGACGATCGCGCTGGGTGCCGACGATCCGCTGCTGTTCGGCAATCGCCTTGCGGATCAATACCGTTCGGCCCGCGAGGACCATGGCTTCACCGACCGGGAGCTCGCCGCCCTGGCCAGGTCGTCGATCGATGCATCCTTCGCGCCGGCGGACGTGCGCAAGGCGGCGTACGCCGACATCGACGCGTGGCTGGAGTCACCGGGCGATCAGGCGCAGCGCGACGTCGACGATGCGTGACCGGTAGCCCATGCCGTCGGTCTCGGCCAGCGGCATCCAGCGCGCGAAGTCGGTCGAGCCGTCGACCTCGGTGGTGCCGAACTCACCGCCGGTGATCTCCGCCTCGAAGAGCACCCGCTGCGACTTGAACGGCCGCTCCAGCGGGCCGTCGGTCGCAGCAGCGAAGTAGTCCGTGGCCACGGGCCGTCCGACGGTCACGTGGTAGCCGGTCTCCTCGAACACCTCGCGGACGACCGCCGCCTCCATCGACTCGTCGAACTCGACTCCCCCACCGGGCAGCGTCCACCCCGCCTTGCCATGCCCCTTGCCGTTGTACCAGGCCAGCAGGATCTGTTCGTCCCGGACGATGACTGCGTATGCCGCAAGGCGCGTGTCGTACTCGGTGAAGTGCATGCGCGGCATCCTCGCACGCCCACCGGCCCGCGGCGGCTCACCAGCGCAGGCCGGCCTCCTCCAGCGTCGCCTCCACCTCGAGCCGTTCGACGGTCGTCCATTCGCGTTCCGGGATGCTGTGCTCGACCTGCAGCGCGGTGCAGCAGGCCTCGAGCACGTCGTCATACGCCAGCGTCGTGGCCCGCAGCCGGTGCACGCGCGCGGCTGCTTTCGAGGAACGCAGCACGTCGAGTTCGGTGTACAACCGGGTCAGGTCCGAGGAGAGCCGGGCGATGTCGCGTGGTGCGGGGCTCGGTGTGGCCGTGGCGGATCGTTTCGGCGCGATCCAGGCCCGCACGGCCCTCTCGCAGCCGATCAGGATCGCAGCCGGCGCGACACACGCCGCCGCGTATTCAACAAGTCGCCACATCGCGACCTCCCGATGCCACCTTCCATCGTGCCACCGCCGCCGTCGCGCCGCATCCCTCATTCGCCGAAAGGCTCACCAACGACCGAGAGGCCCAGAAGCACGGCCCCATTTCGCCCCATTTCGCCCGGGTTTACTGCGCCTGTCGGCGCTTTGTGGGCCTGTCGGCGATCCGGGTCGGGGCTGGCGGGTGCTGGTCAGAGGTCGTGTCCGACGAAGATCGGCTCGTTGACCAGGGTGATGCCGAACGCCGCCTGCACGCCGTCGCGGACCTCGCGGGCCAGCTCGGCGACATCGGCGGCCTTCGCGTCGCCCCGGTTGGTGACCGCCAGCGGGTGCTTGGTGGACAGCGCCGCCGGGCCGGGCAGGCCGTGACCCTTGTCGAAGCCGGTGTGCTGGATCAGCCAGGCCGCGCTGGTCTTCACCCCGGTCCCCTTGGTCGGCCAGTGCGGTGGCGCCGGTGCGTCGACGCCGAACCGCTCGGCCGCGACGCGCGCGAGCTCGTCATACGCACCTGCGCTGATGATCGGGTTGGTGAAGAACGACCCGCACGACCAGGTGTCGTGATCGCCCGCGTCGAGCACCATGCCGCGCCGGCGACGCTGCTCCAGCACTGCGGCGCGCGCGTCGGCCAGCGGCACCCGTTCACCGATCTCGACGCCCAGGCCCTGCGCCAGCGCGGCATAGGCGACGGGCTGCGACAGCTGCGTCGGACGCAACGCGAAGAGCACGTCGAGGACGACATACCGCCCGCCGCCGCGGTATGACGACCCCTTGAAGATCGAGTGCCGGTAGGCGAATTCGCAGTCCGAGTTGAAGAAGGTGCGCACCCGCTGCTCCACCCGGTCCCAGGTGCGGACCGAGGCGATCGTCTGCGCGACCTCTTGGCCGTAGGCGCCGACGTTCTGCACCGGCGTCGCACCGGCGAGCCCGGGTATGCCGGACAGCGCCTCGACACCCGACCATCCTTCGTCACAACACCGCGCGACGAAGTCGTCCCACTCCTCGCCGGCAGCCACCCGCACGTGCACCCCGCCGCACGCGTCGGCGGACTCGACCTCGATGCCCGAGTTGGCGATCCGCAGCACGGTGCCCGGGAAGCCGTCGTCGGAGATGACCAGGTTGGACCCGCCGGACAGGACCAGCAGCGGCTCGGCCGCGTCGTCGACCTCGCGCACCACGTCGACGATCTCGTCGGTGGTCTCGGCGACGACGAGCCGCGCGGCGGGGCCGCCGACCCGCATGGTGGTGAGCGGGGCCAGCTCGACCCCGTTCGCCTCCCGCATCAGGCGGACTTCAGCGCCACGGTCGCCCGGGCACGCACCAGCACCTTCTGCCCGCCGGAGGTGGCAGTGATGTCGATGGTCGCCGTGTCGCCCTCGACGGACTTCACCGTCGCGCCGACCTCGACGTCCGCGCCGCCGTCGTGCGGCACCGGCACGGGTGCGCTGAACCGCACGCTGTATGACGTGACGCGTCCCGCGTCACCGAGCCAGTCGACGACCGGCTGGATCGCGGCGCCCATGGTCCACATGCCGTGCGCGATGACGTCGGGCAGCCCGACCGATTTCGCGGTCTGCTCGTCCCAGTGGATGACGTTGAAGTCGCCACTCGCCCCGGCATACCGGATCAGCGTGGCGCGGTCGACGTGGATGGTGCGGCTGGGGATCTCGGTCCCCGCCTCGATGCTCTCGCTCATGCCTCGTCCCCTCGAATCACAACCACCGACGTCGCGCTGGTCACGACCTCGCCGTCCGGTGTCGTCAGCTCGGTGGCCATGGTGACCATCGAGTGGCCCCCGGCCTGGCGGACCTTCTCGATCGTCGTGGTGGCGCGCACCTCGTCGCCCGCGACGAGCGGCCGGTGGTGTTCGAACGCCTGCTCGCCGTGCACGAGCCGGCTGTAGTCGATGCCGGCGTCCGGGTCCTGCATCACGTTGGCATCGCCCTGCTGGGAGATCATCACCGCGAAGGTGGGCGGCGCGATGACATCGGCGTAGCCGCGGGACCTCGCGACCTCCGGATCGAAGTGCGCCTCGTCGGTGGCGCCCACCGCCCGGGCGAACTCGGCGATCTTCGCGCGCGACACGACATACGGCGCAGACGGCGGATAGCTCCGCCCGGCCACCTCAGGGTTCACAGCCATGGCGTCAGACTACTGGTCCCGGAGCACGCGGAAACGCCCCGGACCACCAGGGGTCCGAGGCGCTCGACGAAGCGTTGAGTCAGCGGGTCTCGCGGTGCAGCGTGTGCTTCTTGTCCCGCGGGCAGTACTTCATGAACTCGATGCGGTCGGGGTTGTTGCGACGGTTCTTCTTCGTCACGTAGTTGCGCTCTTTGCACTCGGTGCACGCCAAGGTGATCTTGGGGCGAATGTCTGCGCTCTTGCTGGCCACGGCAACCTGCTCTCGGAGTTTCTGTCTTTGGTGCGTATGTCTGTCGTTGTAGCGGGGGCGGGGCTCGATCCCGCGACCTCACGATTATGAGTCGTGCGCTCTAACCAGCTGAGCTACCCCGCCTCGGCGGATGGACCGAAGGCCCACCAGAGCCCCCAAACGGAATCGAACCGTTGACCTTCTCCTTACCATGGAGACGCTCTGCCGACTGAGCTATAGGGGCCTGCCTGTCACGGGCGCGACCACATGGTCGCCCTGCCGAGCAGCGCAGCGAAAAGGCTACCTCACAGCCTGTTCGATCACGAAATCGGCGAGACCTCCCCGCGGACCAGGACGGTGCTCCTGCGGTTCTCCCGCAGGGCCAGCTGCCAGGCACCGGGCCGCTCGCGCGCGACCAGCCGGACCGTCCCGGGGATCAGCACCGCCTTCCGGAAGGACATTTCGGCCCGGTATGCCGCGGGCAGCCGGTTCTCGATCGCGCCCAGCATCCGTGCCTGGCTCCACATCCCGTGCACGATCGTGGTCGGGAAGCCCATCGCCTTGGCTGTGACGGAATTCATGTGGATCGGGTTGACGTCGCCGCTCACCGCGGCGAAGCGACGGCCGAGATTCCCCGGCAGGCGCCAGACCATGCCCGGGCCGTCCGGCGCCTCGTCCTGCACCCCACGAAGTTCTCCGCTCGTATCTCGCTCCGATACTTCGCGGGGACCCCGCAACTCCTGCGGACGCTCCGGCAGGTTGCCGTCGATCCGCTGGCCGCGATAGAGGTATGTCGCCAGCCCCTCCCACACCAGCTCATCCCCGACGTGCGCCCGTGACACCACGTCGACCTGCACGCCGCGCTTGTGCGGACGGGCGTTGGTCGCGTGCGTCGACAGGTCCAGCTGCTCACCGATCAGCACCGGACGGTGCTGGGTCAGCGTGTTGTCCAGGTGCACGCTGCCCACGAGCGGGTAGGGGTAACGCTTGTCGGCGAAGAGGCTGACCTGCAAGGGGAACACGAGGTTGTGCAGGTAGGTCGAGGGCACCTCGTCCCGCAGCGTGAAGCCGCAGACGTGGTCGTAGTCGGCCAGCTGCGACGGGTCGATGGCGACTCCCCTGCGCACCACCTGCAGGTCCGGCAGCGGGCCCTTGCCGTTGCGTCCCCGGGAGGAGGCGACGGCCCGGGCGAAGACCTTCGGCAGGCTGGGCGGTGCCTCGAGTTCGATGCTGTCCGTCATCCCTATGCGCCCAACTGGCTCTGGCCGCAGACGCGCAGCACCTGACCGGTGACGCCCGCCGAGCCCGGCTCGGCGAAGAACGCGATCGCCTCGCCGACGTCACCCGGACGACCACCCTGCAGCAGCGAGTTGAGCCGCCGGCCGACCTCGCGGGTGGCGAACGGGATCTTGGCGGTCATCTCGGTCTCGATGAAGCCGGGCGCGACCGCGTTGACGGTGATCTGCCGGTCGGCGAGGTTCTGCGACAGCTGCCGCACCATGCCGATGACACCGGCCTTGGAGGCGGCGTAGTTGGCCTGCCCCCGGTTACCGCCGATGCCGCTGATCGAGGCGACCGCGATGATCCGTCCGCCGTCGGCCAACCCGCCGGCGACCGACGGGTCCAGCAGTGTCTCGTTGATCCGGAACTGCGAGCGCAGGTTGACGTCCAGCACACTCCCCCAACGGTTTTCGTCGGTGTTGACGAAGAGCTTGTCACGGGTGATACCGGCGTTGTGCACCATCACGTCGAGCTTGTCGCCCTTGCGGGCTACCGCCTCGGCGATCTTGGCGCCGGCGTCCGCGGACGTCACGTCGGTTTGCAGGGCGGTCGCGCCCAGGCTGTTGGCGACCTTGCTGAGCGCGTCACCCGAGGCCGGTATGTCGACCAGGATCAGCGTCGCGCCCGCGCGCGCGAAGACCTTGGCGATCTCGGCCCCGATGCCGCGTGCGGCACCGGTGATGACCGCGATCCGCCCGCGCATCGGGTGCCGCCAGTCGGAGACGTCCGGCACGTCGGCGGTGCGAACGCGCACCGGCTGGCCGTCGACGTATGCCGACCGCGCCGACAACAGGAAGCGCAGCGGTGCCGCGAGCACCGACGCGTCGCCCTGGGCGTCCCGATCGACCCACAGCAGGTTGGCGGTGCTGCCGCGCCGCAGCTCCTTGCCCACGGAGCGGGTGATCCCCTCCAGCGCCTGCTGGGTGGCGGCCGCCTCGGCGTCCCCCAGGTCCGCAGGGGTGGTGCCGATGATCACCAGCCGGGCCGAGGCACCGAGCTTCTTGATCGCCGGTGCGACGGTGGCCCGCAGCTCGTCGAGCTGGTCGAGCGTGCGTGCCGCGGTGGCGTCGAACACGATCGCGCCGAGCCGGGCGTCGTACGACGTCTCCGGGGTGGCGTGCATGACGACGGCACCGGAGGCCTTCAGGATCGCGCTCGCGGACGCGGCGACCGGTGCATCCCCGATGCCGGCCACTGCGGCCGGTCCGACCAGCAGGTCCTGGCCCTCCTCGTAGCGGCGCAGCATCTCCGGCTTCGGCAGCCCGAGCTGACCGGCGACCTTCTTGCCGATCGGGTTCTTGTTGACGAGTTTCGAGTAGGTGTCCTTGCTCATGCTGCCTCCAGGATCGCCACGACGCCGTTGCCACCGGCGGCGCAGATGGAAATGAGGGCCCGGCCGGATCCCTTCTCGTGCAACATCTTCGCGGTCGAGGCGACGATGCGCCCACCGGTCGCCGCGAAGGGGTGCCCGGCAGCGAGCGAGGACCCGTTGACGTTGAGCTTGGTGCGGTCGATCTCACCGAGCGGGGCGTCCAGACCGAGCTTGTCCTTGCAGAACTCGTCGCTCGCGAGCGCCGCCAGGTGACACAGCACGGTGGAGGCGAACGCCTCGTGGAACTCGTAGAAGTCGAAGTCCTGCAGGGTCAGGCCGCCCCGCTGCAACAGCCGCGCGATCGCGTAGGGCGGTGCCATCAGCAGGCCTTCGTTCCCGGTGACGTAGTCGACCGCCGCGGTCTCGGCGTCGACGAAGCGCGCGAGCGGGGTGATGCGGTGCTCCTCGGCCCACTCCTTGGAGCCGAGCAGCACCACCGAGGCGCCGTCGGTGAGCGGTGTCGAGTTGCCGGCCGTCATGGTGGCGCCCTCGCCCTTGCCGAACACCGGCTTCAGCTTGGCCAGCTTCTCCGGTGTGCTGTCGGGGCGCAGGTTGTTGTCCCGGGTGACCCCGAGGTATGGCGTCAGCAGGTCGTCGAAGAAGCCACGCTCGTAGGCCGCGGCGAGGTGCTGGTGACTGGCGGCGGCCAGTTCGTCCTGCGCTTCGCGAGTGATGCCCCACTCCTTGGTGGTGATCGCCTGGTGCTCGCCCATCGACAGGCCGGTGCGCGGCTCACCGTTGCTCGGCTGGTCCGGCGCGAGCTGACCGGGGCGGATCTTGGTCAGTGCGGAGATCCGTTGCTGCGGTGTCTTGGCGTAGTTGAGCTTCATCAGCGTGCGACGCAGCGAGTCGTTCACCGCCAGCGGCGCATCCGAGGTGGTGTCGGTGCCGCCGGCGATGCCGGAGTCGATCTGGCCGAGGGCGATCTTGTTGGCGACGAGGACGGCCGCCTCCAGGCCGGTGCCGCACGCCTGCTGCACGTCATACGCGGGGGTGGTCGGCGACAGGTGGGACCCGAGCACCGACTCGCGGGTCAGGTTGAAGTCGCGCGAGTGCTTCAGCACCGCGCCGGCGGCCACCTCGCCGAGTCGCTCCCCGGCCAGGCCGAAGCGGGAGACCAGGCCGTCGAGCGCCGACGTCAGCATGTCCTGGTTGGGCGCTTTGAGGTATTTGCCGCCGGACCGCACGAACGGGATGCGGTTGCCGCCGAGGACATAGACGTCACGAGTCGTCGTCATCAAGATCTGCTCCGAGGTTGGTGAAGAATTACCGATACCGAGAGTAGCAGGTACAGCGCGTTTCGGGTATCGTCCCTGTCATGACGACCCCGCAGGACACCCGGATCGACGGTCGCGACGCCCGCTGGACCGCGCACCGCGAGCAGCGGCGCCGCGAGCTCACCGAGGCCGCGATCAAGGCGATCCGGGAACACGGCGCGACCGTCGGCATGGACGAGATCGCCGCCGAGGCGGGCACCAGCAAGACGGTCATCTACCGGCACTTCGGCGACCGGCTGGGTCTCTACCTCGCGGTCTGCGCCAGCGTCGACAACAACGTCCTCGGCGATCTGCAGCAGGTGCTCGACGCAGCCGGCGACTCGGCCGGCACACCGTTCACCGGCGACACCCGGGCCGTCATCGAGGCGGTCATCGACAGCTATTTCACCCAGGTCGAGCGGGACCCCGAGGTCTACCGCTTCGTGGTCCGTCGACCCGCACTGAACGTCTCCCCCGAGGACGACCCGGTCATCGGCATCAGCGACACCATCGCCGGGGTGCTGCAACCGATCTTCGCCGAGGCGTTGCAGGCAGCAGGCCAGCCTGTCACCGCGGCCCGCATCTGGGCGCACGGCCTGATCGGCTTCGTCCGCGAGTCGGCCGACCGGTGGCTGGCCGACCCCGACCGACCACCGCGTGAGGTGGTCGTCCGACATCTCGCCGAGTTCGCCACCTACGGCTTGTCCGGCGCACTCGGCCTCGACTCCAGGAGTACGACATGACAGACCCCATCGCGGACGAGCTCCGCGACGTCCTCGACGGCCGGTGGATCGACCTCCGCCGGCGGGCCCGCACCGAGCTGCCCGCCGACGTGATGCTCGCACCACCGGGCCTGACGATCGAGGAACACCGCGCCCGCACCACCGAGTCCCTGCTCAAGATCGCCGAATTGGGTTATGGCCGAGTGGGATTCCCCGCTGAGTTCGGCGGTGAACTCGACTACGCCGCCTCCTGCGTCCTCTTCGAGATGCAGGCGTACGGCGACCTGTCCCTACTGGTGAAGACCGGCGTGCAGTTCGGTCTCTTCGGCGGCGCCGTGGCCCGCCTCGGCACGCGACGCCACCACGCGGCATACCTCGAGGACATCATGACCGCGCAGCTGCTCGGCTCCTTCGCGATGACCGAGGTCGGCCACGGCAGCAACGTGCAGGCACTGGAAACCACTGCGACGTATGACGAACGGACCCGCGAACTGGTCGTCGACACACCGACCGAGAGCGCCGTCAAGACCTACATCGGCAATGCGGCGCGCGACGCGCGGATGGCGGTCGTCTTCGCCCAGCTGGTCACCGGTGACGGCGAGCACGGTGTGCACGCGGTGCTCGTTCCGGTGCGGGACGAGTCGGGAGAACCGTTGCCCGGCGTGACGATCGGTGACAACGGCCCCAAGGGCGGGCTGCCCGGCGTGGACAACGGCACCTTCGCGTTCGACCACGTGCGGGTGCCGAAGGACAACCTGCTGGGCGCCTTCGGGGACATCGACGACGCCCACCGCTACGTCTCGGACATCGACAACCCGAACCGTCGCTTCTTCACCATGCTCGGCACCCTGGTGCGCGGCCGGGTGTGTGTGGGCGGCGGCTCCGGGGCGGCGGCGAAGAAGGCGCTGGCGATCGCGTTGCGCTACGGCACCACGCGACGCCAGTTCTCCGCCACGGAGGACCAGGACGAGATCGTCGTGCTGGATTACCTTGCGCACCAACGCAAACTGCTCCCCCGGCTGGCGAAATCGGTCGCGCTCAGCTTCGCGCAGAACGCCGTCACCGAGCGTCTGCAGGAGCTGCAGGGCGGGCCGGCCGACGCCGAGCGCGACGTCGAGGGCCAGCGCGAGTTGGAGTCCCGGGTCGCGGGTCTGAAGGCGGTCACCACGTGGCACGCACTCGACACGATCCAGGCCTGCCGTGAGGCGTGCGGCGGGGCGGGCTACATGGCCGAGAACCAGCTGACCCAACTGCGCGCCGACGTCGACGTCTTCACGACGTTCGAGGGCGACAACACCGTGCTGCTGCAACTGGCTGCCAAGGGTCTGCTCACCGACTACCAGGCGATGTGGGGTGACCTCGACGTGCCCGGCATGGTGGGCAAGATCGCCGGGCAGGTCGGCGGGCGGATCGTCGAGCGCACGACCGGACGCGCCGGCATCCAGCGGCTGATCGACGCGGCGACCGGACGCGACGACGAGTCCGCGACGGACAGCCTGCCCTGGGCCGTGTCGATGTTCGAACAGCGCGCCGACCACGTGCTGGAGACGCTCGGCAACCGGCTACGGAAAGCCACCAAGGACAACGCGTTCGAACTCTTCAACCAGGCTCAGGACCACGTCCTCCTCGCCGCCCGTACGCACATCGACCGGTGCGTGCTGGAGGACGCGGTCGAGGCGCAGCAGGGCATACCGGACGGCGCAAGCAAGGATCTGCTCGAGCGCGTCCTCATCCTCTACGCCCTCGGCTCGATCGAGCAGGACAAGGCGTGGTTCCTCGAGCACGGCCGGCTCACCACCGGCCGCAGCCGCGCCGTCACGGCCGCGGTGAACGCCCTGTGCCAGGAGCTGCGGCCGCAGGTGACGACCCTCGTCGACGCACTCGGTGTGCCCGACGAGCTGATCACGGCGCCCATCGTGCGGTGACGGCGGCTGGGCCTATGCTGCGGGAATGACGGGGGATCAACAGCAGCAGGCGCAGCAGTTCGCGCGCGACTTCCAGGCCTTCATGGAGTGGACACAGGAGGTGTCCGAACGCCGCAATCCACCGGTGATCGACCAGCTGCACGAGCACCTGGGCGGCACCGACCATTCGGTGATCAGTCGCGAGTGGAGCCCCGTCGAGCACGTCAACCTGCAGCGGGCCCTGGATGTGTGGCGCCGGCAGGACGGCCGCGAAGTCACCGTCGTCGGATTGTCGTCACCACGCCATTTCTCCAGCTTCGGGCTCGGTGAGCTGCTCTCCGGTGACGGCCTACCACCCCTGCGTACCGGGTCGCCCGACGTCATCGACCTGGCGAGCGGGCCCGGGCAGACCCTCGCCTGCTGGAAGCGTGCGCTGTTGCTCGTCCGCGACCCGTGCGGCACGTACGCCCTGCTGGTGAACGGCCCGCAGCCGCACGAGGAGCCCGACGTGCGCATCGAGGTCGCCGGGGTCGACACCGGGGCGGCGCAGGCGCTGCTGTCCGACATCGATCGGCTTCGCAGCGAGCTCAACGTCTTTCGCGGGCAGTCCATCGTGGTGGAGAGCAATCGGATGGGCGGTCTCTCGCTGTCCTTCGTGCAACTTCCGCCGGTGGCACGCGAGGACGTGATCCTGCCGGAGGAGGTGCTCGGCCGCGTCGACCGGCACGCGCTGGGTATCACCGCCCACGCGCAGACGCTGCGCGACGCCGGGCAGCACCTCAAGCGCGGGCTCCTGCTCTTCGGGCCTCCGGGCACCGGCAAGACGCACACCGTGCGCTACCTGATCGGCCGGCGCCCCGACGCGACCCGCCTGCTGTTGCAGGGCGAGGCGCTGCACTCGGTGAGCGCGGTCGCCGGGCTGGCCCGGGAGCTCGCGCCCAGCGTGGTCGTGCTGGAGGATGTGGACCTCGTCGCCGAGGACCGGGAGTACGGGCAGCACAATCCGGTGCTCTTCGCACTGCTGGAGGCCATGGACGGGTCGGCCGCCGACAGTGACCTGCTCTTCGTCCTCACCACCAACCGGGCCGAGGTCCTCGAGCGGGCGTTGGTGCAGCGACCGGGGCGGGTCGACGTCGCCGTCGAGATCGCCCGGCCCGACGGACCGGCCCGGGCGAGACTGCTGGAGCTGTATGGCGCTGACGTCCTCGCCGGGTTACCCGAGGACGACCGTGCGCGGGTTGTCGACCGCACCGACGGGGTGACCGCGTCGTTCCTGAAGGAGCTGATCCGCCGGGCCGTCCTGGCCGCCGCCGAGGAAGGGCGCGCGGACCGGGTGTCGGCGCACGACATACACACCGCTCTGGACGACCTGCTGGATCAGTCCCAGTCGGTGACGCGCTCGCTGCTCGGGCTCGGCGACCACGAGGCCGACGACACGGACGACGAGGACGGTGCACCCGTCGAGGGGCCGACTCCCGGGGTGGCGCCGGGTGCGAGCTACGGCTGGTTCGCCTACGCGCCGCACGCACGGCGTCGCTATCGAGATTAGCGCTGTAGCGCTAAAATAGCGCTATGGCCACGATCCAGATCCGCGAGATCCCCGAGGACGTCTACGAGGTGATCCGCAAGCGCGCACGTGCTTCAGGGCGCTCGATCCAGTCCTACATGCGCGATGCCGTCGTGGATCTGGCAAACCGGCCGACCACCGAGGAGATCCTGGCGCGGATGGAGCAGGTTCGCGCCGAGAGCGACACCCCTGGAGCCACCAGGGAGTCCGTCCTGGCCGA
This sequence comes from Flexivirga oryzae, assembly GCF_014190805.1. Classification (NCBI taxonomy): domain Bacteria; kingdom Bacillati; phylum Actinomycetota; class Actinomycetes; order Micrococcales; family Dermacoccaceae; genus Flexivirga; species Flexivirga oryzae. The sequence goes on along the minus strand of NZ_JACHVQ010000005.1, from coordinate 11,469 downwards.
CCTCGCCGACGAGCGCCGGTGACCGACTGTGCGCTCGACGCGTCCGCATTGGTCATGGCTCTGGTCGGCAAGACGGACGCTGCCGACCGGCTGCGGGAACGGCTGCCCGGCCTCCGCTTGCACGCACCGCACCTGATCGACGCCGAGGTCGGCAACGTCCTGCGCCGCCATGAGCTGTCCGGGCGGATCAGCGGGGCGGAAGCGACGGCCGCCCTGCAGGCCGCCGGCGCCTTGATCGAACACCGCTACCCCCACACTGGGCCACTCGCCGACCTTGCCTGGGAGTTGCGGGCAAATGTGAGTTTCTACGACGCGCTCCACGTCGCCCTCGCCACCCGGCTGGGGATTCCGTTGATCACCGCTGATGCTCGCCTCAGCAGGGCGCCCGGCGTCACCTGTGAGATCGAGATCGTCTGAGCCACCACGGATCACACCGGGGCGAGCCGCCGTAGGCTCGGCGCATGCAGACTCGGTATGACGCGGTCGCCCCGTGGTACGCCGACGCCACCCGGGACTGGGTCCCGGTCTGTCTCCCGTACCTGCCCGACGACCTGACCGGCCGGCGTGTCCTGGACCTGGCGTGCGGCGTCGGCGCGGTGAGCCGGGCACTCGCCGAACGCGGCGCCGATGTCACCGCGGTCGACGCGTCAGCGGAGATGCTCCGGCATGCCGCCACGGGCAGCGTGCGTTACCGCCACGGGGACGCGACCACCACCGACTGGTGGGACGGCGAACCGTTCGACGGTGTGGTCTCGAACATGGCCCTGATGGACATCGACGACCTGTGCTGCGGGCCGGGCTTCGCCTCGTGGCGGTGATCGAGCCGGCGGCGGAGGTGCCGCGCTATCTGATCCTGCGGTGTGCGCGCGACGAGGCGTGCTGAGCATGCAGAACGGGCGCACCCGGGACAGTCCCGGGTGCGCCCGTTCTCGGTGCTTCAGCCGATCAGAGCGGGCGAACGTTCTCGGCCTGCGGGCCCTTCTGACCCTGCGTCGAGTCGAACTCCACGCGCTGGTTCTCGTCCAGCGAGCGGTAGCCGCTGCCACTGATCGCAGAGAAGTGGACGAAGACGTCCGGGCTGCCATCCTCCGGTGCGATGAAGCCGAAGCCCTTTTCTGCGTTGAACCACTTGACGGTGCCTGTTGCCATGTTGGCGATTCCCTCCAGGTTTCTTCCGAGTCGCACACGGTGCGCGAATCTCGGGGCCACACATCGACGTTGCGAGCTTCCGACATGGACTCGTCGGTGCCTTTGCGTCGAGCGCTGCATGCATCCAGCGCGCTCAAGACGTGAAGGAACAACTGCCGACCGGGATCAAGCCTACCTTGGATTCCCCGGCGGGACCGACCCCGCCGGACACCCGCCACCTGGCAGCACCGGCGATCGTCGCCGCTCAGTTCTCCTCGACGCTGTGCGAGTCGGTGAGTGTGAGGGCACCGACGGCCGCGATGCAGCCGACGACGGCGGCCAGGATCGCGTAGGTGATCCGCTCACCGTGGAAGAACGAGGCCACCAGGTCGCTGCTCCACACACCCGCCGGGAGCGTTGCGGTGACGAGTGCGGCGATGAGGGTGCCGACGATCGCGGTGCCGACGCTGGTGCCGACCTCCTGCGCGGTGTCGTTGAGGGCGGTGCCGATCGAGGTGCGGTTCTCCGGCATCGCGTCGACGAGCGCCACCGCGCAGATGGTCATGACCGTGCGCAGGCCGACGGTCATCACGACCATCGAGATCGCGATGGCGACATACCCGTGCTCGACGCCCCACGCCATACCCGCCAGCGAGCCGGCGAGGCAGGCGGCGCCGACCAGGCACGCGCTGCGATGGCCGAACCGCTTGCCGAGCCACTCCGGCAGCGGGGTCGCGAGCAGCATCGTGACGATCATCGGCAGGTTCGCCAGGCCGGCCCGCACCGGGCTCCACCCGTAGGCGTACTGGAAGTGCAGGATCAGCCCGAACATCACTGCGGCCATGGCGATCGCGGTGCCGATCTGCGCGATGATCGCGCCGCGGACGGTGCCGTTGGACAGGACGGACAGGTCGAGCATGGGTGCCTTGCCGGTGCGCTCGCGCCATACCCAGGCGACAGCGGCGAGCACGGCGCCCGCGATGGAGCCGAGGGTGAGCGCGGAGAGCCAGCCGTGGTCGACGCCGCTGGTGAGCGAGTAGCACGCGAGGCCGATCATCGTGATGCTCAGCGCCGCGCCCGGCAGGTCGAGCCGGTCGTCGGTGAGGTCCTCGCGCCGGTCGGCGGCGACGCCGCGCCAGACCCCGAGGCAGGCGACCAGGGCGATGGGTGCGTTGACCAGCAGTAGCCACTGCCACGCGACGTGGGCCAGCGCGGTGCCGCCGAGTAGCGGACCGAGGATGAAGCCGGACATGCCGACGACGATCATCACCGTCATCGCCCGCATCCGCAGCTCCTGCTTGTCGAAGAGGCGGAAGACCAGCGAGTTGGTGATCGGTGCCATGGCGGCCGCCGCGACCCCGAGCGCGGCGCGCAGCGCGATGAGTTCGCCGGTGGAGCGCACGAGTATGACGCCGAGGCTGAGCAGCCCGAAGAGGCCGAGCCCGGCGAGCAGCACCCGGCGCCGGCCGAATCGGTCGGCGACCGAGCCGGCGGTCAGCAGCAGGCCGCCGAAGGTCAGCGAGTAGGCGCTGGTGACCCACTGCAGCGCGGTGGTACCGCTGCCGAGGTCGCGGCCGATGGTCGGCAGGGCGATCGACAGCAGGGTGTTGTCGACCATCTCGACGAAGAAGGCCAGGCACAGTGCGGCCAGCGGGATCCACGCGGCGCGGATCGAGGGGTAGGTGCGGGTGCTGGGTGGTTCGGTGGGTGTTTCCGGGGCGACGAGGGTGTCCGTCATGGCTGCCTCCTGGGGTCTGCGGGGACGATCGGTCTGCGCAGAACGCTAGGAACGGCCGCTTTCACCGTGGTTTCGCGGCGATTTCACCGAGGCGTGGCACGGTTTCAGCAGGTCGGTCCGCTCAGAAGACGTACGGCACGAGCATCTTGGTCGAGTGCCGGTACGCGGGGTAGGTGTCCGGGAACTGCTTCGCGAGATAGTGCTCCTCCACGGTCGCGCTGTAGACGAAATAGATCCCGGCGAGCGCCGCGGCGATCAGCCACGTCCAGCTCAGCGCGACGGCGGTCCCGACCACTCCGAGCAGGAGCCCGGAGTAGATGGGATGACGCACCCGCCGATACGGACCGCTCGTCACGAGCTCGGGTTCCTGGTGCTGCGTCATCGGCATTCCCCAGTTCCGGCCGATGTGCAGGCGCGCCCAGACGGCGAATCCGAGCCCGATCGCCAGCAGCACCAACCCGAGAACGCCGCGCCACAGTTCGGTGTTGCGGTCGTAGTGCCGGAAGACCCCCAACCGGTAGAGGACGATCACCACACCCGCGACCACGACCCGGATGCCCAGCTCGCGGGACCAAGGCACGTGACCCCGCTTCATCGAGAAGGCGGCGAACAGCCAGTACAGCCAGAAGATCGCCCACCCGGCCACGAGCAGGACCGTGACGGTGCTCATCCGTTCAGGCTGTCACCCGCGGGTGAGGAATCGCTGGGGATCGCCGTCCGGGACGCCGCCTTCCACACCCGGTACTTCTCCCGCAGACAGTTTCCGCACGGCCGGTAGCCGGCCGCGATCGCGGTGGACTCGTCGGCGAAGAAGACCCGGTGCCTTGCGTAGCCCTTCCCGAGGGCGCGCAGCGCGGACGGGCAGTCCAGCCGGCCGTAGATGTGCAGGCGTCCGTTGCCGCCGAGCAGCCCGGGAGTGTCCGAGCGGTAGGGCACCCGGTCCGGGCCGAGCAGCGTGAACCCCCCGGCACCGGAAGCCGTCCGGTCCTGCTGCTCAGGCGGCATCGTGGAACACCAGGGCCAGGGTGTGTCGCTCGCCGGATCGTATGGCGGAGACCCCGTGTCGCACCGGCGCCGCCGACCAGCCCCGCGCGGACCGCACCGGCCGGTCCCGGGTCGTGAAGACGTATCCATGGCCGTGCGGCAGCAACGTTGCGGTGCCGCGTGATTGGGCGCGCGGCCGCTGTTCCAGGAGCAGGAACTCGCCGCCGGTGTGGTCGACCCCCGGATCGTTGAGATTGATCACGACCTGGAGCGGGAACACCAGGTCGCCGTACAGGTCTCGGTGCAGTGCGTTCCAGTCCTGCGCGCCATACCTCAGCAGGATCGCCGTCGACTTCGTCTGTCCGGCGGCGTGGCACTGCGCCAGCCACTCATCGAGCGTGTCCGGCCACACCGGTTCGCGGCCGAGCCTGGTCCACCAGTCACGAGCGATCGGCAGCAGGTGCGGGTACAGCGCCTGCTTCAGCCGCTCGATCGGCTTCGGGTACGGCGTTGCGAAGTAACGGTATTCGCCGTCCCCGAACCGGTGCCGACCCATGTTGACCGTGCTGCGGAACAGCTCGTCGCGTGGGTACAACGCACGGATCCGCGCCGCCTCTTCGGGGTCGAGGAGTTGCGGGAGCAGCGCACCGCCGTACTCGTCGAGCTCGGCTGCGATGCCGCCCCAGTCGCCGCCGTCGACCCGGCGCTGCCAGTGGTTCATCAGGCGGCTCCTTCCAGGGTCAGCAGCGTCGTCTTGGCCTCAACTCCCCCGACGTAACCGCCGAGCGAGCCGTCGCTGCGGACGACCCGGTGGCACGGGACCACGATCGGCAGGGGGTTCGTCGCGCACGCCGTGCCCACCGCGCGCACCGCTCGGGGCCGGCCGACCAGCGCCGCGACCTCGCCGTACGACGCCGTGCGGCCGTAGCCGATCGTCGGCAGGTTGCGGTGCACCTCCGCGCGGAACCCCGCCGACAGCGAGTGGTCCAGCGCCAGGTCGAAGGTCCGGCGGTGCCCGGCGAAGTACTCGTCGAGTTCGCGGGCCACCTCGTCCAGACGCGCAGGGGTGCGCAGGATGCGCGGGCTGACCCGTCGGGCGATGGTGTCGAGCACCTGCTCGAACTCCTCTCGCTCGTAGGCCACCCGCACCAGGCCGCGGTCGGTCGCGGCGAGGAGGAGCGGGCCCAGGGGTGTGTCGATCGTGCGGTAGGCGACGTCGAGCAGCCCGTCGTGACCTGCTCGCTCGGCCAATCGGCTGCGCAGCAAGTCGAGTTCGTCGGTGTGCACCGGCAGTGCGCTCGCCAGGTCGAGCGCCGGGTTGTCGTGGGTGTTCATCGTTTTCCTTCCTGAGTTGCGCTCGATGCGTAGGTCTTCCGCAGCGCCCTGATGCCGTCGGCCGCGGCCCGGCGGACGGCGTCGGCCGTACCACCGATCAGTTCCGCGGTGTCGCCGTGCGTCAGGCCACCCACGTAGTGGTAAGCCACCGCGAGTCGCTGTCGCTCGGGCAGCGCCGCCACGGCCGACCACAGGTCGGGGTCTCCGTCGTGCGGCACCCCTTCCGTGCTGGGCGCCGTGGCGGGCAGCTCGTCGGTGGGCACCGCGTGCCGTCTGTTCGCGCGGACGACGTCGATCGCCTTGCGATGCGCCACGCGCACCAGCCACGCCTCGACGTTGGTGTGCTCGGGCAGCTCCGGCCACGCCCGCAGCGCCGCGACGAAGGTCTCCGACCAGGCGTCATCGGCGTCCACGGTCGCGCCGAGGACGGCACGACATACCCGCAACACGGTGGGCCCGTGTGCGTCGATCGCATTCTCGAATGGTTGCTTCATCACCTGGTAGTCGTGGCGGGCGGCCGAAACGTGAGGTCCCCCGATCTCAGCCCTCGCCGGCGGAGTAGATGCGCCAGGGCTGCGACGCATCGTGCCGGACGAGTACGAAGGAGAACACGTGGCCCGGCTCGGGGTCGGGCGTGCCGTCGAAGTTCTTCAGTGTCTCCGTCGTGTCGACCTCGACGACCTCGTTCCAGCGTTTCAGCCCCCGGTCGTACTGGCGTTTCGCGGCTTTCGGACCCGACATGACCCTGCTGACGCCGTCGATCTTCAGGTCGAGGATCTGTGGCCCGTGCAGGGTGCTCCAATCGGCCACCGGGTCACCGGCGTCCCCGACACCCATGTGTTTGCAGGCACCGAAGTCGCGTGCGTTCATCGCCCGCGCATAGGTGCGCACCACCTCGGCCGGTGGCGTTGCCGCCGTCGGCAACGCCAAGTGCGCCCGCGGCCGGCCCCACAACCAGAGCGCGCCGATCGGCACCGCCACGATCAACGCGATCGCCAGCAGCATCCCCCAGTACCACCTCATGGGCTGAGTATGTCGCCAACCGGCGCCCTCCGGCGGACGAACGCGCGGAGCGGATCACCCGGCCGCAGATCTTGTCGCGCACCAGGCAGCTGGTCAGGTTGCGCCGGTCGGTGCGCCCGATCGGCGGCGCAGCCCGACCAGCGTGAGCCCGCCGCCGACGAGGACGAGTGCGACGCACCACCACATGGACGCACGGTAGGCGTCCCCGACGGCTTCCGGGTTCTGGTAGGCCGTACCGCTCAGTCCGGTCAGCAGCGGCAGCACCGCGACGGCGATGAGGCTCGCGGTGCGCGAGACCGCGTTGTTGATGCCGCTCGCGAGACCGGACTGACTGTCCGGCACCGCGGCAAGGACGGTGCCGGTCAGCGGTGCGACCAGGATCGACAGGCCGAGGCCGATGACGACCACGCCCGGCAGGATCTGGGTCAGGTATGACGCGTCGTTCGGCGCGAACGCCAGCGACGCGAAGCCGGCAGCGAGCACCGCTGCCCCACCGACCATGAGCGACCTCGGACCGAACTTCGTTGCCAACGCACCGAATCGGGAGGCGAGGAAGAACATCAACACCGAGATCGGGACGGTGGCCGCACCGGCCTCGAGCGGCGACCATCCGGCGCTCACCTGCAGGAAGATCGCCAGGAAGAGCATCGATCCGGACAACGCCGCATAGACGAAGAGCGTCACGACGTTGATGACCGAGAAGTCCCGCGACGCGAAGAGCGCCGGCGGCACCATCGGATGCGATTCGCGCAGCTCGGCGACCACGAACGCCATACCGGCCACGACACCCACCACCAGGGACAGCACCGTCGTCGCGGACGCACCGGAGTCCGGCCACGCCGTCAGCCCCCACGTCAGTCCCGCAAGCGCGATCGGCGCGAGCACGACTGCCCGCCAGTCGATTTCAGCCATCTTGTGCGGATCACGACTCTCCGGCGCGGAACGCAACAGCACGAGGACGATCACCGCCAGCGGCACGTTGATCCAGAACGCGAGCCGCCAGTCGATGCCCACCAGCCAACCGCCGACCACCGGTCCACCCGCGGTGGCGATGCCGAGGGTGCCGGTCCACGCGCCGACGGCGCGCATCCGGTCCTCCTGGCGGAACGACGACTGGATCAACGCGAGCGATCCGGGAGTCAGTGCGGCAGCGGCGACGCCCTGCAGGATCCTGGCGAGCACCAGCATCCCGATCGTGGGGCTCACCGCGACCAGAACCGATGCGACGGCGAAACCGGCTACCCCCCAGGCGTACACCCGCTTTCTGCCGAGGCGGTCTCCGAGCGACCCACCCAGCAGGATCAGCGATGCCAGCGACAACGTGTAGCCGTTGACCACCCACTGCAGCCCGGCCAGGTCGGCGCCCAGGTCGTCGCCAATGTGCGGAAGCGCGACGTTGGCGATCGTGCCGTCGAGGAAGCCCATGCCGGACCCGAGCACGGTCGTCGCGAGCAGCCGCCGCCCGGCCGGCTCGCTCATCGCGAGCGGCCGCGGCTCCGTGACGGCCGGAACGCCCATGTGGTCCTTCAAGCCCGACGACGCTGCGATCATTCCCGCGGCGGTGAGGGCGGTGGCGCTTCGATAGCGTCTTCGGGATGTCTGCCACCGCACTGAGCCTCGTCCTCACGGCCGCGGTCCTGCACGCCGTGTGGAACATCGCGGCGAAACGGGTCGGTGGTGGAAGCTACGCCTTCGTCTTCTCCTACTCGCTGCTCTCGGCGCTCCTCTGGTCACCGCTCGGCATCGCGGTGCTGCTCGTCAGCGGTGACGGACTCACCCGGACCCTGCTGTTGGCGAGCCTGCTCTCGGGTGCGCTACACATCGTGTACGGGCTCACGCTGCAGACCGGTTACCGCAAGGCGGACCTGAGCGTGGTCTACCCGGTGGCGCGCGGCACCGGGCCACTGATCACCATGCTGTTCGCCATTGTGGTGCTGGCCGATCGGCCCGGAGCCGTTGCCGTCGCGGGTGGTTTCGTGATCGTGGCCGGTGTCGCCGTCGTCGCGTCGGCCCGGTCGGCCGACGCCCCGCAGCTGCACGCGGCCCCGGCCTGGCGGGGTGTCCGGTGGGGTGCCGCGACCGGGCTCGCCATTGCGGCATACACCCTGTGGGACGACCACGCGATGACCCACCTCGCGCTGCTGCCGATCCCCTACTTCTGGCTCGGCACCGCCTGGCAGGCCGGGCTCATGGTGCCCGGGCTGCGCGGCCGTCGGGCCGAGCTGCGGTACGTGCTGCGTGCGCACTGGCGGGAGACGCTGTGCGTCGCGCTGCTGTCACCGCTCGCGTACGTCCTAGTGCTGCAGGCGATGACCACGACGTCGGTGGCGCTGGTCGCGCCGGCACGCGAGTCGAGCATCGTCGTGGGCTCGTTGTTGGCGTGGAAGCTCTTCCACGAGCCGGCACCGGCGCGCAAGTTCGCCGGAGCGGTGGTCGTCCTGGCCGGCATCGCCCTGATCGCCGTATGACGGCCGACGTGGTTCCGGAGCCTCGGCCGTTCGGCCCGGTGCGGAGTCGGCGCCACGGACCCGCTTGTGCAGCCGATCCATCGTGGTGTCGAGTGCGTCGGCGACGTCGGCGGCGTCCTTCAGTTCGGCGAGGAGCGCGGCGGGGACGTCCTGGTCGTACTTGTAGTAGATCTTGTGCTCCAGGCTCGCCCAGAAGTCCATGGCGATCGTTCGGAACTGGATCTCGACCGGCACCAGGACCTTCCCGGTGGACAGGAACACGGGTATGTCGACGATCGCGTGCAGGCTCTTGTAGCCGTTGGGTTTCGGCTGCGCGATGTAGTCCTTGACGATCCGGACCGTGACGTCCTCCTGCCGGGTGAGCAGGTCGAACAGCATGTAGGCGTCGCCCACGAAACTGCAGGTCACCCGGATCCCGGCGATGTCGGTGATCTGTTCGCGGATCGCCTCGAGTTCGGCGGGGACGCCCCTGCGGTCCAGCTTCTCGACCAGGCTGTCGATGGTCTTCACCCGGCTGGAGACGTGCTCGATCGGGTTGTAGTCGTGCATCCGCCGGAATTCGTCGCTGAGGATGGTGATCTTGGTCTCGACCTCGCTCAGCGCGAACTCGTACTCGAGCATGAACCGCTGCATCCGCTGACCGATCGCGCGCACCTGACCGAAGGTGACCTCCTGCTCCGGGTGCAGGATCAGCGGCTCCGCAGGCACACCTCCGCCGGCGTCCTCGCGTTGTTCGTCGATGCTCATGGCGCCTCCAACGTAACCTCTGCGAACCCCGGACGCAGCCGAACCCGCAGCGATCCGGTCCGGGGCACGACGAAGGGCCCCGGCTGATTCGCCGGGGCCCTTCGTCAGGTGGTGCCAGGTCTAGGATTCGAACCTAGGTAGCTTTCGCGACGGATTTACAGTCCGCTCCCATTGGCCGCTCGGGCAACCTGGCGTGGTGCGTGGACGAGGATAACAAGCATCGGGCGGCGCGGGCCAATCGGCGTCCCGCGGGCGGCATACCCGTGAGGGCGCGGCATACTCGGGCGAGCACCGTACTCGCCCGAAGGAGCTGGAGATCATGGCCGACTCGTCATTCGACATCGTCAGCAAGACCGACAAGCAGGAGGTCAGCAACGCGCTGAACCAGGCGGCCAAGGAGATCTCCACCCGCTACGACTTCCGCAACGTGGGCGCAGTGCTGGAGTGGTCCGGCGAGAAGATCGTCATGAAGGCCAACTCCGAGGAGCGCACGCTCGCAGTGCTCGACGTCTTCCAGACCAAGCTGGTCAAGCGCGGCGTCTCACTGAAGTCGCTGGAACTCTCGCACGACGGCGAGCCGCAGTTGTCCGGCAAGGACTACCGCCTGGAGGCGACGCTCAAGAACGGCATCAGCCAGGAGAACGCCAAGAAGATCTCCAAGATCATCCGCGACGAAGGCCCGAAATCGGTCAAGTCGCGCATCGAGGGCGACGAGTTGCGGGTGACCAGCAAGTCGCGCGACGACCTGCAGGAGGTCCAGCGGCTGCTCAAGGCGGCGGACCTGGATGTCGCGCTGCAGTTCACCAATTACCGCTGAACCACGCGTTGCGCGGGTCGGACCCGGTACGAACCCCGTCAGTCCGGGAGCGACACGTTGACCGAGGGCCCGGCTGCGACTGCCTCCTCGATCCCGGAGGCCGGCCCGAACAGCTTCCGCTCGAGCGGCACGGTGAGGTAGGTGGCGAATCCGGGTGCCAGGCGCGTCATCAGGTCGAGCACGACCGCGTCCCCGCCGACGCGGATGCGCGGTTTCGCCCGCTCGACGCCATCGACGATGATGCGGGCCGCCTTCGAGGGTGGCATCCGAAGAAGTTTCTCCCGGTAGATGCGCTCCCGGGCGCGCTGGCCGGCGGTGAGTTCCTCACCCGCTTCCTCGGCGATTCGCGTTGCACTCGACGAGATCGCGGTGGCGACCCCACCGGGATGCACGACGCTGACGTGGACGGGCTGCCCGGTGAGGATCATCTCGGTGCGGAGCGCTTCGGTGAACCCGCGGACGCCGAACTTCGCTGCGCAGTACTGCGACAGTCCGGGCTGGCTGATGACGCCGTTGATGCTGGAGACGTTGACGACAGCGCCATCGCCCGAGGCGACGAGGTGCGGCAGGAAGGCATGGGTGCCATGGATGACCCCGTTGAGGTTGACCGCGAGGACGCGTTCGTAGTCCGCCCACTTGCTGTCCAGCACGTGGCGGTTCCACGCGATGCCGGCGTTGTTGTAGATCTGGTTGACCCGGCCGAAACGTCCCTTCACCTCGTCGGCCCACGACAGCACCGCGTCCCGGGCGCTGACATCGACGACGGACGTGTGGGACGGGCCATCCAGCAAGGACGCCGTCTCCGCCAGGCCCGTCTCGTCGAGGTCGCTGATGGCGACGGACGCACCACGGCGGGCGAGTTCGACGGCGAGGGCGCGGCCGATGCCCGAACCGGCTCCCGTGATGGCGGCGACCTTGCCGCTGACCTTGCTACGTCTCATCTGCGTGCTCCTTGTGCGTTGCCGCGTTGTGGTGAGAACCAGTCTGGGAGCCACGACTGGACCGGGACATGTGCACAATTGCCCGTATTCACCGTTCACGTGGTGCGAACTGGACCACTGGTGGTGACGAGGTCACCCGTCCGAGGAGTGCGGGGGCCGGTCCGCCTCGGCAGCGGCGGAGCCGAGGCCGGCTCCCGCCATGCGCAGCGCCATCCGCGCGTTGTGGTCGGCGATGCGTTCCGGCGACCACGCGTCCCGCTCGTCGTACCACCGCGCGACGTCGATCGA